>JANPIO010000058.1:0-17852 GCA_031425055.1 Phormidium sp. VAR_61_metabat_6
GGTTATTGGGGCGATCGCCCCAATAACCAAAGACCATCCCCGCTCTAGAACCGTTAGCGGGCAAGAGCCCTTTATTGGGAATGCTGGCCTAAGTAACCCAAGTCACTAGACGGCAGCGAACTCTGGTACAGCCGCAGCCACAGCATGATCTGTCGGCACCGACGCGTAGACTTCCGCAGAGTTGTTGGGGCTTTCGATCAGCTTGACCTTATGGAGGCTGGCCCCCAGGTCAGCGATCGGGCCTTGCAGCAGGTCACGAATATGGACGGCGATGTTCTCTGCCGTAGGCACCACTTCGGCGAAGTAGGGGATGTCTTTGTTGAGGAAGGTGTGGTCAAAGGGCTCTACTACATACTTGTCAATCGCCGCCTGGAGCGCGGCCAAATCAACCATCATGCCGGTGCGAGGGTCGATCTGCCCCTTGACGGTGACCTCTAGGTGGTAGTTGTGGCCGTGACCGTGGGGGCGGGCGCACTTGCCGTAGATTTCGCAGTTTTCTTCGTAGCTAAGCCGGGGCGAGGCCAAGCGGTGGGCGGCACTAAAGTGGGTGCTGACGGTGAGAAAGGCTTCCATAGCGTTACCTAAATAGTCGGACCAGAGTTCGGGGTGCTCGAAAAGCTGAATGTTGACGATGGGCAGGTGGGGCGCAAGACGATCCCAGATCACCTTGGCCAGGTATTCGGTGGTGGGCAGGGTGTGCTGAAATTCGGGCCAAACATCATTGAGGTAGGCAAAGTCAAGCTGGGAGGTGACTTCTTGTTTGATCACGTGCTTAACGTCAGACAGATTGAGCACCATGCCGTGCTCGTCTAGGTCACCTTCCATTGCCACATAGAGCACGTAGTTGTGGCCGTGACCGGGGAAGTTGATGCAGGGGCCAAACCGCTGGGCGTTTTCGGCGTCGCTTAGCTCGCTCAGCCAATAGCGGTGGCTGGCAGAAAACTGCGCCCGGCGATTGATGATGCATTTCATAGATCTGGAAACCCCTGCGGGATGCGATGGTTACGTTAAGCAACCGTTACATACTCAGCATAGTGTAAATTGCTTGCCATTGAGGAATCGGCGCGGGCTAGCGATTGCTGCGAAGAAACAGTAAAGATTTGCGGCAGCGCCATTGCTACCCTAAACGCTCAATCCCTTGGCTGGCCAGCTCTTTCTGGGGATAGAGATTCCTTTAAATTAAATGACATGGCTTGTTGACATCGAAAGAATTTAGTAAAATTGAATACAGAAAGTACGTTGACGTTCATCTGAGGCAACCTGGGGATTACTCCATTACGCCCTAGACGGAAGTAAGGAGATTGGCTCCCGAAGGAACGCACCCTGCTTAGGCAGTTTGTTAAATCCTTTGTCAACAAGAGGCGTGACATGAAACTTTGCTATCGCGGTGTAGATTACGATTACAACCCACCTTCCCTTGAAGTTCGCGAAAGTGAGCTAACTGGTTCTTACCGAGGCCGTCCGGTAAAATTCTCCTACGTCAAGCATTTGCCGGTAACTCAGCCTATTGGCAATTACACCTATCGTGGAGTTAGCTACAGCACCAATTGCCACGGGCAAGTGCAGTCCTCGGCGATTGCTCCCGATCGTCAGCCTGTGTTGCAGGCGGAGCGAATTGTGACAGCTAAAGGGCTACCTGCTCGGCGGCACCTGCTGCAAGAAGCGGCTGAAGCCCATCGCACTAACGTTCAGCAGTCGATTCAGCACCGCATTGAAGTGGCCCGTGCCCAGGGCAACGATCAACTGCTGAAGCAGCTTGAGGCCGAACTACACCAAGTAGCCTAAGCTTCGCATCAGCGACTCCGCTTTTTGCTGTAGCTGGAGCAGTGAGGGACATCCCTGAGGGGGTGTCCTTTTCTTTGCGATTTTTTAGAGCAATCGCTCAAAGTTTCTCGTCTGCTTCGCTGCCAGAGCGATCGCCCCCCCGGGCTGCTGCCAAGGTGTTCCCCTGCACCAGGATGGTCTATTCCGCTTCGCGGATGGGTTTGACCAAAGCCCCCACTGTCCCCTGGGTTGCCGTCAGGTAGTCGTTTGGTGCCAACCACAGCATCAGACCCTGCCTGCCCGCCGATATGGCCACCGTCTCAAAGGTAAAAATCGATTCATCCACGTAGACTGGATAGGCTTTTTTTGTGCCTAAGGCGGTGACGCCACCGCGAATGTAGCCGGTGAGAGGCTGGACGTCTTTGAGGGGCACGGTGTCAGTTTTGCGATCGCCCGCCAGCACTGCCAGCGATTTTAAGTCTAGCTGGGCGCTGCCGGGGATAACGGCGAGGCACACACCGTTGCGATCGCCCTTAGCTACCAGAGTCTTAAACACCTGTTCCGGCGGCAGACCCAGCTTCTCGGCGGTGCTTTCGGCGGCCAGGTCGTCGGGGTCCACTTCGTACTCCAGCAGTTGGTAGGGCAACTTGAGGCGATCGAGAATGCGGGCAGCGTTGGTCTTACTCACAGGACGATAGTAAATCTCTGAAACGTCAAAGAACGTTTAGTCTTCAGTATCCCTTTATTCAACAAGCTAGCCCTATCGGGGCAAATGGTATTTGCTCTGCCAATTTGGGGTGATTCAGATAAAACTCCGTTTACGCCACTATAAAGCCCCCAGCCATTTCCCCAGGAGAGAAACGACGGAGGGCTTTGGATCAGTTAGATGATCGCTCCATCAAAGAACCTGGAATGCTTGGAAACAAGGGGTGAATCAGGCATTCCATAGTCTTCGCAGGGGCAAACCACCGTTTGCTCCTACTTAATAAACAGCATCTCCTGGTAGGTGGGCAGAGGCCAGAGGTCGTCGGCCACTTCACCCTCCAGAGCGTCAGCATACTCACGCACCTGATCCATCAGGGGGCGAATGGTTTGGGCGCAAAACTGCATGTGCTCTTCCACCGACATGAAGTGTTTGGTCAGCATGTCGCTTAGCTCGCCCACCGAGGCCATCATTGACTTGGCCAACTCAGCTATCTTGACGACACTGTCTTTGCCGAACTCAACGCCAATCTCATCGAGGCTGTCGATGGTCTTGGCCAGTTCGCCCAGGTAGCGCACAGCGGCGGGGTAAATGATGGTCTTGGCCATGCTGATCACCAGCTTGGCTTCGACCTCAATGTGCTGAATGTACTGCTCAGAGTAGGCCTCAAAGCGGCTACCCAGCTCTACTGGGGTGAGCACATTCTCTTTGGCAAACAGGTCTTCGATGTACTGCTCGCGCAGCACGGGCAGGGCGTCGGCGGTAGTGCGCAGGTTGAGCAGCCCCCGCTCGTTGACGGCCATTTCGTGCCACTCGGTGGAGTAGCCGTTGCCGTTAAACACCACGGCCCCGTGGTCGCGAATCACGTCGCGCAGAATGTCGTGGATGGCAACGTTGAGTTCGACGCCGCTGCCCAGTTTGGCTTCGAGCTGGTCAGCCATCCAGTCAAGCGAGTCGGCCAGAATCGTATTCATCGCCACCAGCGGCCCCGAGACTGACTGGCCCGAGCCCACGGCGCGAAACTCAAAGCGGTTGCCGGTAAAGGCAAAGGGAGAGGTGCGGTTGCGATCGCCTGCATCCTTCGGAAACACCGGCAGAGTCGGCACGCCCAGATCCATATCGCCTCTCGCCTGGGAGCCGGTGACTTCGCCCGAGGCAATCTGGTCAAACACATCCTGCAGCTGGCTGCCCAGGTAGATCGAGATGATCGCTGGTGGTGCTTCGTTGGCCCCCAAACGGTGGTCGTTGCTGGCGCTGGCGATCACCGCCCGCATCAGCGGCCCATACTTGTGCACGCCACGAATAACCGCCCCGCAGAACACCAGAAACTGCGCATTGGAGTGGGGGGTATCGCCGGGGTCAAGCAGGTTGCCCTGGGTGGCGTTGCCCACCGACCAGTTGACGTGCTTGCCCGAGCCGTTGATGCCCGCGAAAGGCTTTTCGTGGAGCAGGCAGACAAAGCCGTGCTTTTTGGCGGTGTTGCGCAGCACGGTCATGATCAGCTGCTGGTGGTCGCTGGCGACGTTGGCCGCTTCAAAGAAGGGAGCGATCTCAAACTGGCCGGGGGCCACCTCGTTGTGGCGGGTCTTGGCTGGAATACCCAGGCGATAGAGCTTTTCCTCCACATCCTGCATAAAGATTTGCACCCGCTCGGGGATGGCCCCAAAGTAGTGGTCGTCGAACTGCTGACCCTTGGCCGGGGCCTTGCCAAACAGGGTACGACCCGCCAGCAGCAGATCGGGGCGCACACTGGCGAAGCTGGCATCCACCAGGAAGTACTCCTGTTCAGCGCCGCAGCTGGAGTTGACCGGGGCGACTTGGCTGTGGCCCAGCAGCTTGAGCACGCGGATAGCAGCTTTGCTCATGGCGGCGTTGGAGCGCAGCAGCGGGGTTTTTTTGTCGAGCGCTTCGCCAGTCCAAGAGACGAACACGGTGGGAATGCAGAGGGTGACGCCGTTCTCGGTCTCCATGACGAAGGCAGGGCTGGTGACGTCCCAGGCGGTGTAGCCCCGGGCCTCGAAGGTGGAGCGAATGCCGCCGTTGGGAAAGGAGGAACCGTCAGGCTCGCCCTGCACCAGTACCTTGCCAGAAAATTCTGAAATCACCGACCCGTCGCTCTGCACCGAGATAAAACCATCGTGCTTTTCGGCGGTGGCGTTGGTCAGCGGGTAGAACATGTGGGAGTAATAAAGCGCTCCCTTGGAAATGGCCCAGTCTTTCATGGCCACAGCCACGACATCGGCCACCGATACATCTAGGGTAGAGCCCGTGGTGATGGTTTTTTGCACCGACTTAAACACCGACTTGGGCAGGCACTCCTGCATCTTGCTAAGGGTGAAAACGTCCTTGGCCCATAGGTCTTCGAGCCGCCCGGGAGCGCTTACAGCCACTTTGGGACGGCAGGCGATACTGGCAATGGCCTGGGCCCGCAATTCGTTTCCGCTCATAAAAGTCTCCTAGTTAAATCAAAAACTACGCAAAGCTGTCACTGGCGCGGGGCAACTCTAACGGTGAAGAAATCAGATAGGCTCGCCATTGAAACCGTATAGATAACTTGGCCCCTGGGGCGATCGCCTATCGCACTAGAAAAGCCTGAAAGGTCTAGCTGCTAGACCTCCTCGAAAAACCACATTGCCGAACCAGAAACTGGCAACCCCACTATTGGGAAATTTCTGTCTGCAATGCTTATTGTCTCATTGGTCTAGACAAACCCCTCAGACAAACCTGAATGCCTCAAAGACGCTAAGAGTAGATGGCTCTTGGCTCCAGACCAATGCTCTTGGAACCATGGTCGAACCCTGCTACCCTGGGTCAAATTTGAGGGATAAAACCTCAATGTTGGCATCAAAACCCCCAAGCGGGAACCACATTTTCTGACCACTGGTTTGACCTGAAAATCACCAAATCAAGCTCACCCAAATCTAGAAGTGAAGTTCTGGTTGGGAAAAATTACAGATCCCTGAGATTGATTTGGTTGGCAACCGTTGCTGCGGTTAGATTTAGCCAGCAATTTATCTTCAAAACCCATAGAAATTTTCATTATGGATACTAAGGGTAAAGTCAGAGCGCTTTTGTAGCTATAAATACATTTGGCCGTCACTTCAGGTTCCCAACGCATTGATCTTTCAGAGAAGCTGGTCTTTAGAGAAGCTGGTCTTTAAGGGCGGCAGTCAATGGGCTCAGGAATGGAGTTTTATCGAAGCTGAGACCCTTTCAGCCCCGCTGTGGGTCAGAATAGTTAACATTCTGTGTAAACCCATCACAAGACCAATCACGACTATGCCGCGCATTCGAGATATTCTGCACGCTGGCGAGCCGGGCCAGAGCACCACCATCCAGGGCTGGGTGCGTACCAAGCGCGAGGCCAAGGGCATCACCTTTGTGGAGGTGAATGACGGCTCGTCGATGGCCGGGTTGCAGGTGGTACTGAGTGCCGACTTGGCGGGCTACGACACGGTGGTAAAAGACCTGACCACCGGCTCATCAGTAGAGATTGGCGGCACCCTGGTGGAGTCACCCGGCAAAGGCCAGCGCGTAGAATTGCAGGGCGAATCCATTACGGTCTATGGCACGGCGGATGGCGAGACCTATCCGCTTCAGAAAAAACGGCATTCCTTTGAGTATCTGCGGACGCTGGGGCATCTCAGGTCGCGCACCAACACCCTCGGTGCCGTCTTCCGTGTACGCAACGCTTGCGCCCAGGCAACTCATCAGTTCTTCAATGAGCGCGGCTTTTTGTGGATGCACACCCCGATCATCACCGCCAGCGACTGTGAGGGGGCGGGGGAAATGTTTGCCGTTACGGGGTTAGATCTGGCTAACCTGCCCAAGGATAAAACCGGCGCGGTAGATTACAGCCAGGATTTCTTTGGCAAGCCTGCCTATTTGACCGTCAGCGGCCAGCTCGAAGCCGAGATCATGGCGATGGCCTTCACCAACGTGTATACCTTTGGTCCTACCTTTCGGGCTGAGAACTCCAACACTTCCCGCCACCTGGCCGAGTTTTGGATGGTAGAACCCGAAATGGCCTTCTGCGACCTGACCGGCAACATGGATCTGGCGGAAGAATTTCTCAAATACATCTTCCACTCAGTGCTAGAGCAGTGCCCGGAGGATATGGCTTTCTTTAACGATCGCATCGACAATTCGGTGCTGGCCACCGCCGACAACATGATCAACAACACCTTCGAGCGCATCACCTATACCGACGCGGTAACGCTATTAGAAAAGGCAGACCGCACCTTTGAGTTCCCAGTTGAGTGGGGCATCGACCTGCAATCGGAGCACGAGCGCTACCTGGCGGAGGATCTGTTCAAAAAACCGGTGATCGTTACCGATTACCCCACTGGCATCAAAGCCTTCTACATGCGCCTCAACGACGGCGGCGAGACGGTAGCGGCCATGGACGTGCTGGCCCCCAAGGTGGGCGAAATCATCGGTGGCTCCCAACGGGAAGAGCGGCTAGATGTGCTGGAGCGCCGGATTCAGGAGGCGGGCCTGCCCCTAGAAGACTACTGGTGGTATCTCGATCTACGCCGCTTTGGCACCGTGCCCCACGCTGGTTTTGGCCTCGGCTTTGAGCGCCTGGTGCAGTTTATGACCGGCATGGGCAACATCCGCGATGTTATCCCCTTCCCCCGCACCCCCGACAGCATCGAGTTTTAGTGACTAGGAGGCTCTGACGAAACCGGCTGAGTCAGAGGATTTTCAAGGCAATTCGTCATGTCAAAACACTAACACTAGCTCTATACACCAGTCCTGATCCTGTCGCACGATCTGGATGTCGCGGATGAATTCGCGGAAGAAGAAGCGCCGCTCTGACTCAGAAAGGTCGAGCCAAAACTGGGGAATTGACACTGATTGGGATAGCTCTTGCAAATTGACCGGGGGCAGCTGAGCGAGCTGCTGGTGCAGGGCCGAGATTTCGCCCCTCAGCTTGTAGCGGCGTAGAGCAGCGGTTTCGGCATCGAGAATACCAGAGTCTTCTAGGGTGGGCAGCTGGTCGAGAATCGCCTCCTTGGCGGCGATCGCGCCCTGCAACCCAGTGCTGGGGGCAGGGGCCCCGGGGGGAATTTTGGCCGTGAATTGGGCCACCGCCGGGGGTAACTCCTGACAGATTTGATCCACAATCCGGTGGAGCGCATCGTCGTAGGGAATAGCCGGGCAGCGGCGGGCTCTGGGGCAGCCGCTGGGGCGTAGATAGAGATAGGTTTTAGCCTGGCCCCTGGGGGCGGTTTTTGAGATAGTCAGCGGTTGACCGCACTCCTGGCAGGTGACGAGGCCCGCCAGCGATCGCGGTGCCCCAGCGGTGCGCGGCGGCAGGGGTCGGTTGCGGCGCAGCAGGCGATCGATCTGGGCCGCCTCGTCACGGCTGATGATAGCGGCGTGGGTGTCGCGCAGAACGTTGCCATCCTGGTATTGCAGGTCGCCCCGATACACCGGGTGGGTGAGCCAGCGCCGCCCAGTAGACACCGAAATCCGCTTGCCCAGCTTGCCCTCGATGAACCGCCCCGCCCCCCGCAGCGAGCCGTAGAGCAAGAATTCGTTGACAAAGGCGGTGACGACTGGGGCCGTGGCGCGATCGATCAAGTAGCGGCCCTGACCCCGACGGTAGCCGTAGGGGGGCTTGCCGGGGGGCGGTAGCGCCTGCAAGCGGCTGCGGGCGTGGCCCTCGCGCAGGCAGCGGCGACGCTGTTCGGTAGAGAGATCGGCCCCCTGCAAAAGGCTGTCTAAGTCGATCGCACCATGCTGTGCAGTGACCACTTCAGCCCCGGCAGATTCGATGGCCTCTACCCAGGAGCGAATCTCCGCAAGGTCGCTGCCCAGGCTGGCTAGATTGTCCAACAGCACCCGATCGGCGGGATGGGTTTGTAGATCGGCTAGCAGGCGATCGCGTTCTGGCCGATACCCTGGCTCCGTCGGTAGAGCCACATCGGTGTAGACCCGTTCCACCGCAGCCAGTATCTCCTCCCCAAGGGCAGGGGAAAGATCGGTGGAGCCATCGACCTCGCGGTAGCGATAGGCGACGATGCGCATAACTTTAGAATGCCTGCTTGAGCGCTTCACGCAGAGCCAGGGCCTGGGCGTCGTCGTCACTGGCTACGACCACCATTACCGTGGTGATGGCGGGCTGGTTCTCGAGACACACAAACATGGCTGTCACCGTCTCAGAACGCCCGGCCACGCTGGTGGCATCGTTTTGCACCGGCTCTAGCCCCTGGGATTCTAGTGCTTGTCGGGCCTGACTCAGGCATTGAGCCGTGTCGATGCCTAGGACTTGCCAGGCGTAGTGCAGGCTTGGCGAAGCCGCCTGGGTGACGGGCATCGTGGCGACCAGCCCAAGCCCAGTCAGCATCGCCGTCAGCAAATACGTCATTGACATCGTTAATGTTTCCTCATCGCTGCGGCTTTGGTGCGTGGCCCTAGGCAGAGATCATCGCCCTGTGTTGATGATACGCCGTGGCCTTCGATTCAACCGCAGGCTCCGGCCATTAGCTCGGGGTCGTGGCAAGATAGGTGGATAAGAGGTTTCAGGTATTGGGTGTTAGGTATATAGTTCGGGGGTTGCCTTGCACCGAGCACCTGAAACCCGACACCCACCCCCTTGCCCCCGTTATCTCCTAGAGGCCGTTCCGTTGCAGATTACATTTCTGGGTACCAGCTCTGGCGTGCCGACCCGCGCTCGCAACGTCTCAAGTGTGGCTCTACGACTGCCCCAGCGGGCCGAGGTGTGGCTGTTTGACTGCGGTGAGGGCACCCAGCACCAGTTTTTGCGCAGCGAGTTTAAGTCGAGCCAGATTCGCCGCATTTTCATTACCCACATGCACGGCGACCACATCTTTGGCCTGATGGGGCTGCTGGCTAGTTGTGGCCTAGCGGGCAATCGGCAGCAGCGCATCGATATCTATGGCCCTAAACCTCTCAACGACTACCTGCAAGCCAGTCGCCGCTACTCTCAAACCCACTTTTCGCTGCCGATCAAAATCCATGCCGTAGAGCCAGGGCTGGTGTTTGAAGATGATGAGTTTCGCGTGTTCTGTGACCTGTTAGAGCACCGGGTGCCTGCCTACGGCTATCGCATTGAAGAGCGCGATCGCCCCGGCCATTTCGATGTCAAACGCGCTCAAGCCCTAGGCATTCCCTCGGGGCCCATCTACGGTCAGCTGAAGCAGGGGCAGCGGGTCAAGCTCGATGACGGTCGTACGATCAACGGGGCCGACCTCTGCGGGCCAGATTTGGTGGGGCGCAAACTGGTGTACTGCACCGATACGATTTACTGCGATCGCGCCGTAGACCTTGCTAGTCAGGCCGATGTGCTGATCCACGAGGCCACCTTTTCCCACCGCGATGCCGACTTGGCCTACCAAAGGCTGCACTCAACCTCGACCATGGCAGCTCAGGTGGCCCTCAGCGCCCAGGCCAAGCAGCTGATCATGACCCACTTTAGCCCCCGCTACGCCCCCGGCAACGACATTCAACTGAGCGATTTGCTGGCCGAGGCGCGGGCCATTTTCCCCCATACCGCCATGGCCCACGACTTTATGATCTACGACATCCCGCGCCACGACGAGAAGGTGCTGGCCTCCTCCTCCATTTAGGGCGGGCGACGGATAAGTCTAGCGATTGGCGGCGGGCTTGCCCGGCACCCTGTTTAACCGCTGCCTTAGCTCTGTCAAATGGTGCTGGTTATCCACAGCTGTGCGGGGCATGGGCACCTCTGTGCTAGGCCAAGTAGCTAGGTCATTGCAGGGGCAGAGTTCTGTCATCGTACCGGCGATGGGAATAACAATCGGCATTTCACAGCGGGCGCAGGGGGCCACATCCCAGGCGGGCGAAAGCATTGTGGCAATGCTTTGGCTGGTGCCTTTGAGATAGCAGTCTTGGCCGCTGGTTACCATGACGCGGTGCCAGCTGTCTTCAAAGGCTTGGCTGTAGCGACCGTTTTGAAAGATTGGGTCGGGCAAACATTCCCCTCGACCTTCGGCCAGCACTACGGGCTTGCCCAGCTGAAACCAATGGGCTAAAAAATTTCTAACGTGGTCTTGGGATGCCATAGCGGTGAGACTCCTAATTACGGTGCCAAGGGCTTGCTTCGATGAAATAGGTATTGATGACCTGACACAGCGTGCTCTGTCAGGCGGAATGAAGCGTTGCCAATGCTTCTGCGCCCAGCCCCGGTCGATGGCTTTATCCTAGCGGCTGCCTGGTTGGGCTCTAGGTATCTACCGATATTCTTCGGAAATCAAATCTGATAAACCTGCTCTGGGGGATTCTCTTGCCTATCATCTAGCGCTGCTACCGGCGGTCTGCTTGATACAGTTTTTTACACAGCAGCCAGAAAAATTTGGCCAGGTTGAGCCAGACCGAGGGATTGATGGCGATCGCCATTTCTCGCCACTGCCCAGCCCTTAGGCAATGGCCCTTTGCCCTGCTTAACGAAAGTTTGCAGGGTGCCCTTGCCAGCGCTAAAAGTGCCGCGTAACCGGATAAAGTAGCCCTATGTATGACGACGATCTCTCCACCCTAAACCCCGACCTGGAGTTTGCCGACCCCCTCGATGCCCTAGGCCCCGTAGACGAGGAACAAGCGCCCCAGTTCGACCCCGAGGCGATGCTGCCCCTGCTAACCGCCGCCGACCCGCAGCAGCGCATGCTGGCGGCGCGGGCCTTTTGTGAGGTAGAAGACGGGCGCTCGGTGGCCCCTCTGACGGCGCTGCTGAGTGACCCCTGCCCCCTGGTGCGGGTCAGTGCCGCTTACGCCCTGGGCCGCAACCCCGATCGCTCGGCGGTAGAACCCATTATTGTCCAGCTGTCCACCGACTGGAATGGCTACGTGCGCAAGGGCCTGGTGTGGGCCTTAGGTAACGCCCACGATGCGCGATCGCTGCTGCCCCTGATCGAAGCCCTACGCACCGATATTTCCGCCGTGCGACTGTGGGCCGCCAGCGCCCTGGCCCAGATGTCCCAGGTGGGCTACGAGACGGTGATCGCCGCCATTCCCCCACTCATTGAGGGATTGCGCCGCGACCCAGTGCCAGCGGTGCGCAGCAACTGCGCCTGGGCCGTGGGTCAGCTCTGCCGCGAGCTGCCCTCTAACGTGGTCTATCACACGGCGATCGATGCCCTGATCGAGAGCTTTGCCGAAGAAGATGACCTAGGCGTGCGCGAAGACGCCCGTACCGCCCTGCTCAAGGTGGGCGACACGCGAGGCCTCCAAACCATCGAAGAAATTGAGCAAGACGGGTTCTTTTTCTAGGTTTAGTAGCACCTTTCGTCAACCATGAATCCCGTAGGGGCACAGCATGCTGTGCCCCTACTTAGAGGCTCGAAACAGCAGATATAGGCCAACCGCCAACCCCAGCAGCGTCGGCAGCCAGGCCGATAAAAACGGCGACAGCACCCCTACCTCACCCATGGCGTTGGTAATAAACGACAGCAAGTAGTAGCCAAAAATAATCACAATGCTGATGCCAAAGCTGGTGGCGCGGCTGGTGCGCTGGGGCAGCACCCCAATGGAGGCCCCCACTAGGCCAAACACTACGCACACAAAGGGCAGCGCATACTTCTGCATAATCCGAATTTGCCAGCGGCGGATCATTTTCTCATCGCCGCTCTGGCGTACCAGTTCTAGCTGCTGGGTAGCCTCGGCAATGTTCATCTCGGTGTCGTTTTTGGTGCGGCTGGCCAAATCTAGGGGCGTGCGGGGCAGCTGTAGCTCCTGGGTTTCAAAGGTGATGATATTGCGGAAGGAGCCGTCAGGAGCCACCACGTAGATGGTGCCGTTATAAAAAGTCCAGGCGTTGCTCTCCACATCCCAGTTGGCCGACTCGGCGCTGACCACCTGGTTGAGCCCCTTTTGGGAAAAATCGAGGATAGTCAGCCCGTGCATGGTGGTGCCATCGAAGCGGCGGGCGTAGAACTGGCGCTTGAGCTCCTGGGCGGCGGGGTCGTCGCTGGCGGGCTGAAACTCTTGGTAAAAGATGTTGCGCTCTTGAAAGGGGGGCCGCTCCGACTTCAGCGCCTGCTCTAGGGTGATGGCGGCCCGGTAGTTGGCGGCGGGGGTAATCAGCTCGTTAAACACAAAGGTCAGCCCTGTCACCAGCAAACTGAGCACCACGGCGGGGGTAATGATGCGGCGAATGCTGACTCCAACCCCCCGCAGGGCAATCAGCTCACTGTCGCTGGAGAAGCGGCTGTAGGTCATCATGGTGGCCAGCAGCGTCGACATCGGAAAGGCCAGCACAATGAACTCGGGCAGCTTGAGCAGAAAGATTTGCGCCGCCAGGGTAATGGCCAGCCCCGACTCGGTGATGCGGCGAATCAGCTCAAACAACGCCCCAATTGATATACCAATGGAGGAGAATGCCCCCACCCCAAACAGAAAGGGCATGGTCAGCTCTTTGGCAATATAGCGATCCATCACCGTCAGCAGCGGGGGGCCGAGGCGAGGGCGAACGGGAGTGGTTGAGGCTGAGGCCATGGGGTGGGGCGTTAGGGTAGATGGGGAAGGGTGGGGGAGATTTTGGTGGCTTCGACGCCGGGAGAGTCAGCCCCAGGATAGCTAGATGGCGAAGTCTTTGCCCAGGTAGTGCTCGCGCACTAGCGGATTGCTAGAGAGATCATCAGCGTTGCCTGCGGCGAGAATTTGTCCGTCGCTCATGATGTAGGCGCGATCGATAATCCGCAGAGTCTCGCGCACATTGTGGTCGGTGATAAGAATGCCCATGTCGCGATCGCGCAGTTTGGCCACAATCTCTTGAATTTCAGTGACGGCGATTGGATCTACCCCGGCAAAGGGTTCATCCAAAAACAAAAAGCTAGGGCCTTCGGGGCCAGAGGCCAGGGAGCGGGCCAGTTCTGTACGCCGCCGCTCCCCTCCTGACACCTGAATGCCTAGGGTGTTGGCCACTTTCTCTAGGCGAAATTCTTTGAGCAGGTCTTGGAGGCGATCGCCGTACTCCTCCGGGGGCACCCGCGTCTGCTGCATGACCAGCAAAATATTGTCGGCCACCGACAGATTGCGAAAAATACTCGGTTCCTGGGCCAGGTAGCCAATGCCCAGCCGCGCCCGCTGGTGCATGGGTAGGTCAGTAATGTCGATCTGGTCGAGGCAAACCTTGCCGCCATCGGGCCGCTCTAGGCCGGTCGCCATATAAAAGGTTGTGGTTTTGCCTGCGCCGTTGGGCCCTAGCAGGCCAACAATTTCGCCCTGGGCCACCGATAAGCTGACCCGGTTTACCACCTGACGCTTGCCATAGGTCTTTTGAACGTTGTCAAGTACGATTTTCAAGGGCGCGCCTGGGCCAGTAGAGTTTGATTGAGCTGCGTAAATTGTATCAAAGCTCTCCCCTACTCTAGGCGGTGGCCCCCGCCGAGCTAGTTCAGGGCGTTTCGCCCAAATCGCTGTGCCGATGGGCTTTGCCAAGGTGTCCTTGAGAACCCAGCCCTACGAACTACTGAAGGCCAGGGACAAACTTAGAACATTCGCCTAGCTTTGGCCACTCTCAACAAAAAGCCGGGCCAGATGGGCGGCCTCAATATCAATATTGTGCTGCTGCGCGACTTTTGCCATGCCCGCTTTGCCCATAGTCTCTTGCTCTGCTGGGGAAGTATCGAGGGCAGCGCGCATGGCGTTGACCAGCGACTCCACCGATCCGGGTACGACTAGCCAGCCGTTGACGACAGTTTCGACCAGTTCAGGAATGCCAGCGATCGAGGTAGTGATGACTGGTCGTCCTAGAGCCAGAGCCTCCATAATAACGACAGGTAAGCCCTCGGCAAAGCTGGGCAACACCAGCGCCTGAGCTTTGAGTAACTGGGTTTTGACAACTTCACTGGAGGCCCATCCCGTAATCGAAACGCAGTTTTGCAGTCCGTAGGCAGCAATTAACGCTTCGACCTGCGATCGCATTTCGCCATCGCCCACCAGCACAACTGTAAATCGATAGCCCGTATCTACAAGCTGCTTGACGGCCTCCAACAGCAGCAGATGGCCCTTTTGCCCACTGAGTCGCCCCACACAGACCAAGTGGCGCTGCTCTGGAATAGGTGTAAACCCTTGGGCTAGAAAAGTTTGATCGAGGCCGCAGTGCACGACATGGACTTTGGGCCAGTCTTCCAAAGCTGTCCAGCGGTACAGTTGGCTTTTGCCAAACGAGCTAATAGCGACGACAAAGGCAGCGCGCCTGATTTTTTCGGCCAGTGAAATAGCCCTCACCTTGTCAAACTCTTCTGGCCCATGCACCGTAAAGCTGTAGGGTGGCCCGCCCATGGCATGGCACAGCATGGCTACGGTCGTTGAGTTGGTGCCAAAGTGAGCGTGCACATGGTCGATGTCGGCAGCCTCAAACCAAGCCAGTAGCACACAGGCTTCGGCCAGATAGGCTAGGTGATATAGCGGCCCCGATTCATCCCTAAGGCCAAGCTGAAAGGCTAAGCCGAGGGCGGTTATAAACGACATGGGTCGCTGTAGCACAACCCGGACGATAGTGAATAGGAGCTCAGACCAGGGATGGTCTAGCACGATCTGAGTTTTGTCTAGCTCTTTGATGTCGTCTGGGTCTACCAGTTCATCGGCGCAGGAGCGAATCGAAAACCTAGCTACCGTTAGCCCTTGGGTTTCAAGGGCAGCAATTTCACGGCGAATAAAACTATGGCTAACCTTGGGGTACTGATTAACCAAATAGGCTATTGTTTTAGGCTCCTGCTCAATAACGTCAAGTTGAGCGATTGACATCTCTAGTTATTCCTCAGGATACGCTTTAAAAATTGTAAATAAAACAATGTTAGCAAACACCCTATTGTGAAGGTTAGTTGAGCATAAGGCGAGCCAGGCTCCTAGGGATAAAGTGCTAAGGAGTGAAAACATCACAAATTCTAAAAGTACCAGATGCGGTAGGGGGTAATGCCAAACTCTAGCTGTAGCAGCAGCCGAGAATTTGCGGTCGGTACGGTGCCCTTATGTAGGCAGTAGGGATCTCCCGCAAAGCCCAATCCAGCGGCACCGGTAACCACCTGAACGCGATCGCCACCATAGGTTTCAGCCAGGGTTTCGTCAGCGATCGCTGCGCAGCCCTGACCCAAGCACTGGTGGCCAAATGTTCTCGTGCGATGAGTGCCTGCCATATAGACGTGGGGGCCTTCACCCTCGCCCACTTCGGTAAGGTAAAAGAAAAATTTGATCGTTTTAAAGTCGTTGATGTCGCAGTGGTAAACCCGCGCTGTTTTAATTTCGTCCTCTAGGGTGGTAGGAGCCGGAAATCCCCATGCTAGCTCACCTCGGAGGTACACTGCTGGGTGATTAAGATAGTGACTAGCGATCGCTAAAAGGTAAGGATCATGCTTGATTTTTTGATAAGCCCGGCACGACTCATGGCTGTCTAAATAGCCAGCTACCAGCAGCGGACTGCCTAAGTCTTGCTCTATTTTATCCCTGTGCTGGATGTAGAACGGCTGGGACGGATTACGGTTGGCATAACAGGGCGTCGTCTTGGCAAAGGTTAACAATCCTTGCAAAATGCTGGGCTGTAGCGAAAACCCAACGTAGTAGCCATTGGTGCGAATGAGTTGCGCCACCTGACCTGGGCTCATCAAGGGACAGGCCATCTCCGTCTCGTGAATCACTGTCGCATCAAGCACCGCCGGGGGAAGATATTTGCCGCGACGGGCAACCCACTCTCGGATTGCAATAAAGCGAGCGAGCCAGCTCATTACCAAAAACTTAGGATCGCCCCAGAGGAGCCGCAGAATAGTCTTTACTTTCTTGATCGAGCGCTGCATTAACCTGCCAGCAAAAGTTTCTGACAGCCATGAAACGCGAGGAGAATGAGTCAGCATGGTGATAAATCAAAGAAATATATGCGCAACGGTTCTTAGGAGAAAAACAACTCCTAACCGCTCACAAAAAACATTAGACTTGTCTCTAAGGACATCTAAAAAGCCCTAGAGAAGTAAGACCGCACTGGCCCAAAAAAAGTCGAGGCACCGCCAGCCAACCGATACTAAAAGTAAGTTTAGCGTCGAGCTAATATCGCAATATCACATACCTGATGGCCTAGAAAATGACAGGTATTTTTTCGGTTTGCATAACTTCGCCAACATTTTATTCTGGAGGAACCGACTTGGCTTAGTTAATCGTGCAGCAGTCTTTAATAATCCAGGGAACATCTAAGGCATAGCCAGTTTTGAGCATCAATACCGCTGTGACCAATCTGAACTGATCTGCGATATCAATCTTCTACTGCATGTGCTCATACTTATATTAGCTAGACCGTGAGCAATAACTTTCGATCACACGAAAAGGCTTCTCAAATCATCCTCGATTCGTAAGAAATTGATGAAGTTGAAACAAACAAAGCCAGCTTCACGGTATCAAGTAGCTGGTAATCAGGCTAACTCTAAACAGCTTATTGAGCGTAACACTGTAATTGTTCGCGTCAAGTGGGCCAGACCCCTCACCGATTAGACACGTTTTTTTGATAATAGCTGTATTTTCAAAAACTTTCTTAGCATTAAGAAACGGCGTTTTATTGGCCAGAATCTGAAGGCTGATCTCCGCCCTCGACGGGGCTGACATCTAGCACCACTGGGGGGCGTGGGGCAGGGGGGCGATCGCCCGTTCCACCGCTATCTGATGTCGGCGCAGGCGGCGACTCAGGCAGAATATAAACCGCCTCAACCTGATCGTTGGGACGAGGGGTAGCCACAAAGCGATCTTCTTCAATTAAATAAGTGACTACCTCGGCCCGCAGCGTGTTGCCCTGCTGCGTGACAACAACGTTGCCGCTGAGCACAATGCGATCTTCATTGCTGAAATAATCGGCCTGGGCCGACGTAGCCTGAATACTGCGAGATGGATAATCGATCTGCACATTGCCCCGGGCGGTAATGATGCCCGTGGCCGCGTTGGCCTCCTGAATGTCTGAGCGCAGGGTAATGGTGCCGCCATCCTGGGCCTGGGCGGGTGCTCCTCCCAACGGAGCTAGAGTCCCCCCATCCAGGGCTATCGAAACCCCAGCCACCGCTGCTACTATCCAAACCCAGCGAGACCTACGCGCCATAGCCCAATACCCAGTTCTGTTGCCGTTTAATGCTTCCATAGCTTCCCAATCTTACTCCATCCCCCTTCTCCTCCTGCCATTCTTAGTCCACTCCCACTGCCGTCCACCCGATCGCCTTCAGAGAATCACCCTCCTAACTTCCTCACCCCCCTTACCTTCCTGACCTCCTGAGCCCCTCACGCTATCCTCAAAACACCCCTAACCCACCGCCCGCTATGCTCACCGCCCCACCAACCACCCGCCCCCTCCAGTTCGCCAGCGACAACTACTCCGGCATCTGTCCCGAAGCTCTCGACTATCTGCTGCGGGCCAATCAGGGAGATGTGC
>JANPIO010000059.1:0-10236 GCA_031425055.1 Phormidium sp. VAR_61_metabat_6
GGCTTTCCACACCTGCGGGAGCAGCACTCACGGGTCTTCCTGACATTTCTGTCTATAGGTTGAATGGAACTCGGTTGATACACTGTATCGGTTGACACGGCTGAGAGCTTTTGTGTCAAATTGCCCAGCCCAATTTCTGAAAAGTTTGGTTTGCCGCCATGGTTTTGCACTGGGGCGATTGCCGCCAAGTACTGATAGGTTGGACAAAGCTCGGTAAACTTTCTAACTTAATCTAAGCCCCAGCTCCGTATTTTTTGCTAGAACGTGAGCAGGGTATGAACTGTGCCCATGCCCAGGTCACCCGCGAGTCACCCGGATTGTGCATCTGCCTCTCGTAGTTGTTTAAAGCCCCCGTTCTGGAGAAGCAGATGAAGGAGAGACTCACAGGCATTGGCCTGGTAGTGGCTACTGCCATAACGCTGGGTATGACTTGGGCTGACTCGGCTCAGGCATTCTCACTGAATAGCAAAGTCACTGTCGAGAATTTTCTTGTAATCCCTGGGACATCAACAAGAATTCCTTACACAGGAAATGTGCCTATTGCACAGGGACCTATCGATGTTGTGGTTAGCTCAACTACCACTGCCCCTGAACTAGGGCGGTTTGGTGGCATTTGGGATATTAATCTGGATGATAGCTCTATTTCGTTTACCCTAAATTCTCTATTTAGCAATGTCGCCTCCGGGGATGACATCTACAGATTCAAAGCGCCTAGCTTTGGTCTGCCAGGCCAGAACAGCGTGACTGGCTTTACGGTTACTCCTCTCGCAGGCAGCTCGGCTTTTGGTAATACTCCGATAATTACGCGGGTGGCAGGCAATTGGATCGACGTGGTTTTTCCACTGGGCTTTGCCCCAAGTGACAAGCCCGATCTGACCTTGATTCCTGGACAGCTGGGTTTCAAAATCGATTTGACGGTAGAGCCAATACCCCTGCCAACCCCCGTACCGACTCCAGCGCTGTTGCCTGGGCTAGTCGGCATGGGTCTGGCAATCTTGCGCCAACGACGTGAGGACGGCTCAGCCGATTGAACCCGGCTCTAAATTTCCTTGGGGTCAGGTGAGCTGGCTGCTGAAGCGCTGTCCTTAAAGCGATCTTTGGCCGCAGTGAAGGCCTCTTTCATAGCAGCCTGGATCTTTTTAGGGTCTGGCTTTTTGCCCCCCATCAGGTCACCAAAGTAGACGCAGGCTCCTTCGCCGAGCGCCCAGGTGTAGGCCGCTGCCCAAGATGCCGCCACCACGCTGCCAAAGCCGGGGATAAATTTGATTAGCTCGCGCCCGACGGCTTGGGCAAAAAAGCCGCCAGCGATCGCGCTAATCAGCCCGCCCGCCTGGGATGGGCTCAGGGTTTGGCCGTAGAGCTTGCCCAACAGCCCCACCATCGACACCTGAAGTGCAGTGAGCACTGGCATGGTGGCAAAGGGTAGGGGCACCGCCCCTAGGGTGGCCGCGATCACCGCAAAAGCAGAAATGTAGTGCCGTCCCACGTCACGGTAGAGATTCCCTAGCTGGTTAGCGGCCTCGGCCTGCTCATCCAGTAGCTTGTAGAGGGCCTGGGCCTCGGCCTCGGGGAGCAGGTCGGCTAGGGCGTCGCGCATCGCGTCAAGGCCGTAGAACACGGGGTCAAAGCCGTCTTCGTCCAGGGTGAAGTCGATCAGCACGGTGCGATCGACTAGGCCCTCAAAATTGGCCTGCACCGCCTGAAAGGGACGCTGCACGGCCTCTAGCTCAGGCGGGTAGGGCGGGTGATTGTCTTGCTCGCGAGGATAGACCTCGTGGCTGGAGGTAACCACCAGCAGGCAGGGCACGGTGGGAAACTGCTGACGCAGACGGGTGGCGATCTGGCGCAGGGTGTCGGTGGCAAAATCGTTGATTTTGACCGTTAAAACTAAAATGCGGGCCGTCCGGGTCTCACTGTTGAGATCGTTGACCAGTTCAGTAATGATGGTCTCGGTGGCCTGGGTCACATCCCCTAGCCCTACGGTATCGGTAAAGATCAGCAGGGGCAGATCTTCGGAGGGGTAGGCGTAGCGCTGGGTGTGTTGGGTGTGGGGTTTGAAACCCTGACCGATAATATCGGCTGAAACCCCAGTCAGGCCTCGCACAATGGAGCTTTTGCCCGCTTGGGGTTTGCCGATTAGCAGAGCTTCGGTAGTGGGCAACTGCTCGCGCACCGCCGCCAAGATTTCGACCACTTTGTCATCGTCGATATTGAACCAGCGGCTGAGCTGCTGGTCAGGCCGGAGCTGGCCGATGCGATCGCGCAGCAGCTGCCATGCCTCCAGCACTGGAGAGGCCCACGACGAGCTGTTATTGGAGGGATTAGGTTGTGGAAAGTCGCCCATACCCAGCCTCTAATTCTGCTGATCAGATACGGTCATCATGCCATGGCTTGCCCCCTCAGCAGCCTCAGGGGTTCGACAGTAAGGCCCTGAGAAACACTCAGCCCTAGTCATCGAGCAGCACAAAGGGGTTGCCCGGTAGGGTGGTGGGCTGTTTTTTGGCCCCGGTGGAGCGGTTGCTGCGGCTGTCGAGCTTACCCTGGGCAATGGGGACAGTGAAGTGAAACTGGCTACCCTTGTTTTTGCCCTCCGATTCGGCCCAGATTGTGCCGCCTAGCCCTTCCACAATCTGACGACACATGGCCAGCCCCAGCCCGGTGCCGCCGGTAGTGCGGCGCAGCGCCCCTTCTTCTTGGTAAAAGCGATCAAATACTATATGCAGGCGACTGGGCTCGATGCCGCGTCCGGTGTCGGCTACGGTAACTTGCAGGTGGGTAGGGCTAGAGCGGGTCACCTGAATGATGATTTTGCCGGTGGCAGGGGTAAATTTTTGGGCGTTGTCAAGCAGTTTAGCCAGCACCTCGACTAGCCATTCGCCATCGGCCCGCACCAGCGGCACCTGCTTAGGAATTTTGACTTTAATGGTGGGCGTTGCGGCACGGTCTTGGCTGCCGTGGATGCTGCTGAGGGCTAAATCGACGCACTCTTGAATGGAGAGGGACTCCAGGTTCCACTCGACCCGACCGCTTTCGAGCCGCGACAGGGTGAGAAAGTCTTGCACCAGCTTGCGCATGCGCTCGGCATCTTCGAGGGCCGATTGCAGCATAATCTGCCGCAGCTCGTTGGGCATGTCTGGCTCGGTGGCCAGGCTTTCGAGGCAGACCTGAATGGTGGAGAGGGGGGTGCGGAGCTCGTGCCCGGTAATGGCAATCAGGTTGGCGCGGGTGCGATCGAGGGCTTCGAGCTGCTGGTTGAGATCTTGCAGGTTGGCGTAGGCCTCAGCCTGAATGATGGCGACGCTGAGCTGGGTGGCGATCGCATCCACCAGGGCCGTGTCGTCTTCGCTCCATTCGTAGGGCTGGGGTTGGCAGTGGTGCAGCTCGATCAGGCCCACCAGGCGGTCTTGGTAGGTCAGCGGCACAATCAGCCACGACTGAATTTGCCAGCGCTCAATCAGGGGCCGAATGGCCTCTAGCTCATAGCTAAAGGGCGACTCGCGGTCTTGAGTATCGGCAATGGCGACAATTTCTTTAGTGTCTTGAATGTAGTCAAACAGGGGATTGGTAGCCAGGGGCCAGGGTTCACCCAGCAGCGACTCGACTGTACTATTGAGGTGCTGGTGGGCAATCACCACCGTGGCATCGGTAGCGCTACAGGGATAGATCAGACAGCGACACACGTGCAGCGCCTGCCCCAACTCCTGAGCCGCTTTGGCAAAAATTTCGTCGGCGTTGAGCGATTGCCGCACCACTGAGGTAATGGAGTTAACCAAGCGCTCACGTCGCTCTTGAGCCGTAATAGCTTTGTAGGCTTTGAGCAGCTTGTACTGCCCCGCCTGAAGGTAAGTGACCAATCGCTGGGTAAAAGGATCCGGCCCGCCGCTGCCATCGAGGCGTTCGGTGGGGGTGAGGGTTGGGTCGATGTAACGCTGACGGGCGATCGCAATTTTGTCGGCCAGGTCAGGGCGGTACCTGGTGATGCGATCGAGCAGCATGTCCGCCGCCCGCTGACTGACGTAGCGATCCTGAGTCCAAATTCCCTCAAACCGGCGGGTTTGGTCAAGGTGGGGGCCATCTGTGGCCGGCACCGGCGATCGCTCTCGACAGATCAAGCAGGCGCTGTAGTCAGCCCCCACCACTACTAGATGCCACTCCTGGGCGAGGGCATCGTCGGGCGCAAAGGCGATCGTTTCGTAGTTCTCGGATCGGCTGACAAAGCTGGTACCCAGGGCCGACAGCACGTAGACCTGGTCAGTCAGCTCGGCAATGCGCAGGTAGCGGTTGGCCTCCTGCAAATAAAACCGCTCCTGCTGAAAGCTGGCAATCACTAAAAACTTCGCTGTCCCCGCCAGAACGTGATCTTCCATCGCGTGGGACAACGCGGTCAGGGAGGTCTTGAAGTAGAGGCTAGGTCTTAACTGGGGAATTGCGGTCAGCAATTCTTCCACTACAGACGTGGAATGGCTCATGGTGCAGTTCAGGGAACCGTCGATTCAAAGGTTCTGCCCTGGCGCTCTCTAAAGAACCTCCAGGAGACCCAGTCGCATCGGCAGCAGTTACTCCCACCTAGCCTACCAGTTGCCCCCTTTCCTGATAGATATATTGTAACCATTTGCCAAAATCGGCCCTTGTCAGGGCAGAATGCCGATTCTATCCGCCGTGTCAGCAACAAAAAAACACCTGCGCAAGCTGCGCAGGTGTCCTAAACGCTAAGGGTCTAACCCGAGGCAAGAACCAACGTTTTCGAGAAGGCTACATCACACCAGTCATGTCGCTGGTGTCTTTGAGAAAGCCGCTGTAGGCTTCCATGCCGTGCTCGCCAATGTCCAGTCCTTTCATCTCTTCTTCGGCACTGACCCGCAGGCCCAGAACAGACTTAATCACCAGCCAAAAGATGGAAGAGAGCACCACGGTGAACAAACCAACGGACAAAATGCCCAGAATTTGAACCCCGAGCTGACCCAAGCCGCCACCGTAGAACAGCCCAGCAATGCCCTCGCCCCCTTGGGTGAAGTTGTTGGGGTTGGCAAACAGGCCAACGGCAAAGGTGCCCCAGACGCCGCAGACCAGGTGCACCGAGGTTGCACCCACGGGGTCGTCGATTTTGATGCTGTCAAAGAAACCGACCGCAAACACCACAATGGTGCCGCCAATCAAACCAACCAAGAAAGCACCGGCATAGCCAAAGACAAAGCAGCCAGCGGTAACCGATACCAACCCAGCCAAAATGCCGTTGATGGTCATAGACAGGTCGGGCTTGCCGCTCATGGCCCAGGAGACAAACGTAGCGGCCACACCACCGGCAGCAGCACCCAAGTTGGTGGTAACCGCAATATAGGCTGCGGCTGGATCGGCTGCTAGCTGAGAACCGGGGTTAAACCCAAACCAGCCTAGCCAGAGAATTAGACAGCCCAGAGTAGCAATGCTCAGGTTGTGGCCAGGTAGGGCGTTCACTTGACCATCGGAGTTGTACTTACCCATGCGGGGGCCAAGGAATGCCGCCCCCATGAGAGCCGCCCAGCCACCCACAGAGTGCACGATGGTAGACCCTGCAAAGTCGTGGAAGCCAAGCTGAGCGAGCCAGCCGCCACCCCAGAGCCAGTGGCCTGTGATGGGGTAGGCAACGGCGGTCAGCAACACGCTGAAGATAAGAAAGTCAACAAATTTGATGCGCTCGGCCACAGCCCCCGACACGATGGTGGCAGAAGTACCCGCAAAGGCAACCTGAAACAGGAAGAACGTATCTTTGGTCAGGTTTATGCCATCAGGCCCCAAACCGTATAGCTCAGGAGCACCGCCGAGGAAGAAGCTCCCCCAGCCTACCCAGCCGTTGCCATTGGCACCAAACATCAGCGAAAAGCCGATGAACCAAAAGGCCAGGGTGGCCAGAGCAAACACAATCAGGTTTTTGGTCAGCACGTTGACGGCATTCTTTTGTCGGCAAAAGCCAGTCTCCACCATGGCGAAGCCGGCATTCATGAAGATGACCAAAAACGCACAGATCAACACCCAAATGTTGTTGAGGGTGACTTGCACATCGGCAGCAGTCAACTCTTCCTGAGCGTGAGCCGCTACTCCCCAGGTAGCCAAAATAATCAACGCCAATGGAATACAGGCTACCCAAGCCCAGCCGCCGATCCGGGCGAACAGACGCTTAAACACCTGGTCAAAGGGCGGCACACTGGCGTTCCAAAAGTTGGGTTTAGACCGCCTCCGGAACTTAGAACGATTACGCAACACTAGATTAGACATCTCAACAGACGTTCCTTCAACACAATCAGACAGTGAACACGGCCTACCGTTTTTCGGATCTGTGAAACTCAGCCGCGTAACGGCAAGACAGACCCGTATGGGAGCTAGAGCCCACAGAATGGATGAATTCTGCGAACCGGTATGCAAAAGTTGCAAATTTCTAACGGCAGCAACGTTAACCGACAACTACCTTTAGAAACCTACGCTGATCTGCCTGAACGTTTTGGCATGGCAGGCAGAGGAATTTGCGTCTAGACAGAACATGTTGATTCCATCAATTCTGAGTCAGGCAATCTGTATCAAGGGATACACAACGTTGCTTAAGACCGCTACATTCCCCGTGTAGCCCTGAAAACATAGGCTTAATTAACTACAAATGAATTCTTTGTTAAAGGCGCTTTAAGGAATATTGCCGCTAAAGAAGGTGCTGGCCTCGCTTAAACTTGACTCGCTAAGTAGCCTTGGGAGCCAAGCTGGTCGAGTTTTTGCTGTTTGGCGAGCACCGAAGTTTCAAGAGCGCGGCGATATTGGGCGACCTGATCGAGTAGGGCCGGGCGATCGGTGGCCAAAATCTGCACCGCCAGCAGCCCAGCATTCGTGGCATTGCCAATGGCGACTGTGGCCACCGGAATGCCCGCTGGCATTTGCACAATCGAGTAGAGCGAATCGAGCCCCTGCATCGTGCGGCTGACTACGGGGACGCCAATCACCGGTAGAGGGGTGAGGGCGGCGACCATGCCGGGCAGGTGAGCGGCTCCGCCGGCCCCGGCGATGATCACCTTGAGGCCGCGATCGCGCGCAGTCTGGGCATAGGTGACCATGCGATCGGGGGTGCGGTGGGCCGACACAATGGCCACTTCGTGGGCGACCCCAAACTCAGTACAGATCTCAATGGCGGCGGCCATGGTGGGCAAGTCCGAGTCGCTGCCCATAATGATGCCAATTTCAGGGCTGTTGTTAGGGCTAATTTCAGAGCCAATCTCAGGAGTAGTCATCGCCTTCGCTGCCGTCGAAAAGTGCCTACCCATCATGCCACCGGAGAGTTTTAGGCGATGACCCCATCGGCATTTTGGAAGGTTGAGTTTCGTTGCGGGCCGGTTTGGCGCAGCAAAACATCATAGAATTTTACAGAAATTAGCAAATCCTAAAGCCCTCCCCATGACTGCCACTGACGATAAAACCGTAGTCCGCGAGTATTTCAACGCCACTGGTTTCGACCGCTGGCAGCGCATCTACGGCGATGGCGAAGTCAACAAGGTGCAGCTTGACATTCGTAAGGGGCACCAGCGCACGGTAGACACGCTGATGGGCTGGCTAGAGGCCGATGGCAACCTGGCTGGGCTTAGCTGCTGCGATGCAGGCTGCGGCGTCGGTAGCCTGACGATTCCCCTGGCCCTGGCTGGCGCTCAGGTCTACGCCAGTGACATCTCCGCCAAAATGGTTGAGGAGGCCCGCCAACGGGCTGAGGTGGCCCTGGATGGCAAAAGTCTGCCCACCTTTGAGGTCAAAGACCTGGAGGAGTTGGCCGGTCGCTATCACACAGTCATTTGCTTAGACGTGCTGATTCACTATCCCCAAGACAAAGTGCAGGGCATGATCAGCCATCTCGGTTCGCTGGCCGAGTCGCGGCTGATTATGAGTTTTGCGCCCAAGACGCTGTTCTATAGCGCGCTGAAGAAGGTGGGCGAATTTTTTCCGGGGCCGAGCAAAACTACCCGCGCCTACCTGCACCGGGAGGCCGACATTGTGAAGGCGCTGGAGGCCGACGGTTGGCGCATCGAGCGCCGCACGTTGACCAAGACCCAGTTTTACTTTTCGCGCATGTTAGAGGCCGTCAAAGACTAGTAGGCCGCTATGGCAGGAACGAGCCCATGACTGTAGAGCGGCTATGGATTGCGATCGCAGCGACACTGGGCGGCACCGCCGTAGCCGCTGGGGCCTTTGCCACCCATGCCCTTAAACCTCAGCTCAGCGATCGCCTGCTAGCGGTGTTTGAAACCGCCGCCCGCTACCAGATGTACCATGCCCTGGCCCTGCTGCTGGTGGCCCTAGTGCGGCACCAAGGGCTAGGTGCCCCAGGCTGGCTCACCGCTTCCGGGTGGGCTTTGATCGCCGGTACGGTCGTGTTTTCGGGCAGCCTCTATGCCTTGGCACTGACGGGCCAAAGCATGGTGGGGACCGTGGCCCCGATTGGCGGCGCGGCTCTAATAGTCAGCTGGGGCTGCCTAGCCATAGCCGGGCTGCGGGGAGCATGTGGGGAGTAGGGGGTAAGGGGTAAGTGAATTGCAACTATTCACCATGTCTCCTCCGCAGAGACCACGCTACTACACGCCAGAGTACCACTACCCCTTACCCATCCACCCCCTACGCAAGCGGGCAGGCTACAATGACCCTGTATCACGCCGGGCCGCTATGTTTGAATACCTATCGCCGCGATCGCTGGCTACGCCCCAGGAGGTTATTGAGTACCTAGAACTCCAGCAGGCCGCCCAAGATTTTCGCCTGGAGGTTGAGCATCGGGCCAACCTGGAAGCCTACTACCAGTGGTACGACCAGATAGCTGCCGAAAACCGCCGCGATCTGGAGCAGATGCGGACGGAGGCAAACCTCCTGACTTGGTTCAGCCGTCGCTCTATCTAAGCGAGCACCAGAGCCTACCCCAAATAACTTTTTGAGTGATTTGCGCCCAAGACTAGAGCAGTTCTAGCTCATCTTGCTTGAGGTGAGCGCGCATGGGCCGCTTGGCCCCCTCCACTTCAAACTCCACCTGAACCGGAAAGTTAGGGCTGATGGGGCGACCCTTGTAGTCGGTGAGAATAGTCACAACGACTCCCTCTAAGCCTTTAGCATCGAAGGCTTCGTTGCGGTGCAGCGGGTGGTGATAAAAAATAACCGATTCTTTGATTCGGACGCGTTCGCCAACATTCATAGCACACACTCGCTCTTACTCAATCCTCCCTAGCGCCTGGTAACCAGGTGGGAACTTGCTTTTTTGTAGCCCTATTATCTTTGCACAGGATGGGCGCTTGCACGTGGCTGCTGCCGATTAGGTGAAGCGATTCCCTGACTGAGGGCCGTAGGGCTGCATGAGTTCATCCAGGCGCTGGGCCATGGCGGCCATTTCGGGGTCGCGGCGGGCGACTAACTGAGTGCGGTCCTGAAACGCCTGGCCAATTTCGGTGTCATAGAGCAGGTGGCGGGCCTGGTTAAGGAGTTCGGGAGCACGCTCTAGAGGCTGGGGCTGCTTTGACATCAGCACCTCATCGATCTGCACAATCAGCTGGGAGATGGGCCGCAGCCAGCTAAACTGCTCGTGGTTGAGCACCAAACGCAGGTAATCGCCTTTGTTGGCGATCGCACCGTGGCTGGCCTCATAGCGGTCTTTCTCGGCATCCATCAAAATTTTGTGGGCCTTCAGCAGCAGCGGTCGAAACTGGCGCAGGGGCTCAAAGGCTGGATCAGAAGCGGGATTACCAACAGTCATGTAACTCTCGCGCAGGCGTGCAGTACTCCCTTCACCATTCCACGAATAGAGAGCGATTTCAAGCCGTATGGCGCTGAGGGGCGATCGCCCTCATGGGGTGACTGGGTTTGGTGTCACAATAGCCCTACCTTCCTTTTATCTGGTCATGGACTTTACCACCGTTCACCCGGGGCAACTTTCCATTATTGCTAACGATTTCGATGCCCGACCGATGAGCTTTGTGCAAGACGGCGATCGCCAGGGCTATGAGCCTGCGGTGGCGCGGGCGGTGGGCGAGGTGCTAGGGCTAAAGCCAGTGTGGTTTGACTGCCCACCGGAGGAGTTTTACCCCACCCTCAGCACCGGTGACTACGACGTGGTGTGGTTTAGCCAGGCCATTACCCAAGATCGCCGCGCCTGGGCCGACTTCACCCGCCCCTACGGTCGCTTCGACGAAGCCGTGCTGGTGCGCGAAGACAGCCCGATCCAGACGCTGGAAGACCTGGCGGGCAAGCGGCTTG
>JANPIO010000060.1:0-8995 GCA_031425055.1 Phormidium sp. VAR_61_metabat_6
GAGATCGTGCACACCATCATTGCCCTGGGTCAAAAGCTGAATATGGATCTAGTCGCCGAAGGCATTGAAACCGAAACTCAGCTCAACCGACTGCGGGCCATGGGCTGTCGGCGCGGTCAGGGCTACCTGTTTTCTCAGCCCCTAGGCCGTGAGGCGGCTACGGCACTGTTGACTAACCCCTGGCCCTGGCTCAGAGCTAGTACCCCAGACGAGGCCCAAAAGGCTTGAAAACGGGCGGTGTTTGGTCATCGTTACATAACACTATGTTTTGTGCAGAAGTAATAGGATGTTGGGGTAGGCTTTTGTGCTTCAGGGCACAGTTATAGTAGAGCCTTAGTTTTATAGGTTGGCGGTCAAGCTACGCTCGTTTTGAGAGCTAACACAGTCCATATGCCAACTAGTCTGGGTTGTCGAGATTTAGACCCAGCTGGGCTACCCGCGATTCCTAAAGGAATTGCTGCGCCAATCGTGGTGGTGATGCCGCGGTTAGCGGTAGCCGTGGTGATAGAGACGACCGAGAGCCGACCGCCGACCTCAGTGACCAACAGGAGGTCAAACCATGCCCATTGCTAGTATTAACCCCGCCACCGGAGCGGTGCTCAAGCGGTTTGAACCCTTGAGCGAGGCCGACATCGAGCACAAGCTTGCCCAAGCGGCCCAAACCTTTATCACCTACCGTCAGACATCCTTTAAGCAGCGAGCTGAATGGCTACACCAGGCCGCTCAGGTGCTCGACGATAACAAAGCTGCCTACGCCAAAATCATGGCCTTGGAGATGGGCAAGCCCCTAGCAGGGGCGATCGCAGAAGTCGAAAAAAGCGCCCTGGTCTGCCGCTACTACGCCGACCACGGAGCCGAGTTTTTGGCCGACGAGCCCGTCACCACCGACGCCAGCCGCAGCTTTGTGCGCTACCAGCCTATCGGCCCGGTGCTGGCGGTGATGCCGTGGAACTTTCCGTTTTGGCAGGTGTTTCGCTTTGCCGCCCCGGCCCTAATGGCGGGGAACGTGGGGCTGCTCAAGCATGCCTCGAATGTACCTCAGTGCGCCCTAGGGATTGAGGAAATCTTTCAGAAGGCGGGACTGCCCGAGGGCGCGTTTCAGACGCTGTTGATCGGGGGCGATCGCATTGCCCAACTCGTTACCGACGATCGCATCAAAGCCGCCACCCTCACCGGCAGCGAACCCGCCGGGGCCAGCCTAGCCGCCGCCTGCGGTCAGCAGATCAAAAAAACTGTGCTAGAGCTGGGCGGCAGCGACCCGTTTATTGTCATGCCCAGTGCGGATTTGGAGAGCGCGATCGCCACCGCCGCCACCGCCCGCATGCTCAACACCGGCCAGTCCTGCATTGCCGCCAAGCGGTTTATTGTCCACGACGCGATCGCCGAGCGCTTTGAGCAGGGCCTCACCGAAAAATTTGCTGCCCTAGTGGCGGGCAATCCCCTCGACGACGGCGTCACCGTTGGCCCCATGGCTACCCCCGGCATCGCCGCCGAGCTAGAGCAACAAGTCAACGCCTGTCTGACGGCTGGGGGCACTGCCCTAATCGGTGGCGATGTCGCCGCGATGAAAGCCCAACTGCCCACTGAACTGCAAAACGGCAACTGGTTTCCGCCGACTATTCTCGCCGCCTTGCCCCCCGGCACCCCCGCCGACCAGGAGGAGTTCTTTGGCCCCGTGGCCCTGGTGTTTCGCGTGGGTAGTCTGGATGAGGCGATCGCCCGGGCCAACGACATTCCCTTTGGCCTGGGGGCCAGCGCCTGGAGCCAAGATGCCGCCGAGCAAGAGCGGCTGATGGCCGAGCTAGAGGCTGGAGCGGTCTTTATTAATGGACTGGTTAAATCTGATCCGCGTCTGCCCTTTGGCGGCATTAAGCGCTCGGGCTACGGGCGCGAACTGGGTCGCCAGGGCATTCACGAGTTCGTCAACATCAAAACCGTCTGGGTTAAATAGTTCTACCCCACCTTCCCCACCACTCCCCCACCTTCCCCACCACTCCCCCACCACATCTCTCGCTATCACATTCCCTCTCACCCCAACACGATCATGAATACCGCTGAATTGCTTGTCCAGTGCCTTGAGAACGAAGGCGTCGAATACATTTTTGGTCTACCAGGGGAGGAAAACCTTCAGCTGCTCCAGGCCCTGAAGCGATCCTCGATTCAGTTCATCACCACCCGTCACGAGCAGGGGGCGGCCTTTATGGCCGATGTCTACGGGCGGCTGACAGGCAAGGCGGGGGTGTGCCTTTCGACCCTGGGGCCGGGGGCAACAAACCTGATGACCGGGGTGGCCGACGCAACGTTAGATCGCGCTCCGCTAGTGGCGATTACGGGCCAGGTGGGCACCGATCGCATGCACATTGAGTCACACCAGTACCTCGACCTGGTGGCGATGTTTGCCCCGGTCACCAAGTGGAATGCCCAGATTGTGCGGCCCAGCATTACCCCCGAAATCGTGCGCAAAGCCTTTAAGCTAGCCCAGGCCGAAAAACCTGGCGCGGTGCACATCGACCTGCCCGAAAACATTGCCGACATGGAGGTGGTGGGGGCCGCTCTGCGCAGAGACAGCCAGGAGAAAACCTACGCCTCATTGCAAAGCATTCAGCAGGCGGCGGTGGCAATCTCCCAAGCCACCAACCCAATGATTTTGGTGGGTAACGGAGCCATCCGCGCCAGTGCCAGCGAGGCCCTGACCGAGTTTGCCACCCAGCTCAACATTCCCGTCGCCAACACTTTTATGGGCAAGGGCGTGATTCCCTACACCCACCCGCTGGCGCTGTGGGCGATCGGGTTGCAGCAGCGCGACTACATCACCTGCGCCATGGAGCAGACCGATCTGATCATCGCCGTGGGCTACGACTTGATCGAGTATTCGCCCAAAAAGTGGAACCCCGACGGCACGCTGCCGATTCTGCACATCAACCTCACCCACGCCGAGGTGGACAGCAGCTACATTCCCAAAGTTGAAGTAATCGGCGACATCTCAGACTCACTAGAGGAAATTCTCAAGCGGGTGAAGCGCCAGGGTCGCCCCGAACCCCACAGCCTCAAGATTCGCGACGAAATTCGCGCTGACTACGAGCAGTATGCCGACGACTACGGCTTCCCGATCAAGCCCCAGAAGCTAATCTACGACCTGCGCCAGGTGCTCGGAGCCGAAGACATCGTCATCTCTGACGTGGGTGCCCACAAAATGTGGATGGCCCGCAACTACCACTGCCTGCGCCCCAACACCTGCCTGATTTCTAACGGCTTTGCGGCCATGGGCATTGCCCTGCCGGGGGCGCTAGCGGCCAAGCTGGTGCACCCCAACCGCAAGGTGGTAGCGGTGACTGGCGACGGCGGCTTCATGATGAACTGCCAGGAGCTAGAAACAGCCCTGCGGGTGGGCACGCCCTTTGTCACCATCATCTTCAACGACGGCGGCTACGGGCTGATCGAGTGGAAGCAGATGAACTACTACGGTGAATCGACCTACATTCACTTCACCAACCCCGACTTTGTCAAGCTGGCGGAGGCCATGGGCCTTAAGGGCTACCGCATCGAGTCGGCCGAGGACTTTATCCCCACCTTGAAGCAGGCGTTGGAAGATGATGTGCCAGCGGTGATTGACTGCCCGGTGGACTACCGCGAAAACCTACTGTTTAGCCAGAAAGCGGGCGATCTGAACTGTCTGATCTAACTGTTTGATCCATCAAAGGGTTCTGGGTCTAAGAGGCGACCTTAAAGTCAGAACCCCGCTAAAACTTACCGGTTGACGACCCAGCAGCACTGAAACACTAAGGGTCTACCTGTGGGGCGAAGTTTTTATGCTGCTCAATTTGGCCAAGTCGCCTTTGGTTCGGAGTATTGGCGGGGTGGGCGCGATCGCCGCCACCCTCATTGGCCTGTCTTACCTACCGATGGCTAGCAACCCTGCCCCCGCACCTGAGCTGACCCTCAACAATTTCTCTGTCTCGCCCTGGCAGCAGGGCACTGACCTCGGCTGGCAGGCCGCAGTCGCGGCTCAGACGGCACAGACCCCGGACGACTGGCAGTGGGTGGGCGATCTGTGGGATCAAGCAATCGTCGTCCTTGAGAGCGTGCCCGCCACCGATGCCAACTATGCCCAGGCCCAGGCTAAGGCCGAGCAGTATCGGGGCAATCGGGCGATCGCAGGCGATCGCCTAGCCAAAGCCAGCCCTGCTGTCAGCCTCCCCACCGCCGTCGGCGACCTGCAAACAGCCCTAGCCGCCGCCGAAACCGCCTTTACCTTTGCCCCTGGTTCGGCTGACAGCACAGTCGGGCGTTCTGCCGATGGCCTAGCCACCGTAGAACTCACCAGCAACCGGGCTACCCTGGTTTTGCTCCGCAGCCCGCAGGGCAAAACCCTAACCATGGCCCAGGTCGTCTACGCCGACCAGTTTTTGGCCCTGGCTGCTCCCGATGCCAACAGTCAGGCCTGGCTGATAGAGAGCCTGCGCGATGTGCAGCGCAACCAGCCGCCTACCATCCCTAGCGAAGCCCCCGTCACCCTCAGCGCTGGGGCAGAGTCCCTCACCATCACCGTTATGACAAAACCGTAACTCTCAGTAATTCCGCGGCTGTTTTGGGGCAACTGGGCAATCCGTTCCCCCAAGCGAATAAAATTGAAGGTCATGGAACTCAGCGGTTCCAGTTTCTTCAACTCCAGCCAGGTAATTTATGAGAGCGTATCGGGCCGCCGCCGTACAGATGACCAGTATGCCAGACTTGGCCAAAAATTTGGCCCAGGCCGAAGAGCTCATTGACCTGGCGGTACGTCAGGGGGCAGAACTGGTCAGCCTTCCCGAAAATTTTTCGTTTTTGGGCGACGAAGATGCAAAAATTGCCCAAGCCGACACCATTAGCCAGGCCAGCGAAGCATTTCTCAAGACCATGGCCCAGCGCTACCAAGTGACGCTGATTGGCGGCGGCTATCCGGTGCCCGCCAAAGAAGGCAAGGTTTTTAACACCGCCCTGCTGGTTTCCCCTGAGGGGCAAGAGCTGCTGCGCTACGAAAAAGTGCACCTGTTTGACGTCAACCTGCCCGACGGCAACACCTACCGCGAGTCCAACACCGTTATTTCTGGCCACCTGCTGCCCGATGTATTTCCGTCCAAGCCCTTTGGTATTTTGGGTTTGTCGGTGTGCTACGACGTCCGCTTTCCAGAGCTGTATCGCCACTTGTCACAGCAGGGAGCCGAGGTGCTGGTGGTGCCTGCCGCCTTCACCGAGTTTACCGGCAAAGACCATTGGCAAATTTTGCTGCAAGCTCGCGCCATAGAGAATACCTGCTACGTCATCGCCCCGGCCCAAACCGGCTTCCACAATGCTCGCCGCCAGTCCCACGGACATGCCATGATTATTGATCCCTGGGGCATGGTGTTAGCTGATGCTGGCGTCGATAAGGGGATTGCGATCGCCGAAATCAACCCCGATCGCATTTCCCAAGTGCGTCGCCAAATGCCCGCATTAGCCCACCGGGTCTTTCCCTAAAACCTATTTCCTCCGGTAGAACAGTCACTGGAACGATCCCTGCGAACTCTTCAGCCGAAGTAATTTCATGTACATTGGACGGGACGAGTTGTAGCGGTCTGCATGGCAAATTGGATGAGTGGCCTCATCGGCAGCGGCCTAATTAGCAATCTTTCCACCGATTTTTTATCGACAAGATCTGCGTTCAGCCCCTGGCTGGCCGAGGTTTCAGAGGCTGAGGTAGAGCCCCTAGTGCTAGCCAGCGTATTGCTAAGCCTAGTTGTGGTCTACCTTGCTGCCAAGATTGGCGGTGAGCTGTGCGCTCGCGTTAACCTACCCGCTGTTTTAGGAGAGCTGCTCGGAGGCGTCATCGTTGGCGTCTCTGCTATGCACCTGATTGTGTTCCCTGAAGGCGGCGGTGAAGTGCAGTCGCTGCTGATGAACCTCGTCGGCATGACCACAGGTCAAGCCCCAGGCGATCTGCTGCGAGTTTTCCAGGGCGAAAGCGAGGTCATCTCTGTCCTAGCTGAGCTGGGGGTAATTGTTCTCCTGTTCGAAATTGGCCTAGAGTCAGACCTGAAAGAACTCATTCGCGTCGGCCCTCAGGCGGCAGTGGTAGCCGTTGTCGGGGTAGTGGCCCCCTTCGCTGCCGGTACCGCTGGGCTAATTGCGATCTTTGGCATCGACACTATTCCAGCCGTATTTGCCGGGGCAGCGCTCACCGCCACTAGCATTGGCATTACCGCTAAGGTGCTGGCCGAAATGCAGCAGCTCAGCTCGAAAGAAGGCCAAATCATCATCGGCGCGGCGGTACTCGACGATGTACTCGGCATCATTGTGCTAGCTGTAGTCGCTAGTCTGGCTAAGACTGGTAAAATTGAAATTCTCAATGTGGCTTTCCTGATTGCTGGAGCCGCCACATTTTTGGTGGGGTCTATCTTCCTGGGCCGCCTGCTCAGCCCCTACTTCGTCATGGTGGTCAATCAAATGCGCACCCGGGGGCAGGTGATCATCAGCTCGTTGATATTTGCCTTTGTACTGTCTTACATTGCTGCCGCCATTCAGCTAGAGGCGATTTTGGGTGCCTTTGCCGCTGGCCTGATCTTAGCTGAGACCTCTAAGCACAAGGAAATTGAGGAGCAAATCAGCCCCATTGCCGACATGCTGGTGCCGATTTTTTTCATTGTTGTGGGAGCCCGCACCGACATCAGCGTGCTTAACCCTCTCAACCCTGAAAACCGAGCGGGGTTAGTGATTGCCTCTTTTCTGGTGGTGGTCGCCATTCTCGGCAAGGTCATTACTGGCTTTGCCGTCTTCGGGCAGCCCGGCATTAACCGCTTGGCAGTCGGGGTCGGGATGATTCCTCGGGGTGAAGTGGGGCTTGTGTTTGCTGGCGTGGGAGCAGCCAGCGGCGTGCTGACCGAGTCGCTAGAAGCTGCCATTATTGTCATGGTGATTTTCACCACGTTCTTAGCTCCGCCCCTACTGCGAGTTGTCTTTAAAGACGACGAAGACCCCATTTCCCCCGCTGCTCCTGCCCCCGAGTTAGAAACCGCTGATGAGGTAGGATCTTAGCCACAGATGCTGTTTAAGGTATAAAGCTACCCGGTAACGTTGCTATACTGAGTATGCTTTTGCTGGTGTAGCTCAGTTGGTAGAGCAGCTGATTTGTAATCAGCCGGTCGCAAGTTCGAATCTTGTCACCAGCTTATCTTAAAAATCTTTGGGAGCTTTTCCTCTCAGGAAGATGGTGTAGTAGCAACTCCAATGGCCGGTTCCAGCGGCAGTTTTAGCAGGCCGGCCCGTGGGGCCAGGTCTGAAGCAGCGTGCCATACAGCTCAGCAGGGTTAAAAACTACCTAGGCGAAGGCTAGAAAAATAGAGTTATACCGAATCCTATTTGGTTGCACCCGGTTTGTAGAAGGCAGTGCAGTGCCCCTACGAGATCCCTATTGTGAACCGGGGTTTTTCCCAAAGCGGATTTCGTATTAGAGGCTCTCGTTGAGAGATTTCACTAGACTCCGCGAGGCGACATACTATGAATGCTCTTCGTCGTCGTACTCATCATCTGCGAGCCAAGTTCCGACGGGGCGCAGGACGTCAGGAATGGTCGCATCATCGGTAAATTCCAATATCGTCTCCCGATAGCCCAAATATCCTGACTCTGTGAAAGTCAGCAGCATGCGCCCCAGGGCTGGCCACACGACATCGGCAAACTCCCAGTCCTGGTTAAAACCGGCTCGGTCAGCGATCGATCGCAGCGCCCAAAAATAGCTGTTTCGCACCACTGAGCCCGACTTTTTGTAGGCTGGCACGTCCTTCTGATAGAGATAGAGAATGTCTTGATCAATTCGAGCGCGCACAGCTAACCAACGGTAGATGGGTGATACGGTAAGACTATTAACAATAAGTTACAGGCGGTTCTGGGTTAAAGACTCGTTGGTCAGATTCAGCCCCGATCGCAATGACTTAGCTTCTGGAGCCTGCCCCTTGCCATGTCCGCTGCGGTCTGTCTGCAAAACGTCCACAAAGTCTACAACGGCGTATCTGTCGTTAATGACCTCTCTCTCAATATTGAAGCCGGAGAAGTTTTTGGTCTACTTGGCCCCAACGGCGCGGGTAAGTCAACCACCATTCGCATGGCTACTACCCTGACCCGGCCCAGTGACGGCCATGTGGTTGTCGCGGGCTATGACGTCAACCGCCAGCAGCTCGATGTGCGCCGCCAAATTGGTGTAGTGCTGCAACAGACCAGCGTCGATGGCGATCTCACCGTGTGGGAAAACATGGAGCTGCACGGACGGATGCACCACATTCCTGCTGCCCAGCGCCGCACCGCCATCGACACCTGGCTGGACTATGTAGAACTGGGCGATCGCCGCGACGACAAAGTCAAAACCCTCAGCGGCGGCATGAAGCGGCGGCTGCAAATCGCCCGCGCCCTGCTCCACAATCCCAAAATCCTCTTTCTCGACGAGCCCACCGTGGGCCTCGACCCCCAAACCCGCCGCCGCCTGTGGGAAATCATTCGCGGCCTCAACCAGCAGGGCATGACCATGCTGCTCACCACCCACTATATGGAAGAGGTGGAGTACCTGTGCGATCGCATCGGCATTCTCGACCAGGGCAAACTGATCGAGCTGGGCACCTTAGATGAGTTTCGCCACCGTCACGGCGAAGGCATCGTCATGACCCAGCGGGGCGATTCCCAGGGGGATCGCTCAGCGAAGCGCTGGGACTACCAGTTCTTCCCCACCCTAGATGCTGCCTACGCCCACCTCGACCAGCAGCCCGACATAACCGGCATGATGACCCGCCCCTCTAACCTCGAAGATATTTTTGTAGAGTTAACGGGTCGCAACCTCGATTGAGCGCGGCGCACAGCTTGGGTCAAAGCCAGATCTACTGCTGGGGCCATTTCGCTGGTCCCAGACCCCCGGCTCCGCGCGTCCTGCGGCCTACGAGAATGGCGTTCCGCCGCCCTTCACCCCACGGAAAGGAGCGATCGATCATCGGGTTAA
>JANPIO010000061.1:0-12046 GCA_031425055.1 Phormidium sp. VAR_61_metabat_6
GGCGGGCAATGTGGCCCAGTTCAACGAAAACTCGACCTATTTAATGGGCTGGTTCCGAGACTACCTGTGGCTTAACTCGTCGCAGTTGATCAACGGTTACAACCCCTACGGCATGAATAACCTGGCAGTTTGGGCCTGGATGTTCCTCTTTGGGCACCTGGTCTGGGCGACCGGCTTCATGTTCTTGATCTCCTGGCGCGGTTACTGGCAAGAGCTGATCGAAACTCTGGTTTGGGCCCACGAGCGCACTCCCCTAGCGAACCTGGTTCGCTGGAAGGACAAGCCCGTTGCCATGTCGATCATTCAGGGTCGGGTTGTGGGTCTAGCTCACTTTACGGTGGGCTACATTCTGACCTACGCCGCCTTCTTGATCGCCTCGACCTCGAGCCGCTTTGGCTAGTCAAGGCCATCTCGCGTAGGGTGGGCACTGCCCACCTTACACCCCTAGCGTAAACGGGTGGGTTTCCCATTAGGCTAACCCACCCCGGCCTCCGGGCAACCTTTTCTAAGGGGAAAAGAGATTTTTCATTCAAGCAGATTCTAAACGACAAATTCTCTATTGGTGGGCGGTGCCCACTCTACAAAAGACTGCCAGAGCAACCCATTTACCCAAATACTCACCTACGAAAGAGTCTTCTTTTCAGAATTTTGAATAATCTAAGGTGTGCGAGCGGCTCCCTACGATCGCCCTGTGCACCTCCTAACCTTGAGACGGATGGAGACTCTCCGCTTCTCAAGAGTCCTGGTTCTTCGGGGTAGTTGAGCCAGGACTTTTGTTGTCTAGAAATGTGGCGCAAAGCCTGGAAATTCAGAGTTGAGGCTGTTTCTGGCACAACTAATCGGTTAAGACGGCGGCATCGTTGACATGGCCTGCCGCATCGAGTTTAATCACCAACCATTCGTAGTCGATGCTAATAAACTGGCGCTCTGGCCCCAGCCTGTAGACCATATCGTAGTCAGCAAAGCCGTTCTGGGTTTCTGGCGGGCCGAGCAGCTCGATCACACCCTTTTGGGGCCTTCCCAATAGCAAGTATTTTGCCAGCAGGTCATCCACCATGCAGAGGCGAACGTGGATGGGCTCGGTGCTGAGAGTTGGGTCGTTCCACTGCGCGGCGTCGAACTCGGTGTAGCCCCGGCACTGTTGCCAATCATCCCAGTTCGTTTTGGCCAGCAGCCCGCCCACCACCACAAACGGGAAGCTAGTCACCAGCACCCCGACAATTGAGGCGATCAGCAGACGGCGCTTTAGGTTTGAAGGTTGGCCCAGGGGCATTGCAAATCGAGCAGGTATCAGGTCTATAGAGACAGCCTACCCACGGTCAGCTAAAAATCACAGGTTGGGTTGCAGCGGTGGGAGCGATCGTCAAAGACCAGCCTCTCGGGCGATGGTCAAAGACCGGCCCCAAGGGCGATCGCAGTCTACGCGTAGCGACGCACCATCAGCTCTAGCCGATAAATTAGCTGCTGAAGCCGCTGGTTTTCTTGGCGCAGGGCCTTGTTTTCGGCCTGAAGGCGTTGGTTTTCTTGCTGTAGGGCCTGGTTGGTTAGGGGTAGCTTTGGAGATGAGGCGTACATGGTGCAATTAAGTGACAGAGGATAGCCGACAGGCTGAGGAAGCTGCCTCAGCATGGGCTTTAGAGTTGGGGCAATTAGGTAGGCTGGATGACTCAATCGTCGGGGCCTATTGAGGTGGGGCTGGCAACGTTCTAAGGCAACCAATTGCAGAGATGGTCACTTAAAGACCGCTTGCGTTATATCTCTATTTTGGCTCACCCCTTGGGCTCGACCTAGAAACCGTAATCAAGCGCAATAGCTCTGGTCAAACGGCCCGATGGCGAGTTCAATAATGCAGTTAAATGGGGGATGGTTCTGGATGCCAACGGTGGCTCCGCTGCTGTTCACCCCTGCGAGGCCCTGTGTCAGACGCCAAACCCTCTCGATCGCTGGCCAATATTGCCGGCATTGTGGCTGTAGCCACCATCATCAGCAAGTTTGTGGGGTTGTTTCGTCAGCAGGCGATCGGGGCGGCCTTTGCAGTGGGGCCAGTGGCCGACGCCTACAGCTTTGCCTACATCATCCCCGGCTTTTTGCTGATTTTGCTGGGGGGCATCAACGGGCCGTTTCACAGTGCAATCGTCAGCGTGGTGGCGCGGCAAGACCGCAAAGACACCGCCCCACTGATCGAAGCGGTCAACACCCTAGTAGGCCTGATTTTGATCGGGGTGTCGGTGTTGCTGTTTGGACTGGCGGGGCCAATTATCGACACGGTTGCGCCAGGCCTGTCAGAAACTGGCACCGTAGCGCGGGATATTGCGGTGCTACAACTGCGAATTATGTCGCCCATGGCGCTGCTGGCGGGGCTGATTGGCATTGGCTTTGGGGCGCTGAATGCCGACAGCCAATTTTGGCTGCCGTCGATTAGCCCGATTTTCTCTAGCGGGGCGGTGCTGGTGGGGCTAGGGCTGTTGTACGCGGCCATTGGTGGCGACATCGCCAACCCAGAGTTTTTTATGGTGGGGGGCGCAGTGCTGGCGGCCAGCACCCTCGGGGGGGCAGTTTTGCAATGGCTGGCCCAGCTGCCGGCTCTGTGGAAGTCTGGGCTGGGGCGACCTACGCTGCGGTTTGACTGGTCGATTCCTGGCGTAAAAGAGGTGATGCGGGTGTTGGTACCCGCCACCCTGTCGTCGGGGATGCTGCAAATCAATCTGTTTACTGACCTGTTTTTTGCCTCGTTTATTCCCGGTACGGCGGCGGCGCTGAGCTATGCTAACCTGCTGGTGCAGACGCCGCTGGGCATTATCTCGAACGTGATTTTGGTGCCGTTTTTGCCGCTGTTTGCCCGGCTGGCAGCGCCAGAAAACTGGCCTGAGCTTAAGCTCCGCATTCGTCAGAGCCTGCTGTTTACGGCGCTGACCATGCTGCCCCTAGGGGCACTGTTTGTAGTGCTGGCCCTCCCCATTGTGCGAGTGGTGTACGAACGCGGCGCATTCGACCAGGACGCATCCAACCTCGTGACGTCGGTGCTGATGGTCTATGGCCTTGGCATGTTTGTGTACCTGGCTCGGGATGTGCTGGTGCGGGTGTTTTATGCCCTAGGCGATGGCCAAACCCCCTTTCGCGTCAGCTTGATCAACATCGTGCTGAACGGGGTGCTAGATTTCTTCTTCATTCGCTGGCTGGGGGCACCGGGTCTGGTGCTGGCCACCGTGGGGGTAAATGTGTTTTCGACCCTGGCGCTGACGGTAATTTTGCACCGGCGGCTGCGGGGGCTGCCGCTGATGGAGTGGGGAGGGGCGATCGCCCTCCTCACCTTGCTCAGCTTCATCTCTGGCACCGCTGCCTGGGGCACCCTCCAGGGTCTCGAAACCTGGCTCGGTACCGAGGGCATTGGCGTGCTGCTACTGCAACTGTTGGTGCCTGGTGGGGTAGGGCTGCTGATCTTTGTAGTTGGCGCATTCCTGCTGCCGATACCCGAGACAAAGCAGCTCGCTGCGCGGATTCGAGAGCGGGTGAGGCGGTAGGGGGGTGAAGAAGGTCTCAATTTTGAGTTTTGAATTACGTCTTGAAGCAGCAACTCAAAATTCAAAACTAAACATCCAAAACTTTCTCCCCACCTTCCCCATCTTCCCATCCCCCCACTCGCTATCCTAAAAGGGCAATCCCCAGAGACGCCCTATGACAACGGCAGCACCTGTAGATCGAGAGGCCGCATTACAGGAGATTCGCGCCGGGCTGCGGCTGGGGCAGCAGGCTCTAGCCGACTGGGAAAATGGCCGACTGGCGGTGTCGGCGGTGCCGGGCTCGGGCAAGTCTACAGGAATGGCGGCGGCGGCGGCGATCGCGATCGCTCGCCACCAGCTGCATCTGAATCGTCAGCTGGTGCTGGTTACCTTTACGCGATCGGCGGCGGCGAACCTCAAGGCCAAGGTGCGCGGCCACCTAAAGACGCTCGGACTGCCCCAGACCAGCTTTACGGTTTCCACTCTGCACGGGTTGGCCCTTACCATTGCCACCCGCAACCCAGAGCTGTCGAACCTAAACCTGGATACGCTGACGCTGGTTTCGCCATCGCAAAACAACCGCATTCTGCGGGCCTGCGTGGAGCAGTGGATTGTGGCCAACCCCGACCTCTACTCCCGCCTGATCGAAGGGCGACAGTTTGACGGCGAAGAAACCGAGCAGCTCCGGCGGCAGTCGGTATTGCGTACCGAGGTGCTGCCCAGCCTCGCCCATACGGTGATTCGCGAAGCTAAAAGCTCGGGGCTAATGCCCGCCGCGCTGCTAGATCTAGCCCAAAACGTCAACCATGCTCTGCCAGGAGATGTCGAAGACTACGACGTGCTCACCATCGCTGCCGGTCTCTACGATCGCTACCAAACCCTGCTCTCGCAACGGGGCTGGATTGACTACGACGACATGATCTTGGGTGCCCTGCGTACCCTAGAGGATCCCGACAGTCGCCGCTTTTGGCAGGGGCGTACCTTCGCCGTGTTCGAAGACGAAGCGCAGGATTCTTCGCCGTTGCAGACTCGGTTATTGACCCTGCTAGCCGCGAATCCTGACGATCCTGATGGAGAGCCTAACCTGGTGCGGGTGGGCGATCCTAACCAGGCGATCAACTCAACGTTTACTCCGGCAGACCCGGTTTTCTTCAACCAGTTTTGCGACGACTGCCGCCGCCAGGGCCGCCTGGTGACGATGGATCAGGCTGGGCGCAGCAGCGGCATCATTATGGCGGTGGCCAACCGCATGCTGGCTTGGGTTAACCAGGCGCAGGTGGCCGGGCCAGAGACCCCCTTTCGCGATCAGGCGATCGCCCCCGTAGACCCCGATGACCCTCAGCTGGGGGCCAACCCAGAGCCGCTGGGAGCCGGGGTAGAAATTCTCTCGCCGCCATCGACCGTAGATTCGGTGAAGCTGATCGCCCAGCGGGTGAGGGATCTCTACACCGAGAATCCCGATACCAGCTTTGCCATTTTGGTTAGGGAGGGCCGCCAGGGCCAGTTCGTGGGTAATCTGCTGCGTGACCCCGATCAGGTTGGTGGCGTAGACCTGCCTGCGATGGGGCTAAAGTTCTACGATGTGGGCGAGCAAGACCGGCAAACCCAGGTGCCCGAAGAAATGCTCACCCTGCTGCAATTTATTGAGCGGCCCCACTCCGCCGATCGTCTCAAGGGAGCGCTGCGGGTGCTGGTCGATCGCCAGCGGGTGCCCACCCAAGACCTCAATGCCTTGGCCCAGGCTCCCGAGCAGTTTCTCTATCCCGGCCCGCTGGATGCGCCACCCGATACTGAGGCGGCGCGGATCGCGCGGCGGTACTGTGCTGGGCTGCTGCGATCGCGCCTCGAACTGCCTCCCTACAGCCTGTTCTCCTTCGTTGGGTTCACCCTGGGCTACAACCAGAGCGAGCTAGCCACCGCCGACAAACTTGCCGCCCGCGTCAGCCAGCAAATTCGCAATGACGATACGCTGGCGGCGGCGATCGCCGTGCTGCAAGACATTGTTGGCTCCGAGCGCTTCACCGCCGTCGACACCGAAGACACCGACTCGTTCTACACCCGCCCCGGCCAGCTCACCCTGATCACCATGCACAAGGCCAAGGGGCTCGACTGGGATGTGGTGTTTCTGCCCTTTCTTCACGACAGAACCATCCCCGGTACCCTGTGGGTGCCGCCCCAGGGCGAGTTTTTGGGCGATTTTACCCTAGCGGAGGTAGCTCGGGCGCAGATCCGCGCCCACGCCCACGCCGGTTTCGCTGGACAAGGCGAAATTCCCGATATTATTGCCGCTTGGGAGCAGGCCAAGCACCTCAAAGCCGCCGAAGAATATCGACTGCTCTACGTCGCCATGACCCGCACCAAGCGCCTGCTGTGGATGTCTGCGGCCCAGCAGGCCCCGTTTACCTGGAGCAAGCCAGAGAATGTGCAGGCGGCAAACCCCTGCCCGGTGCTGCCGGTGCTGCGGGAGTGGATGGGTCGGGGGTAGGGGTGGATGTAGGTCGGGGCAGGGATGAATTGCAAGCCCCTACTAGTCGACTGTCAAGCCTGTTTTGTAGGTTGGGTGGCGCGCTAGCAGAACTCAACAAGGCTTAATGCCGTTGGTTTCTCTCCGCTGGAGACGCTGCGCGAACGCTCGGCTGCACCCAACCGACTAGATCCCTAATTTTTAGTCTTGGCACTAGGGATGAACGACAGACTCCCCGCCAAAATCGCAACCTACAATCGCTAGTCGATCCGCTCGATCTGCCACAGAATTTGGTTGCCTTCGCGCCGCACCCGCGACACTGACCAGTTGCGCCAGGCCCAAAACTCGCCTCGACTAGTCACAGCACTGGCGTTGACATCCATCAAATCGGCCAGTTCTGAGCTGGTGATCAAATAGCCCTGCTTGGCGATTTCGTCGGCAATTTGCAGGGTTTCTAGAACGTTGCGGAGGTTATCAACCCTAACCTCACGGGGTAAAGAATCAAAGTTTTCACTAATCGGAGAAGTTCCAGAGTCTGCCATAATGCATGATGCCATCCAAAGCTAAAAATCAAGCTAAATTCTACCCTCTGACTCTGGGGTTAAGAGTAATTTAGCCCATAAATCACCTATGCTTTGTATTAGTAAAACTTATGAATGATGCGGAGGCACCCAAGTTTGTGGCTATGGCGACGGGTTTCTAGCCCTTCAACAAAGGTGAATCTGCCAAGTTTCCGCTTGAGCCAAACAGTTTTTGAGATGATTGATGACCAACCTTAGGATATGTGAAGGACACAAGCCACCTACAAATTGGATCATCAAAATCGACTATTAAGGTGTTAAAAGAGCATCTTGATAGCTGCCTAAAATCACCCTTGAGGGCTAACGACAAGTTTCATTTTTTGGGGGTCAGATTTGAGTGACTGGCGGCTCTAGAGCCGCCGGTTGGCAACACAGCGATTAACTCAAGGGAATAGTGCCCTAAATCTTTAAACGCTACTGGCGGAAGGGCGCTGATTTTCTTGCTGAATGAGCAGATAGCCCACCGCCAGCCAGAAAATCAGCAGTCCGCCAGTAATCGCTAGCATGGGCACTAGCCCGAGACTATTGATCAGCGCCGGGGCGGCAGCGGTAAACAGGCCGCCGCCTACAATGGGTTCAAAAAAGAGCTGCTTGTAGGCAAATCCCTCAAAGGCTCCGGTGCTATTGTCGGGGTCGACCATGCGCAGCAGCAAAATGCCGGTAGCGGTCACACCCATCGACTGACCCATGTCGCCAATGCCCTTCTCCAACCAGTAGCTGGGGAAAATGCGCGGTGCCCACCAGAGAAAGATCAGCACGTTCCACCAAATGCCGACGATGCTGAGAATCAGGAAGACCCCCAAGTTGCCGCCGATGACGCTGAGGGAAATGGTGGCGATCGCAGAAATCACCACCACATCCAGCGCTACGCCAGCGATATTTTGCACCATGGGCCGAATCACCAGTGCCCCCAGCCCCAGCCGGTTGAGAATCGACTGGGTGATCATGCCGCCAATCAGCGCCAGGGGAAACAGCGGTACAAACTGGAACAGGGCAAAGCCGCCCTCGCCGCCCCAGGTCGCGGCCTCGACCCACTTCAGCGCTTCAAGAATTAGCCAGCCAATCGCGATCGCTAAACCGACAATGGCAAAGTTGATCGATAGCGGGTCTACCAGCAGGTTGCGCAACAGCTGCGCCCGCTCTTGTCGCAGCTCTGGGGTCTCAGACACCACGTTGAGGTCAGGAATTTCTTCGGGCTCAATCACCCGGCGATTAATGGTTTCTATATGGCCCTTGCGGCGACCCCAGTCGGCCAGGGCGGTGCCGCAGATGATGCCCGACACAATTCCCACCGTGGCTAAACCAATGGCTAGGTCGGCTCCATCGTCATAGCCCAGGCTAATGAAGGTGTCGGCCATGCCCCCGGCGGTGCCGTGGCCCCCCTCAAAACCAATTTCAACTAGGGCGGCGGCAATGGGGTTGACATCAAACAACGGAATCAAAATCAGCAGAGTAGCCAGACAGCCGACCACATACTGGCCCCAGTCCAAGGTTTGGCCAAACACCACCTGGGGAGCCGCCGTGCGCCAAATCTCTCGCGGCGGTGGAATAGTTTCGCCTAAAAACAGGGCTGCAAACACAATATTGATAAACACCCCCGGTGCCTGCGCCCACACCCCGCGAATGTCTTCGGCAAATAGACCCCCCGCTAGCAGCGACTCTGGCCCAAAAAGGCTGGTGGCGATCGCCCCAAGACCTCTGGCCCCAGCAGTAGCCCCAGCGCCCCCGCCACAATCGAGGCAGGCAGATAAAGCCGCTGAAACCACTGAACGCGCTGCTTCAAGAAGCGCCCCAGCAGCAGCAGCGCCAGCAAAACAAAGGCAAATAGAACAGTGCGCAGGTTAAACACGGTATTTCTCCGGGTAAGTGCAGGCTAGGGTGGTCGCAACGCCTGCCCCAACCACTGCTATACAGCCATTGATGGCCGGAGTTTGCAGTAACCCTGGACACATGCATTAAATTGTCTATAGGGAGAATATTCTGGGATACCAATTCCCAGGCTGAACTGCCGGGGTCTGTGCCTTGGTTGTTAGCCTTCCCTTTCGTTCCGTTTCTCTGAGGTATCTCCGTGGCCAGTAAAGATCAAATCAAGCAGCACCTTGCCCTAACCAGCAAGATCAACTTCGCTGGCGTCACCCCCGCCAAGAGCGAAGATCCCCGCAAGGCTCGCATCATGCAACACCTGAAGAAGAGCCTGGGTTAGTGAGAAGAGTGATGGAGTGGGGGAGTGATGGAGTAGAGTCTTCTCACCCGCCACTCCCCTACTCCATTACCGGAGCTACTCACCCTTACAAATACCCCGCCGGGTTCACCGGATTGCCGTTCTGCCGCACCTCAAAGTGCAGATGCGGGCCAGTGGAGAGGCCGGTGGAGCCGACAGCGGCAATGGGTTGTCCCTGCTGCACCGCCTGACCTTCGCTCACAAGCAGACGGCTAGAGTGAGCGTAGAGGGTACTAAGCCCGCCGCCGTGGTCAATGATCACCGCCTGGCCGTAGCCCCCGTACCAGCCCGAGAAAATCACTCGGCCTGAGTCGGCGGCGCGAATGGTGCTGCCGTAGCTGGCGGAAAAGTCTATCCCGCCGTGGAAGCGGCTGTAGCCCAGAATGGGGTGTACCCGGTTGCCAAACCCGCTGGAAATACTGGCGTTTGCTGGAAACACAAACCGCCCGGTGCCGCGAATCACCCCAGTGCTGGCGGCAATTTTCTGTCGAATCAGCCCGCCAATTTGCTCAGACTCGCGGGCCAGCTGGGTTTCCGCCGCCTCTAAGGCCCCCCGCCGATCTTTCAGGCGGGAGATCAGCTGCTTCTCTTCCCCGGCTTCGGCCTCGTACTGCTGCTTTTGGGAGAGCAATTGTTGGCGTAGGAGAGCGACCTGATTGCGCTTTTCTTCGACGGCGGCTTTTTGCTTTTGAATGGCATCGGCCTGGGCCTTGAGGTCGGCTAGCACTTGGCGATCGGAGGCGTAAACCCTCTTGAGCTGGTACTGGCGGTCTAGAAACTCATTAAAGTTCTGGCTTTGCAGCAGCACCGCCCAGCCCTCGCTGCCCTGCTGCCGCTGCAAATATTGGAGTCGAGCCACGGTGCCAGTGCGCACGTTTTCGTAGTCGGCTTCGGCCTTGGCGAGCTTGGCCTCAAATTCTTTTAACTCTTTCTCGGCCTGACTGAGGCGAAACTCGGTTTCGCCAATTTGGTTTGCGGTGTAGACAATGCTGTTTTCCAGGCTCTCTAGGGTAGATTCTGAGGTGGCCTGGCGATTTTGTAGCTCGGTTTGCTGCTGTTGAAGTTCGTTGCGCTGTTGCTCAAGGGTTTTTTGCTTATTTTGCAGATCTTGAATTGACTGGGCGACCAGCTCAGGCGGTGCTGCCTGGGCATGGGGAACCATTGTTAGCGCCAGCCAGCTGACCAACACCAGGGCTAACCCCAGGCTCAGCCATCGTCCCCAGGCCACGGCAACAGGTCGCCGGGTCGGTACAGAAGAAAACGGATGAGTTCGCAGCAGGGTCACGGGCAGTACCTGGAGTGGAATCTGGAGTTTAGCCTTTAAAGGTGAGTGCGATTCCGGGACGGATGGCTAAGCCAATCGCAACTACCCCAAAGCCAAAAATAGCGGCACCGGCCAGCCGATTTAACCACTTAAGGCGCGGTGGTGTCAGCTTTTGGCTAAAAAGCGTTACACCCCAGCTCAGACACAGCCACCATAGAGCAGACCCCAGAAACACCCCAAAAATCAGGGTCAGCGCGGTTCCCCACGATTGACTAGTGCCCACCAGACCCAGCCCCGCAAAAATCGCAATGAATGAAAGAATAGTGGCCGGGTTCATCAACGTCAACACTAGGGTAGAAGCGTAGGCCCCCCACAGCCCTCGACTAGAAACCTTAGCGGCTTCGGTGGCGGGGTCGGCCCGCAGGGTGGTAAAGCCTAAATAGCAGAGAAACGCACCCCCGATCAGCTGCATAGCCAGGGTGTGCCTACCCAGCAGATCGGCCACGGCAGTCAGGCCAAACCCGGCGATGCTGCCATAGATGCCATCGGCAGTAGCGGCCCCCAGCCCCGTCACCAGCCCCATGAGCCGGCCCTGGGTGAGCGACCGGCGAATGCAGAGCAGCCCAATAGGGCCAACGGGAACTGCGATCGCTAGCCCCAGCCCCATGCCCTTCAGCAATGTCCAGCCTTCCATAGCCCCTCCTTTATGACTCGCTCAAGTGCTCTAGCGATGGCACCTGGGTTTCTTTCACGGTGGACAGCACGATCAGGGTGCGGGTTTTGACTACACCTGCGATCGCTTTCAGCCCCTCAGTGATCAACGACTCCAGGGCGCGAGTGTGGCGGCAGCGCACCTTTAACAGATAGTCGTCGTCACCGGTCACGTGGTGGCATTCCAAAATTTCGGCGGTGGCCTGTACTTCGGCTAAAAAGCCCTCGCGGTGGTGGGGCTGGTCGAGCGTCACGGCAATAAATGCCGTCAGATTTAACCCCAGGGCTTCGGCATCGAGCTGGGCACTGTAGCCCGTGATCATGCCGCGTTCTTCGAGGCGTTTGACGCGATCGGCGGCAGCCGGAGCCGATAGCCCCAGCTGACTTGCCAGCTCAGCCCAGGTCATGCGGCCTCGCTGACAGAGGAGAGACAGAATTTTGATATCAAGGCTGTCTAGTTCCATAGCCTTATTTTAGTAGGCAAGAATTGACTTTTTGCATTGAATAAAATTCTAGGGGCTAAGCTTGCCACGATTCCATAACATAACTTTTGGTTTCGGGATGCCAAGGCTCTATGCCCTTCGATAGAGAAAATATGGCACCTTAGGTATGGCGCTTACTTTGTTGGGAGATAGTAATGGTTTCTAGCATTCGTGGGTTCTTGCAACCCATTGCCGACTTCTTTGCTGGGTTTGGCACCCCCGAGCCAATTGTGCACTGGGGTCACCCAGCGATGATGGGCATTGTGATTTTTGTGATGGGCAGCTTTACTGCCTACATGGGCTGGAAGGGCCGCATCGGCGACGACGTAGAGAAAAAAGCCGAAAACCGCCACACCCACAAGCGTCTGGCCCTGTGGATGTTTACCTTTATTAGCTTGGGTTATACCGGCGGGGTGCTGTCGCTGGTGATGCAAGAAAAAGACATCTTCCAAAGCCCTCACTTTTGGACGGGCAGTCTGGTGATCGCGCTCTTAGCGGCCAACGGGGCCATCTCAATCACCAAGTTTGGCGGCGGCAAAGACTCTCTGCGCACCGCCCACGCCTACCTGGGCAGTTTTGCCCTGGCGGTGATGTTTGTCCACGCCTTTTTGGGTTTACGCCTGGGCCTATCGATCTAGCCAAAATTCATAGCTGATTGACTTCACTCAAAAGCCCCAGGGGAAAGATTCCTTTGGGGCTTTTGCTCGTTTACCAATGGGCCATGGTGAGGCGTGAATAGAGTGGCCAGTCTGCGTTGCACATAAGGTTTGATTAATACCGCAGCCATTTGGTGAGCACGCGCATGGGTCTGCCGGTGTTGGGG
>JANPIO010000062.1:0-5134 GCA_031425055.1 Phormidium sp. VAR_61_metabat_6
AATTCAGTTGGTGCAAAAACGTATCAAGCCTTAAAAGAAGCGATTGAACTTGCCTATGCTCAAGTTACCTTGAAAGACATTCGGAACTGGTTTGCAAATGACTGCTACTGTACCTCATCCGAATGAGAACCGCTATAATTAACTGGATAGAGGATAAAAAACTAACGTAATTTGTGTGTGAGGAACTAGCAGTCTTAGCCTTTATAACAGTAAGTGGAGCATTCTTAGAGCAAATGTAGGATGGACAATGTTTGTTGACAGTGCCCATCTTCGCCAGGCCTTTGGATGATGGATACGTGTTGCCTTGCCCATCCTACGGTTTAAATTAATTGCCGATCGCGCCTCAGCAGACTAAACACTTCGCCCTATGCCGACACGATTCCCATTAGCCAGTGGTGAAATTAAGAGCGCATAGCTTTAGCCATGTGCTAACTAATACTCTTAACCCTGCTTTAGGCGATACCGCTTTTGGGCTTGAGTATCGCGCGGGGTCACAACCCAGGTGTTTTCTCCGTTGAGGTAGTCATAGATGGCGACGATCGCGATCGAGTTTTTGAGGGTGACGTAGACAGGCAAAAACAGCACATGCTTAATGTAGTAAGCCAGCGGGTAACGCCTAGACGCAACCTTTGCCGTGGCTAGAATTTGGTAAACCCCGCTGAAGAGCGACAGGCCACCGGCAACCCAAAAATAAACCCGCATCTGGCCAGACACCGCACCGGGCACCAGCAAAAAGGCCAACAGCACCGGCAAAAGCTGTAGCGAAATGAGGGCAAACGATTCGCAGTAGTAGAGCAGGTAGGTCCAGTAGGATTTTTGCCAGGGGTTGAAGTGGGGCGATCGCCACAACCGACGCTGATAGAGCAGTGACACCTCGAGCCAGCCGTGGGCCCAGCGCTTGCGCTGAAACCAAAAGGTTTTGAGCGAGGCGGGCGCTAGCTCACTGGTGACAATGCTGCGATCGTGCAAAATTTTGTAGCCGTTGAGCAGCGTTCTCAGCGAGGCGTCGATATCTTCGGTCAATCGGTTGGGGTTAAAGCGAATTTGTTTGAGCACCGAGGTGCGCCAGTAGCCATTCGAACCGCCAAAGATGCTGGTGTCGGTCAGAAACGACTTCGCCGCGTGGCTAATACCGTACATCTGCTCAAACTCGATCGCCACATTTTGAGCCAAAAAATTTTCGTCGTAGTTGCGAATGACATTGCGACCCTGAATCACGTCATACCCCTGGGAAAGCCAATGCCAGGCTCGCCTAAAACAGTCGGCGCTGGGATGGTGGTCGGCATCGAGCACGCAGGTGATTTCTCCTGTCGCAATATCGAGGGCAGCGTTCATATTTTCGGCCTTTGACCGACTGCCTTCAACCCGCAAAATGGTCAGCTCATCATGCTGTCTGGCTAGCTGATGCAGCTCAGCTTCAACGGGCAAATCTACCGGCGTATTGTAGGCCAAAATGATCTCTAAACCATTCGCCGGTCGCTCGATGTGAGCGAGCAAATGGTGGAGAGTCTCGACGATAATGCTCTGCTCGTTGGGCAAGTAGGCGGCGACCAAAAACGAGCAGCGGGGCACCGGATCGAGGGGGGAGGGATACTCAGCTCCCCGCACTCCCATCCAGGCTTTGACCTGGTTACGGGTCTGCTCTGACGGTCGGTCAAACCGATGACGATGGGTCGCAAACCGGCGAAATAGCGCATTGCTCGACTCGATGATGATCATCACCGCGTTGAACAAAAAAAGCGTCAGCACGACGGCCCGTGGCCCCACCAAGGCCCAGCCGCTGAGCAGCAAATACCCATAAAAAACGGCGGGCAGGCCAATCAGCAGCACGTGGGTAAAAATGACCTTTTGAATTTCGCTAGACCACGTTTTGGCCACTACAGTGGAACTCCTGGCTTAAACAACAGTTTTAATCGGCGCGTAGGGGCTGTGCACCCTCGACGTAGCCTCAACCAGGCTCAAATGGTTGGCGTTGACCCAAATTGTGCGGCGACCCTCTGAAATTTGGCAAAGATAGGATTCGCCTTCGTCAAGCAGAGTTTCAACCTTGTGCACAGTCCAGTCTCGGCTGCCCTGGTGGCTGACGCGATCACCCACCACCGGACGCCAATTAACCCCCTCAGTCGTGGGGTTTTGCAGCAGCAGATAGTCAAAGTCGCGCCACAGCTGCACAGCACTGCGCTGGATGAAGGGGCGCGTCGCATCGGCAATCATCGCCAGAGCTAGGGTGCCAACCACCATCAGCGGCAGGGCAACCCAGTAGCGCCAAACGCTATCGTGCACCCACAAATTGATCGTGCGATCGATCACAAAGCCGTGGATTAAAAAGTAGCTATAGCTATGCACACCCAGTCGGCCCATGGCCGCTGACAGCGGTGGCACATGGCTGAGCGATCGCAGCACCACCGCCGCCACCATGACAAAACCAACCGGCAACAGCAGATCGCAGACCACCCAGCCCAGGCGATAAAACTGCGCCACAAAGCCCACCGCATAGACCAAAAACCCAACCCAAAGCAACCGCTGAGGACGCCAAAACAAGGGGCCACGGTGCTGGCAGTAGGCCTCTGCCAGCGCCATGCCGACCACAAAAGTGCTGAGCTTGGCCACAAATGAGACAAAGGGCAGCCAGTTGTTGGGCGTGTCGAGCATGGAGTAAGTCAGATGACCACCAAAGTGGTAGACCGCGCCGTAGCGATAGAGCAGCGTGAGCACTAAACTCACCAGCAGCAAATTGCGGGTTCCCCAGCGGTTTAAAAGTTGCCAAAGGATAGGAGAAATTAGCGTGAAACTAATAATTAGGGGAATAAACCACCAAGGGCCGCTAGTTGCTAGCAAACGTTCGCCGTCAAAGCCAAACAGCAGCGGAAAAGTAGCCCCAGCAAAGGTGTCCCAGGTTGACGGTCGATAGCTGTTGGTGGCAATGCCAATCAGCCAAAGCATGGGATAGGCTAGCCAGGCCACCGTCCAAAACGGCCAGAGAATGCGCAGCAGGCGACTTTGAATAAACTCGCCTGCACCGACAGCATAGGACTTGCTGCGTAGCGACAAAACTAAGACAAAGCCAGCAATTAAAATAAATATATCGACTGCCTGAAAGCCAAACCAAACCGGCAGAGCGATCGCCGAAGCCAGCACATTTTGACCAAGATGGGCGTTGGCCTCGACAATAGCGGCCCAGTTGCTTCGCAGCCCCGTGGGCTGGGGAGTGTAGGCATACTTTGTAAACAGCAGCTGGGCATGGTAGAGCAAAATGCCAACAGCCGCTAATAGCCGAATACCTTCTAGCCAATTAAGCCGTTGTTTTGAGGGCTGATAGTGCTTAGAATTGAATTGAGACATAGACCGACGACTTCAGTAAGTTTGGCCTCGAAGCGCTCTGAACCCTGATCTAGACAAGGGTTATTCGAGTCGGTTAAACCAGTAAACACCGCTATGCCCACAGGCGCGACCCACGGGAAAGCTGTCGCTCGAGCATAGTTATCAATTGAGAAAAACCTACCGATCGCGCAAGCAGCAGCGAGCGTAACATATCGTTCAGAATACATGCAATAAAACTTGATGAAAATCAGCCCTAGGTAGTATTTACGCTTAGGCGAAAAAGGTCGGCTTTAACAGTTTTTGAGGCGACGTTTTTTGCAGGATTTTAGTTCCCCACTTCTGCTCTAGAGCAAACTCTGTACCCTTATTCACAGAGAACAAGCCATCACCCAAACTCTTTAAAGCGTCCCTCAATTGAGTAACATGACATCCAAAAACAGTATTAGGACAAAGCGATGATATACACATTTCCGCCCGGATTTCAGTGGGGGGTAGCGACTGCGTCATACCAAATAGAGGGGGCAGCGAATGCTCGCGGGGTCAGCGTGTGGGATGTCTTTAGCCAAACCCCAGGGCGGGTGCTGTATGGCGACACCGGGGCGATCGCCTGCGATCATTTCCACCGCTTCCGCGACGACATTGCGTTGATGGCCGAGCTGGGCGTGCGCCACTACCGTTTCAGCATCTCCTGGCCTCGCATCATGCCTGAGGGGCGCGGCACGGTAAATGACGCTGGCTTAGCCTTCTACAGCGAGCTGGTCGATACCCTGTTGGAGTTTGGCATCACCCCCCACGCCACCCTGTTTCACTGGGATAGCCCCCAGGCCCTCGAAGACAAGTATGGCTCGTGGCGCAGCCGCCAGATGGCCCAAGACTTCGCCGACTACGTCACGGTGGTGGTGAAGAAGCTGGGCGATCGCGTCACCCACTGGATGACCCTGAACGAAATTTTCTGCTTTACCCACATCGGCTACGGCGTCGGCCACGTTCCGGAAATGGCCCCCGGCACTGTGGTCAAAACTAGCAAAGAAGTTTGGCAGACCTCCCACCACGCCCTGCTGGCCCACGGTCTGGGCTGTCAGGCCATTCGCGCCGCCTCGCCCCAGCCCTGTCAGGTGGCGTTAGTCGATAACTACCTCGCCACCGTCCCCCTGACTGATACTCCGGCGGATATCGCAGCGGCCCAGGCCGCTTTTCCCCTGACGGGCACTAACGGCGGCATTCTCTACCCTGCCCTGACCGGCGAATACAACCCCCAACTGCTGGCAGACCTAGGGGAGAATGCCCCCGATATTCTGCCCGGCGACCTGGACACCATTCACCAACCGCTAGATTCGCTCGGGTTCAATGTCTACACCGGGGTCTATGTGAGGGCAGCCGACAATAACCGGGGCTTTGAGGCGTTGCCCTTCCCCCAAAGCTACCCGCGCATGCACATGCCCTGGCTGCATATCTTGCCTGACAGCCTCTACTGGGGCGTGCGCCACATTAGCGATACCCTTCAGCGCCCTGAGCTACGCGTTTTCATCAGTGAGAATGGCTGCGCCGCCCAGGATGAACTCACGCCCGCTGGCGAGGTGTTGGATCTAGACCGCATCCAGTACCTACAGCAATATCTGCGATCGACCCACCGCGCTGTGCAAGAGGGCTATCCGCTGATGGGCTATTTTTTGTGGAGCCTGATGGATAACTTTGAGTGGGCTTACGGGCGCGATCGCCGCTTTGGCATCACCTATGTGGACTTCGCCACCCAGCAGCGCATCCCCAAAGCCAGCTACTACTGGTACGCCCGCTGCATTGAAGAAAACCGCGT
>JANPIO010000063.1:0-12942 GCA_031425055.1 Phormidium sp. VAR_61_metabat_6
GGTTTTTTGAACCATCTCGCGCTTCTTGGCGGTGGCTTATTGCCGTCAGTCGGTTAGGTTCACAGTCGTGCGTAAGTGGCCTGGGTTGCCATTAAGGCCCTAGGGGACTGACTAGAATGCCCACAAAAGCGATCGCCCCTAACCCAGCCAAAATGTAGGCCACCACCAGGGCCGGAGACCGCCGCGATCGGTAGACTAGGTCATTGCGCTGAATGCGTTGAAGCTGATAGTTGTGGTCGAGGGCTGCGCCCAACAGCGCAAAAGTACCTAAGGCCACAAAAGATAGGCCTAAAACACGGGTCAGCCGCAGGGGATTCACTGCGTCCCCCAAATTTTGGTGAATGGCCGCCACAATGCGCTCAATCCCAAAGCCGAAGCCAATTAAGGCCAGGGCCGTGCGAATCCAGGCCATCAGGGTGCGTTCTTCGGCGGCGCGATTGCGCTCTTTGGCTAACTCTATCGCCGCATTAGGGCCTGGGTTAGATGCAGTCATGGCAGCATTAACGGGGGCAAATACACAAACGGACTAGCGAAACTATCGTACTCTCAGATCAGCTAATACTTGCGCCCGGACAGAGGTGTAGCAAGGCTGCGGTTCCCCCCTATTCTCAAGCCCCCTATTCTCAAGCCTATGAGTGATTCTTACCCGCCCGCTGGGGTGAATACCACCAACGAACTCGCTCGAGAACGCAACCGGGCTGCTGCCGAACGCACTCTTAACGCCTGGACTGGAATTTGCCTGAGCCTGATCGGGGTTGGGGTAGCCTTTGAACGAATTATGTACAGCCTGCAGCGACAGGCAGCACCCGTGGCCAATAGGGTTGCCCCAAACCCAGCGCTGGTAGGGCTGGGTTTTGTGGGCATGGGGCTATTGCTGCTGGGGTTCGCGCTGGTTCAACATCGATTGACCCTAGCCGCCATTGAGCAGCAAGACCCTGTGCTGCTGTCGGTTAAGGCGTTAAACCGCCTGGCAGTGATCACCATTGTGCTGGCAGGGCTGACCGGGATGGGCGTAACGCTGCTCCTGCCCTAGCCAATCCCCTGTCTTAGCAGCTCAAACCCTAGCCACCCAAAGGCTACTGCGCCAGTGGCAAAGACCGCGAGTCCTACAGTTTTTCCCACCGACCTGCGGGGTTGATATCGGTAGTGGGGCGATCGCAGGCGTGACCTTTCGGCCTGGTAGTCGGCGATCGCCAACCCCAGACTCAGCACCCCCAGACCGACATACACCAGGCTGAGGCCGTAGGCCCATCCATTGATATTGCGGTCGCCATAGTGGGCACCGAGCGCCGCCAAGATTTGCTCAAGCCCTAGGCCAAGGCCAATCAGCGTGAGGCTGTTGCGCACAAAGGACAGTAGGGAGCGATCGGCGGCTAAGCGGTTGCGATCGCGGGCTAGCTCGTCCTGGGCCTGGGGTGGGTAACGGCTCGACATGGATAGACCAGAGCTACTGACAAAAGCTAGGTACCGCCCAGCCGACTACTGGGGCTGGGTCTCTGACATTTGGGTTTCCTGCTCAACCCAGTCTTGCCCCACCCGAATCGTAATGTCAGAGTTGAGGTCACCGGTTGACTCAGCCAGGGCCAACCCTACCCCCAACAGCGACTCAAGCGTGCGGGCACTGTCGACATCGCCGCGCTGAGCCACAACTTCGGTGCGGGCCATAGTGGTTGACAAGTCATCGACAATGTAGACGTTGCTAAAGCCGTTCTCGCGCAGGTAGTTGGCTACTGAGGCAGCCTGATCGGGTTGGCCAGAGGCATTTTGCACGGCAATAGACAGATCGGCTACATAGCTGCTCTGGGAATTGTCGGCGTAGATGCTTACCCCTTCAGCCTGGAAAAAGTTTTGCATGACCGTAGCCGAGGCCTCCCAGTTGGGAAGCCAGTAGCTGGCGTTAAACTCAGCCGGGGTGCTAAATCGACCGGGCAGCATCACCATTTGCAGCTGATTAGACTCCATTTCGAGGCCGAAGTTGGCGATCGCCAGCATTTCCTCCAGGGTGAGGTTAGTGTCGACGTAGCGCTCTAGCACTCGCAGCGCCTGGGGCAGCTTGGGCAGCACGGCGGGGTTGGTCAACCGCTCCCGCAGCGCCTTGAGCAGCATTTGCTGGCGCTGCACTCGGCCAATATCACCGCTGTCTTTGCGGTAGCGAGCAAACTGCTCGGCCTGATCGCCATTGAGGGTCTGCCAGCCGGGATATAAATCTATATAGAGACCCTGAGTGCGATCGGTGTACTCCATGCGGGTGGGCACATTGACCTCAATGCCCCCTACCAGGTCAACCATTTCTCGAAAAGCGCTGGTGTTGATACGCACGTAGCGATCGATCTGAATGTTGCCCAGGTTGTAGCCTACAGTTTGCGCAACCAGTTCTGGGCCACCTAACACATTGGCCTGGTTAATTTTGTCCAGCCCAAAGTCTGGAATTTGCACGCGGGTATCGCGGGGGATAGACATGACATTGAGGGTGCCAGCTTCGGCATCGACCCGCACCAGCAGCAGAGTGTCGGTACGACCGGCAAATGTGGCCTCGGAGTTGGGCTGGGCGTTGGGCACCTCGTCAATGCCCATCACCAAAATATTGACTGGGCGTGTCACCTGGTAGCGAAAACCCGACTGCCACAGATCGCCAAAGTTGGCGGCGCGATTGGCGTTGCCCCCCATAAAGTTGGGCAGGGGCAACGTAAGGGCGATCGCAGCCCCCATCACAGCCGAAGCCGCTGCCGTCCCCACAAACAGACCACCCCACAGCAGCGACTTAACTAGGCGGCGGGCCACCCCAGCGGATGATTCAGCAGCAGAGGGGGCAGACTCGGTTGGCTGACTGTCTGAGGCTGCCTGCTCGGCCTGCTCAGCGTTGGAAGATCGGCTTTCTGTAGAGTCGACGTTCTGCAAAGGGGTTGTCATGAATACCTGCTTAACTTGCTGCGACGCCCTACCACCATAGCCCCTGCCACAACTGGCCGATGTAGCCTCAGCATGGGTTTTAGACCCAAATTCCACCGCTCACAGGCAGGATCAGGGACACCCCCCAGCACCCCACTGAAACTTCGCAGCCGGTTAATGTGTTAATCAATATTAAGCGAATTTTGCCCTGAAATTGTATCCCAAAGGATAGGATTGAGCCACTTATGCGAGTGGCCATGGGGCCGCCGTTATGACTTAAAAGTCTAGGGGAAATTTTTATGGCGGCGCTAATTCCTATTATTTTGGCGGGGGGCAAGGGCGAGCGGTTTTGGCCGGTGAGCCGCTTGGCCCGGCCCAAACAGTTTTTGTGTCTCGACGGCAGCGATCGCAGCCTGCTGCAGGCCACCGCCGATCGACTGCTGCCCCTGGCCAACGGCTGGGAAAATATGTGGGTGATTACCGCCGCGCACTTGGCCGATCGGGTGCGCGAGCAGCTGCCTGAACTGCCCGCAGCCAACCTGCTAGTCGAGCCAGTGGGTCGCGATACGGCTCCGGCGGTGGCCTGGGGCACCCTGGAGGTCGCCCAGCGCTACGGCGATGACGCTTTGGTGGGGTTCTTCCCCGCTGACCACTGGATTGCCGACGAAGCGGCATTTTGCCAGACCCTAACCGCGGCGGCTGAGCTGGCCGTGAGTCAGGGGGCGATCGCCACCCTGGGCATTACCCCCACCTACCCCGCCACCGGCTACGGCTACATCGAGCAGGGGGAGGCCACCGGCACCTACGGCAGCCTCAACGCCTACACCGTCAGCCGTTTCACCGAAAAACCCGACGCCGCCACCGCTCAAACCTTCATCGACAGCGGCCGCTTTAGCTGGAACAGCGGTATGTTTATCTTCCCTGCCGGGGTGATGGTCAACGAGCTAAAAACCCATGCCCCTGATCTGATGCAGGCCCTGATCGCTGACGGGGTTGACGCCTACCCCGGTCTAGATAAGCTCAGCATTGACTACGCCGTCATGGAGCACACCGATCGCGCCCAGGTGATGCCCGTCACCTTTGGCTGGGATGACCTGGGCGACTGGAATGCGGTCGAGCGCCTGCTAAAGCAGCCCGGCAAGAAAAACGTCGATCTGGCTACCCACGTCGCCCTCGATACCGAAGGCAGCATTGTCTACTCCGCCGACCCCGACGAGGTCATTGTCACCATTGGCCTAGAGGATGTGGTGATTGTGCGCGACGGCAACGCCACTCTAATTGTTCGCAAAGACCGCACCCAAGACATCAAGGCGGCGGTAAAGCAGATCGGGGCCGAGGACCGCTTTCAGCACCTGCTATAAGCTTGGTTGCTAGCTGCCACCAGACTTCCCCTAAGCTGGATGCCGTTGAGGAGAAGTTGCCCTAGGGATCCTGTGCCTTGGGAGAGAACGTTCCAGGTGGGACAGCGGTTGATATAATTTCGGGATCAGCCGTTTATACCTGCGCTGTGCTGCGGAACTCTGTGGCATGCGGCAGCTTGGAACCATGCATCCAACCATTGACGACATCGACTTTCAGGCCCGCCAGGGGAGTGTAGCCGCCATCATTCAAATTTTGAATGAGCACTTTGCGGACGAAGGCATTCGCACCCGCGCCATTCAGGACAGCGGCATTTTGCAGCTGCTGGTTGAGGCCCCCAGCGCCGATGCCCTGCCTCGGGAGACAGTGGTTGACCAGGTGCGCCACGTGCTGGAGTCGATTAGCCCACGGGGTATCAATCGGGTGAATATCAACAGCCGCATTGTGCAAGAGCAGCAGCTGCTGTGGCTAGATGAAATTAAGCGTGACCCCAAAAACAGCCTGCTGTGGTCAGAGCCGATTGTGCTCAAACAGCCTAATCCGGTAGCCCGGCTGTGGCGCGACCTGCGCGCGCCTCGCCAGCGCAACCCGTTCTTGGATGATGTGTATAAAAAAAAGCCGGCCTCGAGCCGCAGCGCTTTTTGGCGCGGGTTAGTGGGCGGTGCCAGCCTAGCGCTGCTGCTGCTGCTGGTGGGCTGGGCGACTAAAGACTGGCTGGGGGTTGACCTGCCGCTGGGGTCGCAGGCCACCCCCACCAGCGAACCTACTCCCACCCCGGCTCCAGAAGTGCCCGCCGGGCAAGATCCCTTTGTGCTGGCAGTGCGCATTGCTCAGCAGTCGGTGGAAGATGGCAAATCGGCTGCCACCGCTGCCGCATGGCTAGATCTAGCGGTGCGCTGGCAGCGGGCGGCCGATCTGATGGCTGAGGTGCCGCCTGAGGACGATCGCTACCCCGTTGCCCAAGATCGGGTGCAGACCTATGCTGCTAACAAGGCTATGGCCCTCGCCGAAGCCGAAAAATTCTAAGGAAACCAACACAAACTTGGGCGATGCCCAGAGGGGATGTTGTGCGATTCCCAAAAGGGACGCTGCGCGATCGCTGGGCGCTATGCAGGTCTTAATCAGGCCGATGCAAGGGATGCATAATGTCATGACGGCACCCTGGCAAATTTGTTATATCAAAAATACCAGCAACTCTGTATAGCGCTATGACCACCTTAAAAACCTCGCAATCGGCTTCTGCCTCTTCTTCAGCCCGCAACGCTTTAGAGAACCGCGAAGACTTCAGCCTCTGGGCTGAAGCCGTCAAGCAGCAGATGATGGAGGCGCTGCAAAAGCGTCAGCGGAGCAACTAGGGTATTTGCTGGGCCGATCGCTGCAGCTCCTATTGCCTAGGTTAGGCCAACTGCTCGAGGCTGCAATCGCGCCAGTGTCTGATACCAAATCCGAGTCCTGTACCTCCGATTCGTAGAAGGCGAACCTGTAGGGGCGAATGGCATTCGCCCTGCTGAATCGGGGATAGCCAGGCAGGATTTAGTATGAGCTTTCAACCGCTTGAAAGCTAGCTAAATTTCATCAAAATCCCCTGGAGCTTTTACGAAAGCATTGACCCAGGGGATTTTTTAAGGGGCGTTAGGGTTTAGCGATCGCTCCCCGTACTTGCCAGAATTCGCTCGGTGAGTTTCTCCGGCACCGGGTCAAGGTGGTCGTAGCTCCACTTAAAGAAGCCAACACCCATGGTCAGCGACCTCAGCTCCAAGATCATGGTCTGCATTTCGGCCTGGGGCAGGTGGCCGGTGACCACATCCCAACCGGGCCAGTCGGCCTTGCCCTCGTAACCAAGAATTTGCCCCCGCCTGCCGGTGATCAGCTTCAGCACGTTAGAGGTATAGCTGCTGGGCACCGAAATTTCTACCAGATCGATGGGTTCGAGCAGGGTGGGGGTGCAGGCCGCCATACCCTCTTGCATGGCGATGCGGGCCGCCTGTTTAAAGGCATTGTCGGAGCTATCGACGTTGTGGTATGAGCCGTTGGTTAACGTCACCGCTACATCCACCACCGGAAAACCCAAAGGCCCGTGATCGAGGTATTCGCGCACGCCAGTTTCGACACTGGGAATGTACTGCTTAGGCACCACGCCGCCAACGATGGTATCGCTAAAGGCAAAGCCGTCGCCGCGCGGCAGCGGCTGAATAGATAGGTATACATCGCCAAACTGACCGTGGCCGCCGCTCTGGTGTTTGTAGCGACCGTGGACGGCCTCTTTGGCCTGACGGATGGTTTCTTTGTAGGGCACCTGGGGCAGGTGGGTGGTCATGGACAGGTTGTACTTGCGGCTGAGGCGATCGATCGCCAAATTTAGATGCACATCCCCCTGGCCCCAGAGAATCACCTCGTGGGTATCGCCGTGCTGCTCCCAAAAGAGCGAGGGGTCTTCTTCAAGCAGTTTGGTGAGGGCAGCGCTGAGCTTGACCTCATCACTGCGTTTGGCGGTGGTAATGGCCAGGGCATAGACCGGCTCAATCACTGGAGCCTTGGGCAGCAGGGTATTGAGGGTGCCAGTTGTCAGGGTATCGCCGGTTTGTGCCCCCTCCAAACGGGCGATGGCGACAATGCGACCGGCCTCTGCTCGGGTGAGGCTGGTCAGCTGGGTGCCCAGCAGGTCGTAGAGCCCCCCCATGCGATTCGCGAAGCGCTCCGTTCCGGAATCGCCGTTCAGGCTATCCCCATCCTTGAGTTCGCCACACCAAACCCGCACCAGGGAAAGCTTGCCGCCCTGGGGGGTGTAATAGGTTTTGAGCACCTGGGCTAGGGTGTCGGTTTCGCAGACGATGCCCCGCTTCTCGCAGGTGACCTCTGGGGCCGGGGCTTCCTTTACGAGGGCATCAAGCAGGGGCCGCACGCCGTAGTCGTTGAGGGCCACGCCGATAAACACCGGCACAATCAGGTCAGCCCCCAGCTCCATTTTGAGGTCGTGGACGATTTCCTCCTCAGGGGGGGCGATGTCCTCTAGCAGTTCTTCTAATAGATGATCGTCATAGTCAGCTAGGGCTTCCAGCATTTCAGCGCGGGCGGTCTGTTCTTCAGCCTGCAGCGAGGTGGGCAGCGGTACGGGGTCAGCGGCAGCGCCAGGATGGTAGTGGAAGGCTTGTTCGGTAACGAGATCGATAAAGCCGACTAAATCGTGGTTTTGGCGAATTGGGTACTGCTGGGGAATCACGGGTCGAGAGGAGATCTGACGCAGGGCCGCTAGCACCTCAGCAAAGGTGCCGTTGGCGCGATCGAGCTTGTTGATCCAGATCAGGTGGGGAATTTCCCAAGCGTCTAAAAATTGCAGCAGGGGCGAGAGGGTGAGCACCTTGTTGGGGTCGGCTTCGCAAACCACGATCGCCGCATCGACCCCCATCAGGGCATGGTTGGTCTCTTGCTGGAGTTCCACCGAGCCGGGACAATCGACAAACGTAAAACAAATGCCGCCGTACTGAGTACTGGCGGCATTGAGTTCTACGGTCATGTGGCGGGTGCGGGCCTCCGGGCAGCTATCGCCGAGGGTGTTGCCCTCATCGACGCTGCCCTTGCGAGTCGTGACCCCCGTGACAGACAAAATGCTTTCTAAAAGAGTTGTTTTGCCGCTGGAATAGGTGCCGACTAGCGCTACATTACGTCGGCCTGAAAGGACGTTTTGAGCCATAATAAACTCCTTGCCATGGTGCGATGGCATGTAGAGAAAAGCCTATAGCTTGAAGGCGTGACGAGCTTGACGTGAAGTGACTCAGCTGTGTCTAACTCCAGATTAACGCGGCTTTAAATTCCTGCTTGATTAGGTTCTAGAAAATTCACCTATTGAATTGAAGTTTTGTGCCTGGTTTTGTCGATCTGTAACAGAAGATTTTTAGGGTTCAACGCCGAGGGTGAAAGCCAATGCTCTAGACCTTAAACCCTGCCCCCGTCTCCCCATCCAATACCTGCCGCACTTTTTGGGCCAGCGCCGATGGGGTAAAGGGCTTTTGCAAAAAGGCAACGTCGGCCTTCGAAACGCCGTGGTGAATCATGGCATCGTCGGTGTAGCCCGAGAGAAACAACACCTTGCAGTGGGGTTGGGTGCGCGTTATCTGGGCGGCCAGTTCGCGTCCCCCCAGATGGGGCATCACCACATCGGACATCAGCAGGTGAATGGAGTCGGGCTCATGCTCGACCAGGTGCAGAGCCGCTTGGCCATTGGTGGCCTCTAAGACTCGATAGCCACACCGCTGCAAAACGTAAATTTCTAGGGCGCGTACGGCGTCTTCATCTTCGACCACCAGGATGGTTTCGGTGCCCTGGGGCAGGGTGGACGATCGCCCCTGCGATCGCCCCTCAGGCACCGACTCAGCCACCAGCGGCAGGTAGATCTGAAACGTCGTCCCTTGGCCCACCGCACTCTCTACCGCGATATAGCCACCCGACTGCTTGACAATGCCATGCACCGTGGCCAGGCCTAGGCCGGTGCCCTTACCCACAGGCTTAGTGGTAAAAAAGGGCTCAAAGATTTTGGTTTGAGTCGCAGCATCGATGCCGCAGCCACTGTCGCTCACCGTTAGCAGCACGTAATCGCCGGGGCTGAGGTCAGCCACCCGGTGGCATTGAGCTTCGTCTAGCTGCACGGTCTGAGTGGCCAGGGTCAGGGTACCGCCCTGGGGCATGGCGTCGCGGGCGTTAACCGCCAGGTTCATCAACACCTGCTCGATCTGGCCTGGATCAGCTTTGATAGAGCCGAGGGTAGGGCTCAGGGTGGTCACTAAAATAACGTCTTCGCCGATCAGGCGACGCAGCATGGTTTCGGTATGGCTGACCACGGTGTTGAGGTTGAGCGTCTGGGGAGCCAACACCTGCTGACGACTAAAGGCCAGCAGTTGACTGGTCAGCGCACCCGCTCGTTCGCCCGCTTTGTAAATTTCACCCAGCAGCTCACTGGCGGGGTCATCAGCGGTGATCCGGCTCTGCAAAAGCTCGCTGTAGCCCTTAATCACTGTGATCAGGTTGTTGAAGTCGTGGGCAATGCCCCCGGCCAGCCGACCAATGGCCTCCATTTTTTGGGCCTGACGAAACTGCTCTTCGAGCTGCTGCCGTTCAGTCACATTGCAGGCCTGCACCAGGCAAGCGGGGCGACCGGCAAAGGTGAGCCCGTAGGCAGAAATTTCAACATTGATAATGTCACCGTTTTTCTTCTGATGCCGCCAAATGCCCCGCTGCTCTAGCGATGTGCCTGCCTGAGCCAGCATCTTCAGTAAGGCGGGCACATCCTCGGGAGGACGCACATCTCGAATGGTCATGGTCAAAAACTCGTCGTAGCTGTAGCCATACTCGGCGACAGCAGCCTCGTTAACAGTCAGATAGGCCAGGGTGTCGCGATCGTAGACAAACAATGGATCGGTGATAGCGTGAAACAGCTGACGGTAGCGGGCTTCGCTGTCGCGCAGGGCGGCTTCGGTGCACTTGCGTTGAGCAATTTCGGCCCCTAGCCGCCGATTGGTCTGCTGTAGGCTCTCGACCTTTTTCTCTAGCTTGCGAAACAGAGTCTCGCTGTAGTCTTTGAGCAGGGCATTTTCTTCGATCTGCGGCAGACGCACCGAGGACTGGGCCGGGTCTGGGGAAGCCAGCAGGGTCGTGATGGCGATCATCAGAGCCTCGGGCTCGGCAGGCTTCACCACAAAGGCATCGGCCCCCAGGTCAAGGGCCAGGCGCTCGTTTTTGGCATCGGTGTAGGTAGCGGTGTAGACCATAAAGGGAATGGCCTGGAGCCGGTCGTCGGCCTTCCAGTAGCGCAGCAGGGTGTAGCCATCCATCACCGGCATCAGCAGGTCAGAGATGATCAGGATAGGGGGCTGCTGCCGGGCTTTGATCAGGGCTTCGGCCCCGTGGCGAGCTTCTTCTACGGTGTAGCCATGGCCCTGGAGCAGCATGCGCAGCAGGTAGAGATTCTCAGTGTTGTCGTCAACGATTAGCACCGGGCTCATGGGGCGACATCTCCTTTAGCGACGGGCAAAAATCGCTCCACCTCGTCCCCAAACGACTCGGGGTCAATGGGTTTTTCGATGTAGCCTTCGGCCCCGGCGGCGAGACATTTTTCGCGATCGCCCACCATGGCGTAGGAGGTCACCGCCACAATGGGAATGGCTTTGAGCTGCGGGTCGCTCTTCAGAGCCTGGGCCACGGCGTGACCATCCATGCCGGGCAGCTGAATGTCGAGCAAAATTAAGTCGGGGCGGTGGTGGGCGGCCATTGCCAGCCCCTGGGGGCCGGTTTCTGCCTGCAAAATTTCGTAGCCCCGCGTCTCCAGCAAAAACTTCACAAGGTAGCGGTTTTGGGGGTTGTCTTCGATCAGCAGAATGGTTTTTTTCATGGTGTCTCCGGTGCTTGCAGCGGCAGCGTCACGGTAAAGGTGCTGCCTTTGCCCCAGGTGCTCTCGACTTCGATGTCGCCCCCCATCAGGTCAACCAGGCGGCGGCAGATGGCTAGGCCCAGCCCCGTGCCGTCGTGGTTGCGGGCCAGCCCCGAGTCGATCTGCTGAAAGGGCTGAAACAGAGCCGGCAAATCTTCGGTCTGGATGCCCATGCCCGTGTCAGAAACCCGCAGGCAAACCGCCGCCGCTGACTCTGCCCCAGGCACCTGGTAATCATTGACTAATTCTGCGACCAGGGCAACTTCGCCAGAGTCCGTAAATTTAATGGCATTGCTCAGCAGGTTGAGCAAAATCTGCTCAAATCGACGCTGGTCGGCTACCGCTTCGCCCAGGTTAGAGGCGACTTCAACTCGCAGATCGAGGGGTTTGGCGGCGGCCTGGGGCTGCACGAGCGCCACCACCTTGGCGATCGACTGGTGCAGGTCAAAGGGCTCGCGGGCCACCTCTAGCTGCCCCGCCTCGATTTTAGAAATATCGAGCACGTCGTTGACCAGGGCCAGCAGGTGGCGGGCGCTGGTGCGCACCATGGCGAGCTGCTTGCTCTGCTCGGCGTTGAGCGGCCCGGCCAGCCCCTGCAAAATAATGCCCGTAAAGCCAATGATCGAGTTGAGCGGGGTGCGCAGTTCGTGGCTCATGGTGGCGAGAAAGGCAGACTTGATGCGATCGGCGGCCTCGGCCTGGTGACGCTTTTCGCGCTCAGCCTCGGCCTGGCGACGGGCGGTCATGTCGGTGCCGATACTGAGAATTTCGGCTACCCGGCCCTCGCTGTCAAACTCAACGTGATTTGTCCAGGCAACCCAGACGGGCTGGCCGTCGCGGCGCACATTTTCGTTAACATTGTGCTCAAAGGCGCTGGGGTCGGCGCAAATGGTGTCCATCAGCTGTTGCAGGTCGCGCCCGCTGCTTTCGATGGGCGGCACGATGGTTTCCAACACGTGGCGATCGATAATTTCGGCTTCGCTGTAGCCAAAGAAGCGCTGGCCATAATCATTGAGAAAGGTGATCCACCCCTCGGCATTCCAGCGCAGAATGATGATGTTGGCGTGCTCGACCAGCTCACGGTATTTGCGATCGCTTTCAGCTAGCTGCGCTTCGGCCTGCCGCCGCGCCGAAATATCAATGCCGACCCCCACCAGGCACCAGGTATTTTCAAACTGCACTCGCTGCCCCGTAAAAAAGTAGGGCGTGGCGGTTCCGTCTTTGGAGACAAAATCGGCCTCAATGAAAGACTCACCGTCGGCAAACACTTGCCCAATGCGCTGCTCTAGTCTGGCTCTGTCCTCGTCTACAAAGAAATTGAGGGGGTGCATGTGGGCGATCTCGGCGGCGGAGTAGCCAGACACTCGCTCAAAGTTTTGATTCCAGCGCAGAAAATGCCCCTCGGGGTCGTAGAAGTAAAGAATGCCGGGCATGCTCTCGATCATCGTGTCTGTGAAGCGTATTTCGTCGCGCAGAGCATGCTCGGATTGGCGGCGGGCTTCGTCGCGGGCAAAGGCGTGGAGGGCAAAGGCAAGATCGCCTGCGGCTCCTTGGAGCAAGGCAATCTCTTTGTCATGAAAAATATTGGGCTGCGTAGCGTAGACGTTGAGCACGCCCACCACCACATCGTCTAGCCGAATGGGAAAGTGGGCCGAGGCGCGAAACTTGCCGTGGGCGATCGCGCCGCGCCAGGCGCTGGTCGCCGGGTCGCTGAGGGCATCGTTGCAGATGTAGGGCTGCTGCGATCGCAGAGCGATAACCGCTAAGCTAACCGAGCGGTCAGAGGTGGGGTATAGATAATCCTCGGTGGCCATCAGGCTGGGCAGCAGACTGTCGTCATCGCCGTAGACGGCCACAGATTTTAGCCCATCGGTATCGGCGCGGTGCCACCCAATCCAGGCCATACAAAAGCCGCCGTCGTCTACTAGAGCTTGGCACACCTTTTGAAACAGCTCATCGCGATCGGCAGTCCAGACAATGGCCTGGTTAATCTGGGTGAGGGCAGCGTAGAGCTGAGACATGCGGGCGATCTCGCGATCTCGCTCTTTCAGCGTCGTAATGTCGCGCACAATAGCCGAGGTGCCGAGAATGTTGCCCCGATTGTCTTTCAGCGGTGACGCAGCAACGGAAACGTAGATTAGCTGCCCAGCTTTGGTATGGCGCTGGGTCTCTAGCAGCTCAATGCGCTCGCCCCGCCGGATTTTCTCTAAAATCAGGCTAGCTTCGTCGAGCCTGTCCGCTGGATATAGCCGCGCCACGGGGGTGCCGAGCAT
>JANPIO010000064.1:0-4275 GCA_031425055.1 Phormidium sp. VAR_61_metabat_6
TCACCGTCGGTGAACCACTGAATGTAAGAGCAAGCTTGTGCCCACTGCCAGGCCTGTTGAGTTCCCCGCTGAAACAGCCGTTCATCCTTATGACCCGCCTGGGCCGAGACCCAGTAGCGACTGCTGCGTTCATAAAGTGGAGCGTCCAGCCTTCTGAGCTAGCAGGGGGAAAGGTTCTCGCCAACGCGAGTGTACAATTCATCCCCTTCTAGCGTCACCTCTCGATTTCTTGGTGCCGGGGGTGACTAGGCTTCAACCTGTTGAGCCAACCGCTCTTCCCAGCGCAGAATTGTGGCATGAGACTTGCTGAAAGACCGAGCCACAGCACGCACACCCATTCCCTCCGTTCGCACATTTCATAACGTTTAGATAGGTGTACTACTATCTTAGCCATCACCGACTAACTGACCAGTATCTTCACCCACTCACCCATCTACCCATCCACCCACTCACCCCTCCACCCCTCCCCAAACCGCGATATACTCCTTCGAGCCATCCCCACTAAGGACAATCACCCATGGTCGCTGTCGCCATTCTTGCCGCCGGGCGCGGCACCCGTATGAAATCGAGCCTGCCCAAGGTGCTGCACCCGGTGGGGGGTAAGTCGATGATCGAGCGCGTGCTGAATGGTGTGGCCGACCTCAACCCTAGCCATACCATCATCGTTGTCGGCTTTGGCCAAGACCAAGTCAAAGCGGCCCTGGCGCACATCCCCAATCTCACCTTTGTAGAACAGACTGAGCAGCTGGGCACTGGCCACGCCGTGCAGCAGGTAATCCCTCACCTGGAGGGGTTTGCTGGCGATCTGCTGGTGCTCAACGGCGATGTGCCTCTGCTGCGGCCCGAAACCATTCAAAGCTTAGTCAAAACCCACCAAGACAAAAGTAACGCCGCCACCCTGCTCACGGCCCAGTTCACTGACCCGACGGGCTATGGGCGGGTGTTTTGCTCGGCGCAAAACCTAATTACCGAGATTGTCGAGCATCGCGACTGTAGCCCCACCCAGCGCCAAAACCCGCGCATCAATGCCGGGGTCTACTGCTTTAACTGGACTCAGCTGATGACGGTGCTGCCCCACCTCAGCGCCGACAACGATCAACAGGAGTATTACCTCACCGACGTTGTCAAAGACCTGACCCCGGCCATGGCGGTCGATGTAGAGGACTGTCAGGAAATTTTTGGCATCAACAGCCGCAAGCAGCTGGCCGAAGCCTACAACCTTCTGCAAGACCGCATTAAAGACCACTGGATGGCGGCTGGGGTGACGCTAATTGACCCCGACAGCACCACCATCGACACAACGGTGCAGCTCGAACCCGATGTGGTGATTGAGCCCCAAACCCATTTGCGGGGCACAACTACGGTGGGCACCGGCAGCCGTATTGGCCCCGGCAGCCTAATTGAAAACAGCCATATTGGGGCCTACGCTACTGTGGCCTTTTCGGTGGTTAGTGATAGCACAGTAGGCAACGGTACGCGGGTTGGCCCTTATGCTCACCTGCGGGGCGAAGCAGTGGTAGGCGACAACTGCCGCATTGGCAACTTTGTGGAAATCAAAAAATCGACCTTGGGGGCGGGCACCAATGTGGCCCACCTGTCATACCTGGGCGACGCCACCCTGGGCAACAAGGTGAATGTGGGGGCGGGAACAATCACGGCGAACTACGACGGCTATAGAAAGCACCCGACTGTAATTGGCGATCGCACCAAAACCGGCAGCAACAGCGTGCTTGTCGCCCCTGTCACCATCGGCAACGACGTCACCATCGCTGCCGGGTCAGTGGTGCGCAAAGACGCCCCCGACAACTGCCTTGTTGTCTCCCGCGCCCCCCAAAAAAACCACGAAGGGTGGCAGCCGAAGCATCTGAGGGAAGAGAAGACAGAAGAGTAGAGGAGGCTAGGGAGCAGGGTTTAAGGATGGCAGTCAGGCTTTGCGCCCTGCACCTTATACCAAATCCGGATCGGTAATTGCTCAACTGGGTTGACGGGTACCGACGAATGAGGGAGGGTGATAGACTTTTGGCATGAAAGACCTGCCGCCGTTAGAAGGCCTCAGTTCTGAGGAGAAAGATGCTCTGATTCGAGAGCTGTGGGCCAGGGTGCAAGCGTTAGAGGCAGCAGTCGAGGGGCGCAACGGCAAAAGGGTAAAGAAAACGCCACGCAATTCGAGTTTGCCACCGGCGAAAGGATTTAAGCCCAATTCAGAGCTTCCGAAGCTCAACCCCAGCGAGCGAACCGCGAGTGTGGGTCGTTTGGGTGGGGGACGAGAACTGAGTGCCTCGCCTGACCAAGTGGTGGTAGCGCAAGTGAGCCGTTGCCCTCACTGTGGCAGTGAGGTAGAGCGCGCCCGTCAACAACTCAAAGCGGTGTATGAGCGGATTGAACTGCCCCAGGTTCGCCCTCAAGTGACCCGAGTAGAACGGTATGGGGGAGACTGTCCGTGCTGTCAGCAAAGCTATGAAGCCCCGGTACCGGTCGGATTAGAGCCCGGGTCGCCCTTTGGACAGAGTATTGCCAGCGTGGTGACGTATCTGAGGTACCACCATGCGGTGAGCTATCAGCGGCTCAGCCAACTGATGGGTGAGTTGTACGGGGTCACGATCTCCGAAGGTGCGATTGCGAATCTGCTCCAGCGGGTTCAAAGCCAACTCGCCGCGCCAGTGGAGCAGATTGTCGAGCGTCTACGGAGCGCTCGTCTGGTGTGCAGCGATGAAACCAGTGCCCGGCTCAACGGTCGCAATCAGTGGGAGTGGGTGTTCCAAAATGAGCAGGTGTGCCTGCATGTGATTCGCCCCAGTCGGGGGAAAGTCGTGATTGACGAGACGATGGCAGGGCATCGACCCCAAGTCTGGGTCTCTGACTTATTCAGTGCTCAAAAAGCCCACCCCGCTGAGCGCTGGCAAGTCTGTCTGGCCCATCAACTCAGGGACTGTCAATATGCCATTGATGCAGGCGATGAACTGTTTGCCCCTCGAATGAAACGCCTATTACTGCGTGCCATTGCCGTGAACCGACGACGACAGACCCTGGCTGCCTCAACGCTTGGGCAATACCGCTCTCGCTTCCGAGGCAGCCTACGGGAGATCTTGAATCTGAAGCCCAAATCGCCTGAGGGGCAGCGATTGCTCAAGCGCTACCAAAAAATCCGACAGCATCTCTTGCTGTTCCTTGACGATGAGACGGTGCCGCCGACTAATAATTCCAGTGAACAAGCTCTGCGCTGGAGTGTGGTCTTTCGCAAGGTCACCCATGGCTTTCGCTCCGACTGGGGTGCGGAGTTGTTCGCCCAGGTGCGTTCACTGGTGAACACCGCTCGGCGGCAGGGTATGTCTGCCTTTGAGGCCATTTCTCGTGCCCTTACCTCACACCAGTCCGATTGGCTACTGAGTTGAGCAATTACCCGGATCGCATAACCCCGATTTCAAACAAGTAGCTTGTGTAGGGGCAAACGGTGTTTGCCCAGTCCAACCGGGGGCAGCCAAGGCGGGTTCAGTATTGTACCCTGCTCCATTTCTTCTCCCGCAAGGAACTCCTAAACCCCAGCAGCCTCTAACAGCGGCAGCATATCAGCCCAAGAGAGCCCCCGATGCAAGTATTGGGGGGCAGCAGGATTGTAGGGGCCAGCCATGATGCCAATGGCCTCAATTTCGGCGTTCTCGGGCAGTACGGGCACCTCAGGGTCGGCGGCGGTGGGGTGCATCAACGAGCTAGAGAAGCCGCGAAAAATCAGCACCTCGTCGGCTTCGCCGTCAACAACGGCCTGCACGAGCAGCACAAGCTGAGGGTGTCTGAGGGTATATTGCTCTAGCCGAAAACCGGGGATCATAGCGGGTTAGTTGATCGCCTGACGACCCTGTTTGCCCAGGCGCACAAACACAAACCAGGCCAAAGACGCCATGTAGATCACCAGCCCTAGAATGCCAAAGAACCCTAGGAAGCCGTTGGTGTAGCCCGCGTGGAAATACTCTTTGTAGAGCAGCGGCGGCTCTAGCCAGGTCTGGCAGTCGGCAGCACCAAAGCGGGTGTTGGAGAAAGCGCATGGCAAAAAGCCCAGCAAAATTGCCCCGCCAATAATGTTGTAGAGGGTGATGGCCCAGCGCCAGGCACCGAAGAGCAGCTTGAGCAGCGAGTCGGGCTGTTCGCGAATTTCTTCGTTGAGGTCTACCCAAAACCAGAGTGCCACCGGAATCAGGATGCGCGCCATCAGCCCCGATAAAAAGCTGATATTAAAGCCGCCAATCATTAGATAGACGGTGATCATCAGCAGGCTGGCCA
>JANPIO010000065.1:0-2192 GCA_031425055.1 Phormidium sp. VAR_61_metabat_6
GCGGTGGTGAGCCGTAATGGCCTAAGTGAATGTGTTCACCCCAGTAGAACTCCAGAATGCCGTCTTCAGTCCACTGATCGTAGGAATTGGCCACGGTATTAGAAGATTTGTATCGGCGGGGGGTGAGTAGGTACAACACTGTCCCTATAGCCAATAGTCCAAGAAGAATGCTAAAAATGCCGATTACGTTCATTTAATGGAAGATCTGCTGTGTTGCGGTTTGTATTGTCGATTGTTACCTCATTGTGACAAGCTAGCGACCCTCGAGCAACCCTGGCATTTGGGCTAAGCAGGTTTGTCCCCAATAAAAACCCCCGACCGAAGCCGGGGGAAACCCCATCAGGAGACGCCTATTTGACGTTTAAGCTAAATTTAAGCCGCCCTTTTAGCGCTTGTAAGTAAGACTATCTGACTCAGCAGTGGATCGGGAGAGCACCACCGCGAATTTACGGAAACAACACGGCGGGCTTTAAGAGTTGCTTACAAAATTCAGTGATTTCATGGGAACATCTAGGTTGCCGTGAAGAGCTGTGGAGGTGCTGGGCTGGCGATCGCCCCATCACAACCGGGGTAGCTACCCAAGATGCCTTTGACTACCGTTAAAGGTCTAGGGCTACGGCTCGGAGCGAGTGGTCAGAACGAGGACGGCGATCGCCACCAAAAACCCCACGTACCCACTCACAAACAGCCACTCCTGCCAGTTACCTTCCATCACGGCCCTCTCCAATCTGGGGAGAGCGATCGCTCCATTGGGTCAACCACTGCTCGAGCTCGGTGGGCAGCCGACTACGGCGACGGCTCGCCACCTCGATGCAGAAATGGCGAGTAATGGCTTGGGCTACTGCCGTATCTTCAAGCGTTAGCTGATATTGGATTTCAAAGCTGCTGTCGTCTAAACGGGTGGGGGTGAGGTGGATGGTGACGCGATCGCCGCACCGCAGCGGATGCCGGTAATCCATGCTGGTGTGGACAATAGGGTAGGCCAATGTTTCGGCCCGAAAAAACGCTGCGATATCTAGCCCCGCCGCTGCTAGTGATGCCTCATAAGCGGTATGACACATCACCAATTCATTGACGAAATAGACCACCCCGGCCCCGTCGGTTTCGTGAAACCGCACCTGATGCTCAAAGACATAGCCCATAGCAGCTATTCCAACTCTAGCTGTAACTCAGCTGATAGTACCCATCTAGCTGGCATTGGGCTGGGCTGGGCGGAAGGGATACTCGGTAGGCAGACTCTCTTCGGTTTCTGCTGGCTTTGCGGCCCCTTGCCCCAAAGCCAGCATCGGGTTGTCAATGATCTCTAGCAGATTGGCTACGCCGTACTCCAGGACCTCAACTGGGTCTACCGCGACCCACCCTTCGCCAGTTAGTTGACGCAGCTCAAAGTGCAGGTGAGGACCAGTGGAAGTCCCAGTGCTGCCCACTAGGCCGATCACCTCGCCCTGCTCTACCCATTCCCCAGCCTCTACGGCGAGCTGGGACAGGTGGGCGTAGCGAGACTCTAACTTGTCGTCGTCATGGCGCATGATCACGGTCAGGCCATAGCCGCCCAAAAAGTCTGACACCGAGACGCGCCCGGCCCGAGTCGCCAATACCGGAGTACCCATAGGAGCGGCTAGGTCAGTCCCTGAGTGAAATCGCCAGCTCTGGGCAACAGGATGCATGCGCCAGCCAAACAGCGACGAAATCGACGCCGGCACCGACAGCGGAAACACGTATTCTTCACTGCCGCGCCGCAGCACGTTGAGGGGGCGCAGCTTTTCGTTGAGGGCTTCGCGGCTGACGATTGTGGTGCTACCTAGCCTCACCCCTTGGGAACCCACGGCAATGGGGCCAATCCGAATTTCACCCTGGCCAGCAGCGCTGGCCCCAGCACCTTGGGAAGCTGAGGCTGAGGCAGTAGCACCACACGCTGCGCTGGGGCTGCTTTGCCCAGCGGCGACAGTAATTTGGCAACCGCTAGAGCGTTCGGCAAAGACTACGTTAGGAGAGCCGCCGGATCGAGCCGCGGGAGCCTGGGTGGCCCCCAGGCTGTAATCAGTGGGGTCAATAAAAACGCTGTTGTAGCCCGCAGGAACCGACTCATCGGCGGCGATGGCTTCGGGAACTACGGTTACAGGAGCTTCTGTTGGAACCGGCTCCGGGGTACTGGCTTCGGCGGGAGCCTCAGTTGCAGCTGCTTCGCCTGG
>JANPIO010000066.1:0-8017 GCA_031425055.1 Phormidium sp. VAR_61_metabat_6
GTTTAGCGGTGTCGGTGCGCTGCTGGTGAGCGGCTCTGACTTGATCCAGCAGGCCCTCGAACTGGCCTTGAGCCAGGAGTTCGGCCGGTTCGATGTGCTCGATGAAGGGGGTGCAGAGGGCGACCAGGACATCGGTTTCAGCCTTGATACGCTCAACGGTGGCGGCGATTTTAGCATCGTCACTACCAGAGTAGAAGGAGCGGTTATCCCAGGTTTGTTGCAGACTTGGCATAGAGAAGGGGGGTCGAAGGGATTGACCCTTAGCTTAGCCAATGTCGGCCAATTCACCCGATAAAATTTTGGCGTTGCTGGACACAGGTCTGAATCAAGCATTCTAGTGTCCCTCACAGGGGCAAACGGCTGTTTGCCCCTGCCCAAATTCATGCCTCAATTCGGCAACACCAAAATTTTGTCGTCAAGAGGACGCTTGACAAGTTCTGCTTTTGGCAGTAAATGTGCATGGCCTAAATTTCCCTTAAAAAAGAGGACTTTGCGCCAACAAGATCATAGCTTTGCTTTCCGTAAAAAACACAATTTTCTGTAGTATAAATTACCGAAATTGGTTATGTTGACGAAGTGAATTGAGCGATTGTTTCACTCTTGCTTAAAGCCTTTGAGCTATGCTTTTCTATGAATCTCTTTAAGCCTCTTTCTTGAACCTGTCTGGCGATCGCGCTACTTACTTAGCCCGTGCCAGAGATTTTGTGGTTCAGAATACAGATTCCACGGGTGGGTATCCGTAATCTTGACCTAGGATTTCAGAGAGCTTTTGGGTTCTCTGACTCTCTCATTATCTGGATCCTGGCGATTTTACGTCTAGTGCATTGCGGGTATTTAGCTGGCTGTACTGCATTTGAAATCGCTCGATTTAGGCTTGAGTTTTTCATAGTTAGTTGACAATAGGTTTGCGCAGCGGCGGGGCATTTAGCGTGCTGCTCTGTAGCGCAAATTTTTGTCGTTCCTGGGTTGTTTAAGTAAGGTGTAAGGATGGTTGAGCTACGGCAAAAATTTCTGCGGCGAAAGCGGGGATTTGGCTTGAAAGGGGTGGCGCTAGCTGCGATGGGTGCCCTGCTGATGGTGGGCGTTTGGGGGGTGCGATCGCTGGCTCAGGGGCCGGTGCCCAGCACCAGCGGCGGTTCGTCCTATGTGTTGTTGGCGACCCCTGAGACAACCCATTTAGGCTTTTTTAGCGCCGAGTTGCCCCCGGTGCTGCGGGTCAAATCGGGGGACTCGGTGACGTTTTCTACTTTCCCCAACGTGGGTGAAGAAGCCCGCCCAGGCCGCTCGATCGAGGAACTGGTGGCCTCGGCCAACGCCTTAGCCAAAGAGCGCAACTTGATCGGCCCCCACTCATTGACGGGGCCGGTCTATGTCGAAGGCGCAGAGCCGGGGGATGTTTTAGAAATCAAGGTCAAGGACGTGGTGCCGTCGATCTATGCCGGGCAAATTGTGTTTCCCGGCGAGAGCGGTTTGGGGCTGCTGCCCGGCGAATTTCCAGAGGGCACGATTAGCCACCTCTACGTCGATATTGCCAACGAAACTACGCAGTTTGCCCAAAATGTCACCCTGCCGGTTAAACCCTTCATGGGCATCATGGGCGTAGCGCCGCCGAAGGATTTTGCCGCCAGCAATAGCGAATCGGGTGGAGCCTGGACAGCTCGCCCTGAACGGATTGATGACTATGACGGCATTCGCCGCGTGTCGAGTGTGCCGCCCGATCTGTGGGGTGGAAATATGGACAACAAAGAACTGGTCGCGGGCAGTTCACTGTTTGTGCCGGTGTTTAATGCTGGGGCGCTGTTTTCGACGGGGGATGGCCACGTTAACCAGGCCAATGGTGAGGTGGGCCTGACGGCCTCAGAAACCGCCATGCGCAGTGTGACCGTTGAGTTTGTTGTCCACAAAGATATGGATTTGATTCGCCCGGTGGTGGAGACGCCGACGCACTTTATGACGATGGGCTTTGACCCCGATGTAGACAAAGCCATGAAAACAGCGACGCGGGACATGCTCGATCTGCTGACCAAATCCACGGGTCTAACGCGCTTGCAGGCCTACTCCTTGGCCAGCCTGGCGATGGATTTGAACATTACCCAGGTGGTTGACATTAACCGGGGCGTGCACGCGCTGGTGCCCAAGTCGATTTTTACCTCGTATACCCCTGTGGCTGATTTGAAAGGCATGGTGCAGACGGAGCGGCCTCCCCTCTAGCCGCCTGATCCGCTAGCGAACTACTAGCAAACTCTTTGACCTGCCTTAGCTAACGTTTAGGAGACATTGTTATGAAGGCTTCCTTTCCCTATGCGGTTACCCCCGCAACGAATTCTCTATTTCACAATCTGCGACCGCTTTTGGTGACGTTTGGGGTTGGTTTGGCTGGGGTGATCCTGGCGATCGCGCTGGGGATATCTCCGATCTCGCTGTCACTGCCGCCGCTGACCTTAACCCCTGGGGCTACCGCGCCTGCCCTACCCCGTGCCTACTACCAAGGGATGCAGTTGCGACAAACGGGCGATCTGCTCGGTGCCCGGCAAAAACTGACCCAAGCGGCGATCGCTGCGCCTGAAGCAATACCCGTGCTCTACGAGTTGGGGCGAGTTGAATTTCAGCTCGGCTATTTAGAGGAGGCGATCGCCGACTACCGGGCAGCCCTGGCCCAAGACCCTGACCACGGGCCATCGGCCTACGAACTAGGCAGCATGCTGGTCACCCTGGGCCAGCTCGACAACGGCATTGCCCTGCTGCAACATACGGTGGCGATCGCGCCCACGGTGCTCGGCTACTACGATCTGGGCATTGCTCTCGGGCGCAACGGCGATCGCGACGGTGAAATTACCAGCCTCCAGCGGGCGATCGCGATGCAGCCCGACCATGCCGACTCACACCTCAACCTGGGATTGACCTACGCCCACTTGGGTGACACGACCGCTGCCAAGCAGCACCTTCAGCAGGCCCGCGACCTCTATCAGGCCCAGATCGAGGCCCTTGAACATGCCCACCTGGGTCGCAACAGCCTAGATGCGCAGATCATCGACCAAATGATGGCGACCCTCGACCGCTGCGGCGTTGACTGCTGGTTGGTGCAATGATGCTGGTTCGTTCTTCCTGGGATTTTTAGTGCTCTCCACCCGTTTATTCCTTGCCTTCGGGCAGGGATTTTTTTTGTGGGCTAAACCCGGTGCCCTGGTCGTGTTGCCGCTTAATCGCTAGCTTAAGGGTCAATTTCAATGGTGAATCTCAACCGCGATTCGGCTGCGTCTACAAAATTCTGCTATCTGCCCGCTCGCCATTCGCCAAGCGGTAGCGATCGCTATAGTTTGATGATCTCTAAGCGGTTGGGTGAGAAAATAGCCGTAAGCCCCGTGATGTATACCTTTTGATGACCACCAACTATCTCTTTAGAGGGTCTCGCTGACTCAGTCAATTTAGTTATTGTTTGAGCGTAAGGAAAAGGCACCGGTTGCCTACTAAACATTTGGAGAGACGGAATGAACATTCTAGCTTGGATCGTATTGGGTCTGATTGCGGGTGCAATTGCTAAAGCTATTTATCCTGGACACCAGAGCGGCGGCATCTTGGGCACGCTGATTCTAGGCGTGATTGGTGCATTTGTGGGTGGTAGCCTCTACACCCTGCTAACTACAGGATCGCTGGCCTTCGCAGCGACGAGTCTCAGCATTGGTGGTGTAGTAATCGCCGTTTTGGGCGCAATTGTTGCTCTGTTCATCTACTATGCAGTCGCTAAGCGTGCTGTTTAGTCATCAGCTAACCACCATTAGACCGAAGTAGATAAGCACTAACGAACCGGATTGTAGCGGGTATGTGGCGATCGCCACCCCCGCTGGGGGTCGAAACTCGGCAGATTGCCTAGGCGACGACTCCGCCGCTGGTTAGGCTTATCTATTTTCGCGTGTCTGGGGGCAGCAGCTCAAGGCGGCGGCGCAGCAAGTTGTCCTAAACCATTTTTTGAGGTAGGTTAGCAACAGTTTTTCTGGCGTTGTGTCAATAGGTTTGGTGTGAGCGATAACGTAAACCAGTCTCAGGTCTTAAAACAGGCACTACATGCCTTTGTGCTAGATGCTGAGGGCGACCTGGCAACGGCCTTAGAACAGTACAGTGCCGATCAGTTGAAGCTCTGGTCGGCTACCAACCTGCAAGGCATCAATCGCTCAAACCTGGCGATCGATATGTTTTCAACCGAAGGCCAGGTAGCTGGCCAATCGGCATTAGATATTTTTATAAAAAATCAGCCCGGTTTATCCTCGAGTGACCAGGCCTTAGCTGAAAGCTGGAAGCACACATTTAACGGTCTATTTAAAGTGCTCCAGGTCACCACCGATCGCTACGAGGTGATGAACTGGCTCACTGAAAAGCGCTACTGGGTCGAGCCCAGTGGGGCACAGTCGGTAGAAGAGCTAGCCCGTCTCGGCCCCGGTGAGATTGTCGTCACCCGTTTGTCGCCAGCCGGGGGAGATGTCTGGACGTTTTCAGGCCCGTTAATGCTGCTGGGCAAACTGGGTAAGCCTAAGCTAGCCGTTGCGATCGGCAACTTTAAAAATTGGTTTCCGGGTCATTTGTATGGCGATGCCCCTGAACTTTTAGAAGAAGCCTGGAAATCTGTGGAGCGTTATCACCACGATTTTGTGGATTTTTTTGGGAGCGATCGCATTACCCTGTCAGGCTATGAGCTGAATAAAAAGCTCAAAGAGTATCAAGAGATCTCCACCCAACGCCGTTTAGAAGCGCTCGGCATTGACAGTTCTAAGTCGCTCAAGGAACTAGTAGCCGAATCTGGGGTTTCTGAAGAAGAAGTGGCTGAGTCGATGGCTTCGTTTGGTAAAGACGGGCGCGAGGTGGGGCAGCTTTTAAAAGATGACAAGGCGATTAAAATGGCAACGCCCCCCATCAACCTGCCCGATGAGCTGCGTCGGGCAGAAGCCGTAACGGTGTTTGTTCATCCCCGTTGGGGACAGACGTTTTTGAAAGACTACGTGCGCCTAACCCAGCTGTTTGAATCGACAGACAGTGGATCGGTAGCCAAGGTAGATCAGCTAATGCAAAAATATCTCAAGGAAGATGCGGTCAACGCCTATGTTTGGCGCTGCTTTGCTGAAGACAACGCAGCGCCGTTGATGGCAGCTCTAGGGAGGCACCTCAGCCGTTCAGACCTCACCGTAGACGAACTAGACGATGTTTTAGTACAGGCCGGAAAGCCCTTAGACCCGAAACTTCCAGAGATTGCTAGTGTGCCTCTGCACCTACAAGATTTGTTCCAAGCGGCGATGCAAGAGGTCGATCAAGGCTCCTCAAAGAAAAAGTCGAAGGGTAAACAGAAGCAAAAAACCGGCTTTGCCGTTTAGCAGCCGGTTGACAGGGCATCTGTTGCCGCGTTTGCTCTCAGCTAATTTAGGGGAAACGTTATGCCTAAGTAGCGCTGTGCAGCCGTGCTCAAGCAGACGTGGCTAATTCGGGTTCGCGTAGAGCTTCGTGCTCCAGGACTTCGTGGGCATTGAGCGATCGCCCAAGGCAAGAAATGCCTGCATACCCATCCACTGACATAGCTGCGGCTACCGCTATAGCAGGAGGAAGCGGACTAAATTCTCAATTAAGTTGCAGATGGTGGCTTCAGAGTACGGGCTTTATGTTAAAGCGTGCTTTCTGAGGTCATCGATAAAAGCTGCACCAAAAGGATTTTTTATGACCGCTTATACAACTGCTAACGACCCTAACCAAGCTCTGAATGTCTTTAACAGCTTAGATACTGATGCACAACTGGCGCTGCTGTGGTTTGTCTATGAGCAGATGGGCGATCGCATCACGCCTGCTGCCCCTGGCTCGGCATCTCCTGAAATCGCTAACGGTCTTTATAACCAGGTCAAAGAGGTCGATCAGCAAGAGCAGCTCGACATTATGCGGGCAATCGCAAAATGTGATGCCTCCAACCAAATTGGTCGAGAGTACGGTTCTCTGAGCGCCAACACAAAACTCGCATTTTGGTACTACTTGGCTCAGGGCATGGACAGTGGTGACATTGTCCCAATGCCTGACGACTATGAGTTGTCTGACCAAGGGCAAGATCTGTTGGCTGCCCTAGAGACGATGGGCTTTGAAGAGCAAATTACCTTTTTGCGCGACGCTGCTCTTGGCATGGGGGCAGAACCCGCCAGCGGCTCTAACATCTAGGTTTAGCGCAAGCTCTGTGGCTGGTGTCCGCCTAGGCAACAACGACCTACCCCGCTGGTGACAGTGGGGTTTTTTGTAGCTAGTAATGTCCTACACGGTTTTCGAGTCATTTGAACATTCTCTTTCGTTTTCCCGTGATCCCCAAGGGTTTGGCAACGTACCCGATAAGTAGCCTGAGCGTTTATGCCTGGCTAGAGTACCTACTAGCCCAATCCTTTACAAAAGTTATTTGCGATAGATTTCAATTATAGATGGGGCAAAAATTGGGAGGCTATAATTAACGAAGTAACAAATGTCTTCAGAAGAGCTAATGGGCTTTTTTGTGGCAACCCTTAATGAAATCTGACTCCCTTGAGTCGGCGACTAGGCAGCTAAAAGCAATTAGAATAGAAGCCACTGCGCCAGTTTCAATCAGTTATTGCCAGTAATCGGTTAAAACCGATGCTGAAATGATTGGCAAGGTGTAAATCGTCTAGGTTTTGATTGTCATCTTTAGATCATCAGGTAATAGGCTACGAGATTAATGCCCTAACGCATCAGGCTTAATTCTTTAGTCATCGCCCCCGCTTTAAGGTCATCCAAACGGCAGTTGCCTTACCTAGGCGGGTTGCCGTTAGTTCGTCCATGCTTCTAGTTCCTTCGTCGTTTGCTGACGCAGGAAAACGTTTGGTGGTTTCTTCATCCTTAGTTAAATTACTCAGCTCAGACAAACGCGAACGGGTCACCGTTTTTGGTATACATCCCCTCACTTCCCAGCCGCTATGACTACCTCAACTCTCTTCAATCTCGCGCTTCGCGAAGCGCACAGCCTGTGGCACCCCAAAAACGGGAGCCGACTCAAAACGAGTATTCCAGCGGGCATAGCCAGTCCCAGCTTTGACGTTCTTCACCGCACCCTGCCGTCTTTGCTCAAGGGCGCGGATGGCTTAGCCGTTGCTAACGATCGCGCCCTCAACCAATGGCGCAAGGGCAGCTGGCAATCCTTTTCCACTGACGCCTTTTGTCGAGCGGTAGAAGAATTTGCCTTGGGGTTAGAAACCTTTGGGTTGCAGCGGGGCGATCGCATTGCCCTGATCATGCACAGCGATGTGGGGTTTGCGATCGCCGATCTCGGCACCCTGCTGGCTGGGTTTGTCAACGTGCCCATCGACCTCACCCAGACCATCGAAAACATTCTGCTGATTTTGCAGGAAGTCGAAGCGCCGCTGCTGGTGGTCTCTAACGTCGCCTTGCTCGACCAAATTCGGCCCTATCTGTGGGAGGTGCCCACTCTGAAAGCCGTGATTGTGGCCGAGGTGCCCGATGACTGGCAGACCGACGCTCTTCAGAATGCGGGAGATGGGGACGATGGGGGAGTAAATCCTAGCGACGCTCAGTCTATCCCCTCCCCCGACGCCTGCTTGCAGATTCCTCACCTGCTGTGCGAATCCCAGACGCAGCACCCTTGCCCTCCGGTGCCTATGCCTCAAAGTCTGCGGGTGTGCGCGTTGGCGGAAGTACGCCATTGGGGGCGGCAGCGGTGGTCTGCCCAGGCGGCTCAAGATTTGGAGGCGGCGATCGCGCCCGCCGATTTGGCCACCATCATCTACATTGCCAGCGAAACCAAGCGCCCCAAGGGAGTCATGCTCAGCCATGAGGCGATCGCGGCCAACGTGCTGGCTGCTTTTTCTAGCTACCCCAATCTCCAGACCGGCCCCGACGAAGTCGCCCTGATGTTTTTGCCCCTCAACCACATCTTTGCCCGCGTTTTTTTGTATGGGCACCTGGCCTGGGGCCACAGCATCTATTTCTCAGACCCCAACCACCTGATCAAGCACCTGCGTCGGGTCAAGCC
>JANPIO010000067.1:0-5393 GCA_031425055.1 Phormidium sp. VAR_61_metabat_6
AAAACAGCAGACCCATCCACAGCAGCAGCAGACCGTAGAAGATCAGCGCTAGGCTTTGCAGCAGCAGCCTGGTCAAAATGGGACGCTGATTTTGCTTGCGGCGGATAGCTCGAATCAGGTCAAGGGCGGTGGCAATGACCAGAATTAGGGTGGCGATCGCGGCTACAACCCAGCTGCTATAGAGCACCGGCAGAGATCTAGCACCCAGCAGCGCGATCGCAGCGGCTACCCCCAGCAGCCCCGCCCCGATCAGCTCTGCGATCGCCAGCTTCCCATGAAACTGGTCTAGACGGCTCCGGTTAAGGGCATTTCTGGCGGTCAGGGCACCCTGCGCACCGGGGAGGGCCAGCAGCACCAGGGTTCGAAGCGGGTGCGCCCAGGGAGCCTGCACCATGAAAAAAGCCACGACCATCGCGCCGATCAGAGTCAGCCCTGAGAGCAGCTGGGTTTTACCAGAACGGGGTTTACGCAAGGTGCTTTCCCTTATTGGCGTGGCTGGTTGATGTGAATCTCTGCGGCTACAAAAGGTTAGCAGCTCCAAAGGGAGGCATCACTCTCTGGGTCAAACAAATGGACTTTTTCGGGGGCGATCGCCAGCCACACCTGATCGCCAATCCGCACCACCTCGTCCGGGGGAACTTTGGCCAGCAGCGTCAGACCCTCGGTCTGCACCGTCAGGTAGGTTTCGCTGCCTAAGGCCTCCAAGTGAGTGATGTGGCCGCGAATATTTTTGGGTGCGGGCAGGGCCAAACTGAGGTGCTCGGGGCGAATGCCCAGCAGCGCTTCACGGTTGTCGTAGGGCAGCAGGCGATCGTCCCAACCGCTGGGTAGCGACAGGCGAAACTCAGGGTGCACCAGCAAAAATGGAGCCTGCACCTGCACCGGGATAACATTCATCGGCGGCGAGCCAATAAAGCCAGCTACGAAGCGATTGGCGGGGCGGTTATACAGCTCGAGCGGAGTGGCCACCTGCTGAATTTGGCCCTGGTTCATCACGGCGATGCGGTGGCCCATGGTCATGGCCTCTACCTGGTCGTGGGTGACGTAGATGGTGGTAATGCCCAACTGCCGCTGCAAATTCACGATCTGGGCGCGGGTTTCCATCCGCAGTTTGGCATCCAAGTTTGACAGCGGTTCATCCATCAAAAACACCTGGGGGTTGCGAGCCATGGCCCGGCCCAGGGCCACCCGCTGCTTTTGCCCGCCCGAGAGCTGCCGAGGCTGGCGGTTAAGCAGTAGGTCGATTTGCAGCATCTTGGCCACGGCCCGCACTCGTTCGTCGATCAGTCGTTCGGCCTCAGAGATGTAGCGCAGGCTGGGGGGCAGTCGGCGCGTAATGGAGACCAGGGGCTTCTCCCACCAGCGGCTTTCGGTGAGCAGGCGCTCTAGCTCCTGATTGGCGGGCGAGTCGCTGAGGGGTACAGGTTTTTCTCCCAGCTCCGGTAGGGATTTATTCAGGTCAGCCCCCATGCGGCGCAGGCCAAAGGCGAGGTTGTCGTAGACCGTCAGGTGGGGGTAGAGGGCGTAGCTCTGAAACACCATGGCGGTGTCGCGCAGCTTGGGGGGTAGGTCGTTGACTTTGCGATCGCCCACCCAAATGCTGCCCCCGGTGATCTCCTCCAGCCCCGAGATCAGCCGCAGCAGAGTGCTTTTGCCGCAGCCCGAGGGGCCGACCAGCACCATAAATTCGCCATCGTCGATGGTGAGGTTGATGCGCTTGAGCACCGCCGCCGCATCTGGCTCTGCATCTGGCTCAGTAGCCTCTGCCCCGTGGGATTGGCGAGACTTGGGAAAGGTTTTGTAGACGTTTTCAATTGCGACTTGGGCCACGGCAGGTTGAGCGATAGAAATAAGGATCTAACGGATAAATTTAGAGGAAGGGGTTGGTAATCGTGAGTTGATCGAAAACCCTGAGATTGTTTTGCATATCCTCCGAATAGAGGATATTTACATTGGCCGTTAAAGCGGCAGCAACAATCAGCCCATCCCAAAAAAACAGACTGTAGCGGTCACGGGTCTCAGACGCAAGGGTCAGCAGAGCCTGATTGGATGTGATTACTTGACAGCCATTGTAAAAGTCTTGAATCAGGCTTTGAACTTGAGATTCATTAAATTGTGCTTTTTTGATGAGATTGACGCAAACTTCGTTAACTACCTGAATGCTGATAACAACCCCTGGAGCATCAATTAAGTCATTAGAAATTTGGGCTTTATGAAGATCTTCTGGGGTAGACTGACGTTTTTTTAGCAGGGCATACAGCCAGACATTTGAGTCTAGGAAGTAGGTTTTAGAGGTTGCGGTCATGCACTTCCTCGCGGCTGAGGGGCACGAAATCATCGACTACGATAGGATTTTTGAGCAATTTTGCAATCAAGCCTGTCTTCGCCGTGTTGAATTGAGTCGAAATCGTCACTTCGACCTGGTCAGTACCGCTTAGAGCTTGTTTGTATTCTGCAGGAATCTCTATCATCCCATCTTTGATCGGCGCTTTGAACGTGATGAATGACATCGGTATCCCTCAGTTAACGTCGAGTAGAGCGTTAGTTAACACAAGCCAGGTATTGACCTAGAACCAACGCCTACTCTACAAAACTATCCTAACTTTATTCTGATGCCGCCCCATTGCTAGCATCTGGATCAAGCACAGTTACACGAATTACCTGGGTGATGGTTTCGCCTTTGTTGGGTTTGACGATGCGATCGCTCTCTCCAGTCCTGCCCTGGCGAGGTACCGAGTTAATGGAGATAACGGCGGTGCGATCGGCGCTGGTAAATAGCGTCACGGATTCCTTGGGTACTGCGGGCAGCAGCGCCATCAGGCTGTCAGTCTTGAGGCTAAATTGGAACGACTGAGTGCCGATGTCGCCACGCTTGGCCACTCGCAAACCTTCTACCGGCAGACGCTTGGCATAGCCCGCTACCGACACCAGCAGCAGGCAATCTTTGCTCGACGCCACGGCCACACAGCCGGTCAGGGTTTCCTGCTTGCCCATGCGAATACCCTGGGGGCCTTGGGCGGCGCGGCCCATGACTTGCAGGTTGTCATCATCGATCGGGAAGCGCAGCAGTCTGCCGCCGGTTGTTCCCAGTACCAGGTCGTCGCCAGGCTCGGCTAGGGTGACGTAGGCCAGCTCGTCGCCGTCTTTGACCTTGATGGCGGTGAGACCGCGCCCGGTGAGGTTGGTGAATTCTTTCAGCGGAGCGCGCTTGATTTTGCCCCTGCGGGTGACAAGAATCAGGTCGCGATCGAGTCGGTCGTCGCGCAGCACAAACCGAGCCACGATCGCATCGGCGGCAGATGGCACCGAACCCGGCAGCAGCTGCACCAGGGGTGCCCCCTTGCCCTGACGCGGGTTGGTGGGCACCGTGCCGACCGCAACGGTGAAGGCCCGGCCATCGCGGGTGAGGGTGAGCAGTTCGTGGGTGGTAAGGGCCACTTCAACCTGGATTACTGGGTCGTCGTCTACCTCGTGGAGGTTGGCGCTGGTATCAATCTCTAGCCGGGCCTGCCGCCGCTGGTAAGATTTTGGCGAAAACCGCCGCACGTAGCCCTTTTGGGTAAACTCTACGACCGTCGCTTCTTCAACGGTTTCGGCAATGATCTCTTCGACCTGCTGTGATTCTTCGGCCCGCTCGGCGTCGGTTTGAATGCGAGTGCGGCGGGGGTCACTGAACTTCTTTTTGAGCGCCTTCAGCTCTTTTTTCATCGCCTTGAGCAGCTCTTTGCGATCGCTCAGCAGCCGGGTGAGATCGTCACGGCGCTGGCTAAGTTCGGCAAAATCGTTCTCTAGGCCCTGGCGCTCCATGCCGGTGAGCTTGCGCAGGGGCATGGCCAAAATCGCGTCCGACTGGCGCTCGCTGAGGTCAAACCGCTGCTGAAAGGTTTGCTTGGCGGTGGTGCCGTCGGCGGCGTTGCGCAGAATGTCGATAATAGCGTCGAGGTTGTTGAGCGCGGTGAGCAGCCCCTCGGTGATGTGCAGCTTGGCTTCGGTTTTTTCGAGCTGGTGCTGGTAGTGGCGGGTGAGGGTGGTTTCGCGAAAGTCGAGAAACGCCTGCATGACGTCGCGCAGGGGCATTTGGCGGGGCTGACCGTTATCCAATGCCAGCATAATCACGCCAAAGTTGGTTTGCAGCGGCGTGGTCCGGTAGAGGTCTTGCAACACCCGCTGGGCGGGGGTGTCGCGCTTGAGTTCGATCACGACTCGCATGCCGTCGCGATCGCTCTCATCCCGAATATCCGCAATCCCCTCCAGCCGCCCGGCGTTCACCAACTGGGCAATTTTCTCAATCCAGCCCGCCTTATTCACCTGGTAGGGCAGCTCGGTAACGATGATTGCGTTGCGCCGCTGCCGCCCCCGACCGGGGTGCACTTCCTCAAATTGGCAAATACCGCGAATCGGGATGCTGCCTCGCCCGGTGCGGTAGGCGTCGAGAATGCCCTCGGTGCCGATGATCTCGCCCCCGGTGGGGAAGTCGGGGCCGGGGATGAGACGAAACAGGTCGTCGTCGGAGAGGGTGGGGCGATCGATCATCGCCACCAGCCCATCGATCACCTCGCCCATGTTGTGGGGCGGAATGTTAGTGGCCATGCCCACGGCAATGCCCGAAGACCCGTTGAGCAGCAGGTTGGGCAACTGGGTAGGCAGCACCACCGGCTCCTGCTGGGAGCTGTCAAAGTTGTCGCTAAAGTCGACTAGGGCCTCGCTGATATCGGTCAGCATGCCCTCGTTGCTGATCGGCGACAGGCGCGTCTCGGTGTAGCGCATGGCCGCCGGGGGGTCATTGTCGACCGAGCCAAAGTTGCCGTGGCCATCGAGCAGGGGGTAGCGGCTGGAAAAAGTCTGCACCATGCGCACCAGAGCCTCGTACACCGCCTGGTCGCCGTGGGGGTGATATTTACCCAGCACGTCGCCGACCACACGGGCGCATTTGCGGTAGGGGCGATCGGGGGTTAGCCCCAGCTCGTGCATGGCGTAGAGAATGCGGCGGTGCACCGGCTTGAGGCCATCGCGCACGTCGGGCAGCGCCCGGCCCACAATCACGCTCATGGCGTATTCCAGGTACGACCGCTGCACCTCGGTGTGGAGCGAGGTAGGTACAATTTGCCCAGAGGGAAGAATGTCGAGTTGGTCGGCCATGGGCAGGGGTCCTGGATGAGACTAATAGGAGGAACAGGTTAGGCGGGGTAGACTGGGCCGTAGCTGAGTTTAGCCATAGCCTACGCCCGAATTGACATTTCGAAGCCTAGCGCACGGCCTAAATTTAATCAGCCTTATAAATCGGCGTTAACAATGCTGTAACTTATAGGCAAGCTTGTCGGTGTGGCAAGCGTCTGGGCACTTTAGTCTACTCGCCAAGGGTCGCTCACCTAGAAAAGCTTACCCAGGGAGAT
>JANPIO010000068.1:0-8842 GCA_031425055.1 Phormidium sp. VAR_61_metabat_6
CTGTTTAACACGCTGACGAGCCGCCGTCGTCGGGGCAGCACTGAGTTGGCTACCGCCGAGTAGGTTTTGGGCTGGGCCGAAACTCCTGGCTTCAATCTTCAATTACCGTATTGAGGAAGCGATCGCAGATCGCTTCCTCAATTTTTTGGGGCGTAGGGTGCATTAGCGCAGCAATGCACTGTTGGGGCTAAGCTATCGATGCAACATACCTTTGAAAGCGGCGTTGAGCTATGGGTAAAAGGCCAAATCTAACCGCTGGGGGCGTTTCGATTGCCCCCAGACCCCGTCGACCAGGGCCGTGCCGCCGCCCTGGACCCAACGGAAAGGATTGATCTGCCATCGGTTTAAACCTCTGTATTGCCAATTGGCTGGTCAGCAGCTGGTAAGTTTTGTAGTGTGGGCACTGCCCTCCTCAAAAAAGGCATGTTTATGACGACCCTATGGCCGGGTTGGAGGAATAGCTGAGGTTAAGAATGAAGGTGACAGCGACGTTTTTACGAAATCTTGGCTCCAGCTGGAGTTGGCGACAGGCTGGTCTAGTTGCCCTCAGCGGGATTTCGATGGCTTTAGCGCTGCCGCCATGGAGTCTTTGGCCGCTGGCTTGGGTGGGGTTGGTGCCTTTGTGGTGGGTGGTGTTAGCGACGCCCTCGGTAGGGTTGGCGGCTACCTATGGGCTGCTGTGGGGGCTGGTGTATTACGGCATTTCGCTGGCGTGGATTACCCACTTGCACCCGCTGATGTGGATGGGGGTGCCCTGGGGAAGTAGCGTTGCGATCGCCCTCTCCTCCTGGATTTTCATCGTTCTCTGGGGTTCTGTCTGCATTGCTGGCTGGGGCACAGTGATGGCCTGGGCCGCCCATCGCTGGCCCAGCCGCAGGTTTTGGCTAGTGCTTGCCGGTACCGCCCTGTGGTGCTTCCTCGAAGCGCTACGCAACCACAGCCCCCTGGACTGGTCACCCCTCAGCCTCACCCAAAGCCCCAACAACCTGTGGATTTTGCACCTAACCCGCCTGTCGGGGCCGGGAGCCATCACCGCCATTCTGGTTGCCACCAACGGCCTCCTCGCCCTCGCCTTTTCCCCAGTCGCCAAGCTACTGGGCAGCCCTCCCCCACCTCCCCCACCTCCCCTATCTTCCCCATCCCCCCATCCCCCCATCCCCTCATCCACCCGCCGCACCCTCGCCCTGACGGCGATCGCGCTGCTACTGCTAGGCCATACCCTCGGTGCCATCCTCTACGCCCGCACCGAGGCCGTTCCCGCCGGTCAATCCCTCACCTTAGGGCTCATCCAGGGCAATGTGCCCACCCGCGAAAAGCTGACGCCTCAGGGGGTTAACCAAGCATTAGAGGGCTACACTAGCGGCTACCGCGCCCTGGTGGCCCAAGGGGTAGATGCGGTGGTAACACCGGAAGGGGCGCTGCCGCAGCTGTGGAATCCGAATGCGCCCCAAATCGCGGCCATCATTCGCACGGTGAGCCAAGCTGGGGTGCCCCTATGGCTAGGCACCTTTGCGCCAGTGCCGGGGGAGGGGCGATCGCAGTACACCCAGAGCCTGCTCGAAATTCGCCCCGACGGTCAAACCTACGGGCGCTACGACAAGGTGCAGCTCGTGCCTCTGGGAGAATACGTGCCCTTTGAGGCGGTGCTGGGTCGCCTGATCAGTCGCCTGTCGCCGCTAAATAGCTACCTGGTGCCAGGGGCCGCCGACCAGCGGTTTGAGACCAGCGTTGGCCAAGGCATTATCGGCGTCTGCTACGAGTCGGCCTACAGCCGTCTGTTTCGCCACCAGGTGAGCAGCGGCGGCGAGTTCATGGTCACCGCCTCTAACAACGACCCCTACCCGGTGTGGATGATGAGGCAGCACCACGGGTTTGACGTGCTGCGGGCGGTGGAGAGCGATCGCTGGGCGCTGCGCGTGACCAACACCGGCCTCTCTGGCCTAGTCGATCACCACGGCCGCACCCTCTGGCTGGGGGAGCCCCACACCTATCTCACCCACCGCGCCACCCTCGATCGCCGCCAGACCCTCACCCCCTACATTCGCTGGGGCGACTGGCTAACGCCGCTGTTGTTGGGCCTGACCCTGGTGCTGGGATGGCGAGGTGATCGTTGATGAATGCCCTAGGGGGCGATCGTCGCTACTCAGGGCCAAGGCTCGACAACAGAAGTTCGACCGGGGTTTGAATCTTAGGCAGCTCTGCCGCACTGACACCATCTACGAAGGTACGCCGCAGCATGGGGTTGTCGCGGTGGGTAAAGCCGCCCTCACTGTCGGGGTGAAATACCACTATGGTCAGAGGACTGTCGGCAGTGCAAAAGCAATGCAGTTGGCCCGCCGAAATCCAAAAAATATCGCCAGCTGCAACACCAGCCGTGGTTTCTGGCGTCTCAATCACACCAGCCCCAGCGACAACCAGACCCAGGCGATCGCTCGGGTGAGTGTGCATGGTCTGCTCCACCCCAGAGGGGAAGTACATAGCGTTTAAGCAGGGGTTGCCCACAATCACCGGGGGAATTAGCAAACTGCTGGTGCCGCCGTCGATATAGGCCAATCGCCCAGCCGGTTCCAGGGGGCCACCGAGGCTAAACATGCCCCGGTAGGTCGGGCAGGTGATAACTAAGCCAGTAGCACCCTGCCCCTTAAGCTGGCCTGTTCCAGGTAGGCAAAAATACATACCCTGGGCCAGTCCAAAGGTCTGGGCGGTTTTGCCCTGGGCTCCGTCCCCCTGCCGTTCTAAGGTCGGCGACCCGGTGTAAATAAATCCGAAGTGCGTGCCGGGGCCAGCTAGCGACAAAGCGTCGCCCTGCCAAGTCCTCACGCTGCCTGGATAGCCCTCAGGCCCCAGGTGTTGGGCCACAGGTGTTTTAACAGAATAGAGAGCGAAGGTCATGGCAGGTAGGTGATGAATGAGCGCGGGGTTCAACTTATCGGTCGCTAGCTCAAGCCCCACCCCTATGCTAGGGCAAGGGTAAAAACAGAGACGCTTGAAGCGATTGGCGCAGCTTGGGTGACAGCATACAGCCATCGCTATTCAGGCACTCAACGAGCAGCAGCGTTGTGGTGTAGTAGAGCTTGAGCCGAGTTTTTTCTGGCGGCGTGAAATGCCAGTCCTGGCCAATATGGTGGCGACTTTTGGCCACTTCTCGGGCCTGGTCGGCTACCTGCCTCACGGTGTCATCATCATCGGCGGCGGCATGGCCTTTGAGTCGCTGCCAGAGAGTCTTGAGGGTTTGGCGGGCGGGGGTGTCTAAACTACCCGAATCTAGAGCAATTTGAATGGCAATTAGCATAACGGCATTGGCTGAACCAGCCGCGATCAGCCTAGCCCCGGCATCGGTCTGGGCATCGTAGGCTTGGGCCACGGCAATGGCCTCAGCCAGGCTCATATCCTCCATCATGCGGGTGAGAAAGCTGGCGCAGACTAACAGGTTAACGGTTTTATCTAAAGCCAGGGCCACAGCCCGGTTTTCATCGATATCAAAGTCAATATCGAAGCAGAAGGCGCGGGCAGCAGCGGGTTTGAAAAGAGCAAATTCTGGAGCGGTGGCGCGATCGCTCACCTCCTGCAAAAACTGCTGTAGCCGGGGCGAATCGGCCAGCAGTTGGTCAATGGTCTGCTTCAGCGGCAGCAGCAGCAGCGAGGCATCCCGCAGCATTTCTGTGGTGAGTAAAATCACCTCTCGCCAGCGTTTGTCTGACCCATGGCTCGCCAACTCTTGAAGAGCCTGTTCTAGCGCAAGGCTATTTATGGCGATCTCGCGGGCGACAAAAAATTCGTGAAACGTGAGGTGAGAAAAGGAGTAAATGCCCTTTGCCCGCTCGATCAATAGGCCATGCTGAGCTTCAATAGACCGCAAAATAACCTCACTATCGATTTGCAGAGCCTCAGGAGCAGCATCGACCTCAGACAGGTGGGAGATGTAGTCGGCGATATGTCGTTCAGCAACATTTTTTTTAAAGAACAGATCTTTCCCCTTAAACGTAATTAGCGCTAGATAACTCAGCAAATCTTCCTTGCGCAGATGAGATAAGTTTTTGTAGACCTGATCACGCTGAATACCGCGTTTCGCATCCCACTTTTTTAGCAGCGCATCAATGCCCTCTTTATAGAGTTCGGAACGGCTGCCAGGGAAGCCACCCGACTCTTCGAAGGCCAGACAAATCAATGTCAGTAGTAAAGGGCTCGTAGCTAGTTGTTTAATGCGAGGATGGTGGTTAAGCTGCCTGAGAAATTGAGCTGGCTTGACTACTTTTTGGTTAAACCATTTAGACGCAAATACCTCAATTTGAGCCCAATCGAAATCGGCAACTTCAACCTCAGTAAATTTTTCAAATACATAATCCCAAGACGCAATTCGGCAGGTTATGATAAACTGATTTTGCCGAAAATGCTCTGAGAAATCTCTGATTTCTTTGATAACATGCTGGTGGTCTTCTCCTCTAACTTCATCTAGCCCGTCGAGCAACAGTAGCGCCTTGCCAGCAGCAAAAAGCTGATGAAAGCTGTCGAGCAAGTCTGAATTAGCGGTGCCAATGGAATGGTAGCAGTCAGCAATATAGCTTAACAGACTTGATTCATCCTCTGCCTCGGCAAAATCTTTAAGCGTGATAAAGATAGGCACGCAGTCTGGTTCAAACTTTCCTTCATTACACTGAATAGCTAGATATTTTAGAAAAGTAGTTTTGCCTGCCCCAGGCTTACCCAAGATGATCAATTTTCTATAGGTTTTGACAGCGTCTAAAGCGGGTATGCGTTCTGCGGCGATAGCCCCTAAGCCGAGACGTTCAAAATCACTGGCATCGCAACTGTGCAGCAACTCTTCTACACGCCGGTAGCGACGACCAGAAATTTGTTCCAGGATATTGACGCTGCTATAGATATCGTTGACCGCCACCGGATGAGACATGTCGAGCACCCGCATAGTGTCGCAACGCTCGCGAATGCTGGGGTAGACCTGCCGCCGCAGGGTTTGTACCAGGGCATCGAGACTGGATTGGGTAACAGCGGAGTGCGGTGCTACTGCTGGGTTGGGGGCGCTTGCGATCGGGTCAGATAGGCCTGCGATCGCCTGCCAGTCGAGACCAAGGCGATCGCAAATCTGCATAAAAATCGTTTGGGAAATGGCTTCCCCCTTAAAGAAGTTAGTAATCGGCTGACGACTACAGTCCACCTGCTCAGCTAGGCGAGCCTGAGTTAAGCCCGCGAGGGTGAGAGCCTGAGCGGCCATCTCTACCCCCTGGGGTGTGGCTCTGAGGGAGGGCTTTGCCATAGCAAAATTCCTAGCCTACGACGCTTTTATTTTACTTAACCCAAGCAAAACTCAGGCATTAACCTGACAAAAGCTTAGTCTTGCCGCCTTTCATAGGATTTAATCAAACTTTACTTTACTTTTTCTCATGAGTTAAGTAGGATTTACCTTATCGGCTCCACAGCTATCTATGGGCAGAACCTCCGGTAAGACCTGATCAAATGTGACCGGCCTTGGAGCGCATTGCCCATTTGGCTAAGTCGCGTATTAGTGGTCAATTGCCTGCCGTTGCCAGTTCTGCGGTACCCGCCATGCCCAATCCACCTGCTGTCCCAAAAGGGCGGATGAACTCTCGACAGATAGAGTTATGCAAACGAATTCACGCATTTTCGTTGAACCAGCCAGATACCCAATGCGCGAGTTGCTTTATGTTTAATTCTCAAAAACTTTGCCGAATTGCAACTGTAGTTACTGCAACTTTGGTGGCTATTCTGACTTTGACTACTCATGTTAGGGCATCAAGTGTTCCATTCTACTGGAATTTCATTCAGGTAGAAGTGGATGTTCAACCTAATGGTGATATGTGGGTGACAGAAATACAGAATTATGTCTTCACAGCCAATCATACAAACGAACGCTATCGCTACATTCCTTTGGCCAAGGTGGACAACATTACGGATGTCACGGTGACAGAAAATGGACAGCAAATTGCTGCAACGACAGGAACCCAAAACAATCAACTGTGGATTCGCTGGCAGCATTCTCTGAACCCGCCTGAATCCCGTGTGTTTGTGCTTAAGTATCGGGTGATTGGCGGGCTACACATCAACGGTGACGAAACTCAGGTTTATTGGAAAGCCATTTTTGCCGATCGCGAGGCCCCGGTTCAATCTAGCGCTGTTACTGTTCGTTTACCCGATGTTCTGTCAGGTCAAGTCCTCGGCTCCACGGCCTATGGGGTTCCCGCTACTAGCCGAGCGATTGATGGAACAACATTTGAATTCGTTGCAAACCAGGCATTGCAACCTGGAGATGAGCTTGAAGTACAGGTTGTCTTTCCTTCATCAATTTTGCATCTGCCTCAACCACAATGGCAGCAGGTCGGGGTTGATGAATTTGGCGAATTTCAATTTTTTTTAGATGCCTTCCCCGTTTTAATAGGCCTACTAAGTCCCATCTTCCTTGTGAAGATGATTATCGATCGTCGTTGTCCACGTTGTAGAAAGTTTACGCTCGAGACTCTATCTAAAGTCTTGATTTATCCAACATCTCGCTCTACTGGCACTAGGCGAGTCATTCAACACTGCAACAATCGTAATTGTTTTTACCATCGCGAGTTTGAAAAAACTATTTTCTATAGTGATGACGGTGGCGGTGGCGGTGGCGGCGGCGGTGGCGGTGGTGGTGGTGGTGGCGGTGGCGGTGGTGGTGGCGGTGGTTGATTGAAAACCGTCCAACCCAAGATGAGGAATATCATCAAAGCCTATGTCCACAACACAGACCCAGAGCTAGAAATTCTGCAACATCGCATTTATCAATTCAACCAAACCGTGATGGTCTAGCGGTCTTCTGTTGATTACAATCCCTGGCGGCCCGTCATCAGTGTCCTGACAAACTTAAGGATACTTTTGCTGCCACTCATCTTGCCGGTTGCTCGTATTAATACTCTGCTTCTCTAATTGTTTTATCGATCGCCTAAGGGCTATTAACTATCGGCACCAAGCAGCTAATGCTTATCGTGCATGCCTTAACGCTCTGGCTTTAGGCCGATCGTTTTCAGGCTTAAGAATTTGTCATTTGGGACTCTTTGCTATGGCTATCTATTCCCGACAGCATCGGTATCGTCTCCCCCATACGCTGATTTTACTAGTAGCCCTGGCCCTAGGCAGTTTTGGCATAGTGCTGTGGCTGGGATTGCGCTGGGTTGTGGTTACTAGCGTCTTGATGATTAGCGTGGCAGCGATCGCAGCCTGGCAACGACAACTCGATCAGCACAGGCGAACGCTTTCGACAATATCTAATGCGGCTAATCTTCTGCAAAAAGACGTTTTTCTAAGCCACTTAAATCATGTAGAACACCAATATCCAGATATTCCTCATTCGTTGTGGATGTCGGCTCGGCAACGAGCAGAAGCGATTCAAGCCGTTGCGGCCCAAATTGCCCAACAAGAATCAGCTTTTATCCCTGACTTGTTAGAGACCCTACACACTGTGTTGGATTTAGTCGAACAATTGGCCCAGGCTCTAAGAGCCATTCGGGAGGTAAAAACCTACCGCTATCAACAGCTCGCTCAGCAGCAGTTACACAGCAGCCATCAGCGACTTGAGCAAACCCGCGCCCAACTGCAAGAGCTGCACGACCAGATAATTTTAGATACCTTGCCGCCGCCGTCGTTGACGTCGTCGGCAGAAATTTCAACCTGGCTACAGACCCTAGTCGCAGAGAACGAAAACGGCATATTAGGAGAGTGAGGGCGATGAAACCACGACGCTTCAAATTGTGGCTGGGAGTTGGTCTATGCCTAAGCGGGCTATGGGGACTGAGCACGATGGGGCTGTTCCCAGATAGGTCAATTCACTCGTTTGAATCGGCCGATCGCTACCTGCACCAGAGACTTTTGCCTAAAGTCGAGGTCGAGTCTCAGCTCGTCTCCGATACATCTGCCTACAGTGCGGTGATTCCGCCTTTGGCTGATGCGATACCCGATCCGGCCACCTATCCCCTCTATGGGGCGCAGCCTACAGACGAGGCCGGGGTGGTCTATATCGAAGTCTACAGTTCCGCCGAAAAGGCTAACGCCACCCGCACCGACGAGCGCTGGCTGGTGGATGTGGCCGAGGCATTTAACCAGCGGCGGCAGACCCTGCCCTCGGGCCAGGTAATTCAGGTGGGGGTGCGCAACATTCCCTCGGGGCTGGGGGCGCAAATGTTGGCGGCGGGGAAAGGGCAACCAGCGGGCTACAGCCCCGCCCACGACCTTTGGGTCGAGCTGCTCAAGGCCGATGGCGTGCCGGTGCAGCCTATTGCGCCTGCCCTGGTGGCTAACCAAGCGATCTTTGCTCTTCAGCCCCAGATCTACGAGGCTCTGGCGGTGGAGGGCAAGGTCACCTTTGACCGGGTACTGGCCGCCATTTTGGCGGGAGAATTTGAGGTAGGCTTTTGCAACCCCTACATTGCCTCGCCCGCCCTTAACTTTTTGTACACTCTGCTATGGCGATCGGCGGGCCACGCTCAGACCGGTGCCCCCCTGAGTCTGGAGGACTTGGATGATCCGGCAGTGAATTCAGTCTTTGCTGCCTTTCAGCAGCACATCGCTCTGACCACCCCCACCTACCTCGACCTCAAGCAGATCTGGCTGCGCGACCCTAGTGCGTTTCAGGCGATTCTGATGTCGCACCAGAGCTTTGTGAATTTGAAAAAAGAGCGGGAGTTTGCCCACCTAGTGGAGATCCCCTTTGGGTTTCCTGAAACCTCGCCCCTGGTTGCCTTTGACTGGACAACCCCTGCCGAACGAGCAGCTCTCAGGGCCTTTGCGGCCTTTGCCACGTCAGAGTTGCGAGATATCCGTCTCCTGGCCGAGAAGAACGCGG
>JANPIO010000069.1:0-56704 GCA_031425055.1 Phormidium sp. VAR_61_metabat_6
GTCGGTTTCTTGGGCCGCGAACAGCGCGGGGGGGGCCTCTACCGGGGGGGGGCGGGGGGCTTGGGCCGGGGCCTGGTGTGGCGAGTCATTTGGGGGCTGACCCTGGCCCACCGCCAGGGGAATCACCCGCCCGTTTTCGTGGCGGGCAACCGCCGCCGCCAGCTCAATCAGCCATTGCTCGGTGTTGGGGTTGTAGATCGGCACCACCACCGTAAATGATTCTGGAATGTCGCTGGGGACGGGCAACCAATCGAGCTCTTCGGTTTCTGTCAGAGCGTCTACAGCGATTAGCTCTTTGCCTGCCCTAGTGGTGACTAGCGGGCCTAAAATAGCCGTCACCAGCATCAGCAAAATGACGCTGTTGAACACCTGGGAGTTGATAATTTCGGCTTCGTAGCCCACCAGTGCCGCCGCCAGAGTCGCCGCCACCTGCGGAATTGATAGCGACCACATCGTCCAGGTTTCGGGCCAGCTGTAGCCATACAGCATGCGGGCGCCCAGAGAGGCCAGCCCCTTAGTGAGCAACAGCATACCGACGATGATCAAGGGCAGTTCAATCGAGTTCAGAATATCGCCAAAGGCCTCTAGATCGAGCAGCAGCCCCATGGCCACAAAAAACATCGGAATAAATAAAACGCTGCCCAAAAATTCTGTTTTTTCTTTGACTGGGCCATCGCCAACGACGCTGTTGATGGCTAGCCCCGCCAGAAAAGCACCAATAATGCTTTCTACCCCAATTAGCTGCGCCCCTAATGCGCAGAGAAACACAGAGAGCATCACGAACAAAAACTGATTGCCCTCGTCTTTGCCCGTTTTTCTAAAGAACAGCTTACCAAGTTGTTTGAGACCCACTAAGACTGCGAACGTGTACAGACTCAGTGACCCTAACAACGTGGCTAGTTTAAGCGTCGAGAAGTCTCCCTGATTGACGCCCAGACAAATAGCCAGCACCAGCAGCGACCCAATGTCTGTAAAAATTGTCGCCCCCACAGTAACGGTCACTGCTTCGTTATTTACAATGCCAAACCGCTGCACAATGGGATAGGCCAGCAGCGTGTGAGACGCCAGTAGGGAACCAATTAAAACCGCCGCCAGCCAGCCAAAGCCAAAGAACAACCCGACCGCAATACCGCCCAGCATAGGGATAGCAAAGGTCAGCATCCCAAAGCCGAGGGAGCGATTGCGCGTTTTTTCAAATAGGGCCAGGTCAATTTCAAGACCGGCCACAAACATCAGATAAATCTTGCCGATTTCTGAAAACAGCTTCATGATATCAGTGTCAGCGCTGAGCCACCCTAGGCCGCTGCCACCAAACAACACCCCAGCTAGCAAGAGGCCGATTAATCCGGGTAGTTTGAACCGTTCAAATATGGGCGGTGTGATCAACACAATTGCCAGCAACAGCACAAACGTTGTAATCGGTTCGTTTAACGTTTCTGCGACAGGTTCTACCAAAAAGAAAAACATTATGCGGCCCTTAGCACAAAGAGGATCAGGACGTTTAAGACCTAACTATGGAAATTACTTGAATATCGACTTTGATGAAGTCTGCTCTTATCAGGGTCTTACTCCTAGGGTAAGTCTGTCTCTCTGTCTGAAGAAAGAACTTGGTGCTGCTTCTCACTGCTAACACAAAAGCCGCCCTGAAGTTTAGGGCGGCTTTTGTGTTAGCAGCTTATTGCTAGAAACCAGATTTACAAAGTTACAGCCTTAGGGCATGTTTCTGGTCTTACCTGGTTGCTAAACCCATCAGCTTAGTAGTCGAAGTCGCCGCCCATGCCAGCGCCTGCGGGGGCACCTTCCTTGGGCTCAGGCAGATCGACCACGATGCACTCGGTGGTCAGCACCATACCAGCAATAGAGGCCGCATTCTGCAGGGCAGAGCGGGTCACCTTGGCGGGGTCAACAATACCGGCTTCAAACATATCGACGTACTCACCGTTGGCGGCGTTGTAGCCGACGTTGAAGTCCTTCTCTTTGACGCGCTCGGCGATGACCGCACCGTTTTGGCCAGCGTTCTGAGCAATGCGCATCAGAGGAGCAGCCAGGGCACGGGCCACGATCGCAGCCCCAGTGTGCTCTTCAGCAGTGAGGTTGGCTTCGAGCCACTCGGTCAGAGCGGGCACCAGGTGGGCCAGGGTGGTACCACCGCCGGGGACGATACCTTCTTCAACGGCTGCCTTGGTAGCGTTGATGGCGTCTTCGAGGCGCAGCTTGCGATCCTTCATCTCGGTTTCGGTGGCGGCACCGACCTTGATGACGGCCACACCGCCGGAGAGCTTAGCCAAGCGCTCTTGCAGCTTCTCTTTGTCATAGGTTGACTCGGTTTCGTCGATCTGGCGACGAATCTGCTCGCAGCGGGCCTTGACGTCCTTCTCGTTGCCTTCGGCGACGATGGTGGTGGTGTCTTTGGTGATGGTGAGGCGGCGGGCTTGGCCCAGCATGTCGAGCTTGGTGTTGTCGAGTTTGAGGCCAGTGTCTTCAGAGATCACCTGACCGCCGGTCAGCACGGCGATGTCTTCGAGCATGGCTTTGCGGCGATCGCCAAACCCAGGAGCCTTAACGGCGGCTACATTCAGCACACCGCGCAGACGGTTGACTACCAGGGTAGCCAGGGCCTCTTTCTCGATGTCTTCGGCGATGATCACCAGCGGACGGCCAGAGCGGGCTACCTGCTCCAGCACGGGCACCAGGTCTTGCACCAAGGCAATTTTCTTGTCGGTGATCAAGATGTAAGGCTCATCCATCACCGCTTCCATGCGCTCGGTGTCGGTGACGAAGTAGGGGGAGACATAGCCCTTGTCAAAGCGCATGCCCTCGGTGACCTCCAGTTCGGTGGTCATCGACTTGCCTTCTTCCAGGGAGATGACGCCTTCGCGGCCCACTTTCTCCATGGCTTCGGCGATCATCGCGCCCACTTCTTCGTCGTTACCGGCGGAGATGGAACCCACCTGTGCGATCGACTTAGAGTCGCCGACGGGGCGGGCGTGCTCAGCAATCTTTTCGACTAGAAACGCGGTGGCTTTGTCAATGCCGCGCTTGAGGGAGATGGCGTTAGCGCCAGCGGCGACGTTGCGCATCCCTTCTTTGACCATGGCGTGAGCCAGCACGGTGGCGGTGGTGGTGCCGTCGCCAGCAGCGTCGTTGGTTTTAGACGCAGCCTGGCGAATCAAAGCCACGCCGGTGTTCTCGATGTTGTCTTCGAGTTCAATTTCTTTGGCGATGGTGACGCCGTCATTGACAATCTGGGGCGCGCCGAATTTCTTCTCGAGCACCACGTTACGGCCTTTGGGGCCGAGGGTGACAGCAACGGCCTCAGTCAAAATATCCATACCCCTTTCGAGGGCGCGACGGGCGTTTTCGTTGTAAACAATGCGCTTAGCCATAGATTCAATGTTCTCCAGAAAGAAGATAAGAAATGAATGTGAAAATGTGAAGCGAAGGGAATTGAGGAAACTAGACCTTAGGAAATCAGCTAAGTAGGTTGGGTGAAGCGGTAGCGGAACCCAACGGAACTAAGCGGAGGCAGGGGCAGATAATGCTCTGCGACTGGCGAAGATCGTGGTGGGCAGTGCCCACCCTACGAGGCCAAAATCCTAAATCTAAAATCCTAAATTGGTTTAGCCAAGAACGGCGAGGATGTCTTTCTCAGACAGCAGCACAAACTCGTCGCCGCCCAGCTTGATGTCGGTACCGGCATACTTGGAATAGAGCACCTTGTCGCCAATTTTGACTTCTAGAGCCTGGCGGGTGCCTTTGTCATCGGTTTTACCGGGGCCTACGGCGGTAATTTCACCCACCTGAGGCTTTTCCTTGGCGGTATCAGGGAGCAGAATGCCGCCAGCGGTGGTCTCTTCGGACGCACTTACTTTAATCAAAACTCGATCGGCTAGGGGCTTAACGCTAGATGCCGCCAAAGTGATAGCTGCCATACAATGCTTCTCCGGATTTGCTATTAAGACAACGTCTGGGGGAATCACACTTGGCCCCGCTCAGACGCATTACACAGGTTTTCGAAGCTTAGCACTCGCAAGCTCCGAGTGCTAATTTACGATGCCAGCGGGGCGATCGCAACAAAGCCTCCTGTACGGGTTCCCGAACTGGTTGGCGCTGTGTAGGATTGATCGATGCTCAAACTCAAGGTTTTGCTGCCTATTCTCACCAGCTTTTTGTTTGCGGGCAGCTTTGTGGCGGGCAAATATACCACGGTCGATTTGGGGCCGCTGACTACCTCTCTGCTGCGCTACGTCATTGCTATGGGCGTTCTGGGCTTATTTATTACCCGCAGTGCGCAGCCCATCAAGGCCCTCACCGTCGCCCGCACCGACTGGGGAGCGATGGCGCTACTGGGTCTGTTTGGGGTGGTGGGTTATCACTATTTTTTCTTTAGCAGTCTGCGCTACACGGCCACGGCCAACACCGCCATTATTAACGCCTTTAATCCAGTGGTAACGGGGGTGATGGCGGCGCTGTTTATTGGCGAGCGGCTGACCCGCCGCCAGTACGGCGGCATTGTGCTGGCGCTGCTGGGAGTGCTGACCCTGCTGACCCGGGGCAACATCACCACCCTGCTCACTTTAGAACTCAACCGGGGCGATGGGCTGATGCTGTGCGCCGTGCTGTGCTGGGTGGTGTATTCCTTAATTATCAAACAGCTGAGCCAACGGTACTCGGGGTTGACGATCACCTTCTATGCCGCCGTGGCCGGGGTGGGGCAACTTCTGGTGTTGGCCTCGTTAGAACGTTGGTGGCTACAGTTGGCGACCCTATCTTTGGCTTCATCGATCGCCATTCTCTATATGGGGGTAGCGGCTTCGGGGGTGGCCTACCTATTGTTCAACCTCAGCATTCAGCAGGTTGGCCCCACCCGCACCGCTAGCGTGGTCTATAGTTTGGTGCCGATCTTTGTGGTGGGGCTGGCCTGGCTATTTTTTCGAGAGTCGCTGACGGCGACGATGGTCGCTAGTATGGGGTTAATTTTGCTGGGCGTGAATGTGGTGCTCAGTCAGCCTAAAGTGTGAGTTATTGCAAGTCTGCTGTTCGCTAGTTTGGGCATGGCCCTTTTGAGTTATCCAACTATCCGGAGGCGTTATGGCATTGCTTTCATCGTCTTTTTCGAATCCGTTTTTTGCTGGTTTTAGCCCCCTTAATATTTTTGGTAATACCGTTTTAGTTAGTGGCTTTGGCGACGATGTTCTCAGCGGTGGCCCAGAAAACGAGATTTTATTGGGCCTCTGGGGTAACAACCAGATGTTTGGGGCCGGTGGCGACGATTGGCTGCTAGGTGGCCTGGGCAATGATGTCTTTGATGGAGGGTTGGGCAACAACCGGCTCTTTACCGGGCCGGGGCAGGATACTGTTGTGCTCAAAAACGATGGTCGGAGCGATACGGTGGTGGACTTTGCCCCTGGAAGCGATCGATTCCGGCTACCAGAAGGCTTGAGTTTTGGGCAGATCGCGATCGCCCAGCAGGGAGCCAACACCACCCTGCGCTACCTAAACCAGCCAGAGCCCAGCGTCATTCTCCTGAATGTGGAAGCTACCAGTCTCACCGCTGAGAGTTTTCAAACCCAGGCGCTGGTGCCCAGCTTTAACGGCCTAACGATCTTTGGCGATAGCCTGTCGGACCCCGGCAATCTGTTTGGGCTGACGGGCTTTTTTCCGCCCTTTCCCTATTCTGAGGGCCGGTTTTCTAACGGCGATCTCTGGGTTGACTACCTGGTCAGTGATATTGGCCTGAATCCGACTCAGGTGCAAAACTTGGCCGTGGGAGGAGCCACCACGGGCCGAGACAACGGCCTCGACCCCTTGATTGGATCGCTCACGGGCGCAGCATCGAATTTGCCGGGCCTGCTTGACGAAGTCGACAGCTATTTGGGCCACCTTGGGGAAGGCGCAGCCAACCCTAACAGCCTTTATGTCGTGTGGGCCGGGGCCAACGATTTGTTTAATCTACCTAGCGATCCCGCTGCCATTCCAGCCTTTCTCGCCACCGCAGTGCAGAATATTGCCACGGCCATTAGCAACTTGGCGGCGCGGGGTGCCGATACCTTTTTGGTGCCCAACCTGCCAAACTTAGGCCTGACGCCGCGCACCCTGGGCGATGGCACTAGCCAGCAGGCTACGGCCCTGAGCCTGGGATTTAATACGGGCCTAGCTAATGCGCTGACGGCGCTAGAGCAAACCCTGCTCATCGACATCATCCCAGTCGATCTGTTTGGGTTGACCACCGAGATTATTGGCGCTCCGGCGGAGTTCGGTTTCACTAACGTCACCGACCCGCTGCTCAACCAGGGGCTACTCGACGACCCCGGCTACTTCTGGTGGGATCAGCAGCACCCCACGACCACCGTGCACGCACTGCTGGCAGATGTGTTTCAGACGAGCCTCTTGGAGGCAGGGTATTTGCAGCCTAGCGATGGTGCGATGCCAGCGCTGGCAAGCGAAGCCTTGGCGCTGTCTGGAGCGGTTACCCAGAGTGAACCGATGGGAATTTTCAACCCCGATTGGGAAATGAGCTGGGCCGCAGACTGCTTGAGCTCAGTTCAGACTGCGCCAGCAGTAATTTGAGACTGTGGGCATGATTGGGGCGATTGACCTCTGGCTACCCTTTGGGAACGCAGCTCAAAGCCCGACGGCTCAAAGTTTCCGCCGGGCGTCATCGGGCTAACCCGAGTTGTGCTGATACCTGAGCCTAGCCGAGGGGGATTGAAGCTTAGTAGCTGTCTTCGCTGGTGACGGTGTGTAGGGCCAGATCGTGGTTGGCTCGGTTGAGGCGATCGGCGATCGCCTGTCGCCACTTGAGACTAACAGTGTCGTCTGCGAGTACTTCTTGGGCCTCTTCACGATATAGGGCGCTTTGTAGCGTACCGACTTTTTCGAGCTGCTTGAGGTGCTCAAGCACTTCTTGGGGATTGTTCATAACGATAGTCCTTGATACATAAGAGGAACCAGGCTCGTTTTGGGGCACCGAGCCTGGGTGCATGACCCCATTCTCTGGGAACTCACGGCTAACGACCACTGTTCAGGCTGAACCTTTACGCCTCGATAAAGTTTGTTGCGCTTCGCAATAGGACGTTGCACTTAGCGCCAGCGGAAATTCACTGGATCGTGCCTCGCAGGAGCGGTGAAGCTAGCCTGGGCTGATCGGCATTTCCTCGGTAAGTGCTTTACTTGCTGCCAATTAATAATTGAAGGTTTCCGCCTATTTAACTCGGTCAGGCGATAGGCTGAAATCAGAAAAGGGGCACTGCTTTAGGGGGAAGTCAAGCATGGAAATTGCTGCTAATGGCGCGATCGCGGCGGCGTATTTCATCATTCCCCTGACGCTATTGCCGCTGCTGCTGACGGCCAGGCGCGAAATTTGGCTCAACCTGCTGCTGTTGATGATGTTCATCTTTAGCTGCGGTGTCGGCCACACCCTCAGCGCTATGAGCCTCCACAACGTCTTCTGGCACTGGGTAACGGCAGGGATATCTTGGACGGCAGTCTTGGCTCTACTCACCAGTCAAACCCGGCTGCGCTATCTGGGGGAAACTTTTAACCTGCTAGAGGCCACTTGGGAACAGGCGCTCACCGGCAAGCTGCTCTGCGAACGCAGCGGCGACGACCTGAAAATGATTAAGCTCAATCCCGCCGCCAAAGAGATCACCAAAGACTTGCTCAAGCCGGGCGATCGCCTCTGCGAAAAAATGCCTATCCACCGCCAGCAGGTTTACCCCTACCAGGTGCCCCTGATTGACCTCTACCTGGAAGTCCTGGAATCGGGCGAGCCCAAACGGCTTGAATACCAGTACAAGGGCGAAGTCTCTGGCTGGTACATGACCCTGGTCACCCCAATTTCCCCAAACCTGCTCTACATGACCTTCACCGAAGTAAGCGGCGTCATTCACGACCCGCTCACGGGTCTCTATAACCGCCGGGTGCTGGAGATGGAGCTAGAGGCCTGGGAGGTGTGCCTGTTTATCGATCTCGATCGCTTCAAGTTGATCAACGACCAGCGAGGTCACTACCTGGGCGATGAGCTGCTCAAGGCCGTGGCTACGGTACTGCAAGACCATGCTCAGACTTACAATGGCCTGGCCATGCGCAACGGCGGCGACGAGTTTTTGCTGCTGCTGCCCACCGCCGACCCGGCTACGCCCGAGCCATCCTTGACTCCAGCGGCAATAGCCGCCAGCGTGCTTGAAGATATTTTGGCGATCGAAATCGAAGGGGCCACCGTGGGGGCCTCCATTGGCGTGGCCAGCGGCAGTATCAATGCCTTTGAGGAAGACACTCAAATTAACCGACTGCTCCAGGCGGCTGAGACCGCCCTGCGAGAGGCCAAACGCAATCGCCGCTCCAACCTGCCCCAGCACCGTATCCAGGAGTGGAACAGCGACCTGGCCCGGCGGCGGCTGCGCCAGATTACCCTTGAGGCCTACCTAGAGCAACGCAGCAGCGAAGCCGAGTTTTGGCTTGCCTATCAGCCCATTTGCAACATGACAACCGGGGCCATTGTCGGGGCCGAAGCCCTCATCCGCTGGGATTCTGCCCGGCTGGGGCGGGTTTCACCCTCAGAGTTTATTCCGGTGGCCGAAGCGACAGGGCTAGTGCACCGCATCAGCGACTGGGTGCTCTGCCACGCCTTAGAGCAGCTAGCCCAGTGGCAAGACATTGCTCCCCAATTCACCCTGTCTATCAACATCGGCCCACTAGAATTGGAGGATGACGAATTTTTAGACCGCATTATGCAGCGGGTGTCTGGGGCGGGCATTGCCAGCAACCACTTTGGCATCGAGATTACCGAGCGGGGCATCTACAGCAATTTGGAGCGCTACCTGCAAAGCCTGCAAGGGCTGCGGGATATGTCGCTGCGGCTCAAGGTCGATGACTTTGGTATGGGGCAGTCGGGCCTGGCCCAGCTGTTGCAGTTTCGCTTCGATGAGGTCAAGGTCGATCGCTATTTCATCCCGGCCAATGCCCAAGATCTGAAGAAAGTGGCGATCTGCCGGGCGATCGCAACCCTGTCGGAGGGCATCCACTTTAGCCTGGTGGCCGAGGGCATTGAGCAGACCGCCCAGCGCGATCTCATGCTGGGGTTGAACTACAACTACGGCCAGGGCTACCTGTTCTCTCGACCGATGACGGCCCCAAATTTAACAACCCTGCTGCGGGAAAGGACGTGCTTGGCACCAAGGTGAGGCAGTAGGAAAGGTAAGGGAGGTGGAAGCAGCGAGAAAAACGGTAGCTTACAATACAAAATATTGCTGTTTGACTGAGCTGCTTCGCCCTGGCGGAACCTTAATAACAGCGGCATTCGCTGCTCACCAACCCCTTCATCCCCTGGTGTTTGTCTATGGCCTCTATTTTGTCCGATGCTAACCGCCGTCTAGAGCGGGCGCTCAAGTACGTTTCTATCTCTGACGATGCCTCGGAGCGGCTGCGATATCCCAAGGCCAGCCTCACCGTTTCCATTCCGGTGCGGATGGATGACGGCAGGCTGAAGGTCTTTCAGGGCTACCGAGTGCGCTACGACGACACGCGCGGCCCCACCAAGGGCGGCATTCGCTTTCACCCCGATGTCAACCTCGACGAGGTACAGTCGCTGGCGTTTTGGATGACCTTTAAGTGCGCGGCGCTGAATCTGCCCCTGGGCGGGGCTAAAGGCGGCGTCACGGTAAACCCCAAAGAACTGTCGAAATTTGAGCTAGAGCGCCTGAGCCGGGGGTACATTGATGCGATCGCCAATTTCATCGGCCCCGATGTCGATATCCCCGCCCCCGATGTCTACACCAACCCCATGATCATGGGCTGGATGATGGATCAGTACAGCATCATCTGCCGCAAGCTGAGTCCGGCGGTGATTACCGGCAAACCCCTCAGCATGGGCGGCAGCCAGGGTCGCGACACGGCTACTGGCACCGGAGCGTTCTACGTGCTGCAGGCGATGATGGCCAAGTTTGGCCAGGTGCCACAAAACACCACCGTTGCGGTGCAGGGGTTCGGCAATGCCGGTAGCGTCATCGCCCGGCTGTTGTTCGATGCTGGCTATCAGGTGGTGGCAGTTAGCGACTCCCAGGGCGGTGTATATTCCCCGTCAGGGCTAGATATTCCCAGCATTCAGCAGTTTAAGACCTCGACCCGCAGTCTCAAAGCGGTGTACTGCGAAGGCACTGTGTGCAACATCGTAAACGATCACTCCGTGGTCACCAACGACGAACTGCTGGCCCTAGATGTGGATATCTTGATTCCGGCGGCGCTGGAGAATCAAATTACTGCCGAGAATGCCGACGCCATTCAGGCTCGATACATCTTTGAGGTGGCCAACGGCCCCGTGACTTCCGAAGCCGATCGCATCCTAGAAGCCAAAGACATCTACGTCTTCCCCGATATTTTGGTCAACGCGGGCGGGGTCACCGTCAGCTACTTTGAATGGGTGCAAAACCGTAGCGGTCTCTACTGGTCGGTTGAGGATGTCAACGCCCGCCTCAAAACCATGATGGTGACCGAGGGCGAGCGCATCTGGCAAATTGCCCAGGAGCTGGCGATTTCTCCGCGCACGGCTGCCTATGTGCACGCCCTAGATCGGCTGGGCGATGCCCTCAATGCCAAGGGCACCCGCGACTACTACGTCAGCGGTATCTAGGCGGCCATGGGCACTTGGCTCCAGCGCTCGGCGGTGTAAGAACCAGCGCTGGTATGGCGACTTGCCTAGTTGAGGGGCACCCTAGCCCCTGTCAGTGGCACTAAAAGAAACTACAGTTTTGCTTTAGCGCTACTTTGAGCAGGCTTTTGTACTCGCGATCGCCGATCACGTAGGCCCCAAACCGCTCTAGGTGTGGGTTCATCATCTGAGCGTCGAACAGAGCAAAGTGGCGCTGCCGCAGGTGCTCGACCAGCTTCACCATCGCCACCTTAGAGCCTTCAGAAATGCGAAAAAACATCGACTCGCCAATAAACGCCCCGCCAATCACCAGGCCGAGAATGCCCCCCGCCAGCTCATCCCCCTGCCAGGTCTCAAAGCTGTAGGCCAAACCCGCCCGGTGGAGTTCGCTGTAGACCTGTCTGAGTTCGCCCGAGATCCAGGTGGTGTCGCGATCGGCGCAGCCGCTGACCACCTCTTCAAAGGCCTGGTTGATAGCAACCCGAAAGCGGTTTTGGTTGAGCGATCGCCGCAGCGACTTGGGATAGCGAAAGCGATCGTCCAGGGGAATCAGCGTGCGCTGGCGGCTAGAGTACCAGCCTAGGTCATCGCCATCGCCATCGGCCATCAAAAAATACCCCTGGGAGTAACCGCGAACGATGGCATCTAGGTCGTACTTAATGGAGGTCACAATAGTTTGAGGAAATATGTTCTGGCGGGCGAGTAATGATTTTTGACACTTATCCGCCTGCGCTCCAAGGCAAGAATTTGAGGCGGTAGTATTGAGTGTACAAAGGTTTTCCTCGGTTTCCTCACCCTCAAGATGACTGACCCCCTTAGCCCCATTATGCTGCCGCCCCCAGAGGATGCTCAACAGGAAGGGCAGTGGCTCAAGGCCGCGTTGTTGACCTGGCTAAATGCAGAGTATCTGCCGGAACCAGCCAATCGTAAGATTGCCGATCGCGTTTCGCAAGTGTTTGTGCGCCAGCGCATGGAGGGCGAAAACGATGTCGGTTCGCTGGTGATGGCGATCTTAACTGAGCTACAAGCCTTTGATTTTTCTGAGAGTTTTTACGGTGAGTTTGCCGTCGCCAACGCCGTAGGCGACCTCCTGTTCGACAGCCTGGGGATCGATCGCTGCTGCGGCCGCTCCACCACCCTGGAAGCTAGCCGGGTCGGTTCACTATCCGATCGCGCCGATGCCGAGAGCGATATCAACTAACCTACAGCGATCAGTCGTTATTCTAGGGCTATGACTTCACTGACTCTAACCCTTGACCCAGTGGTGCGGCTTACCCGCGAACAGTTCTATGAGCTGTGCAAAGTTAACCACGACATTCGCCTCGAGCGCAGCAGTACGGGAGATTTAATTCTTATGCCACCCACTGGCTGGGAGTCTGGTAAGCGCAACGCAGACCTGACCACAGACTTAAATGTTTGGAATCGCCAAGCTCGGTTGGGCATTGTATTTGACTCTTCCACCGGGTTCTCGCTTCCCAACGGGGCCGATCGCTCGCCCGATGTCGCCTGGGTAGAAAAATCTCGCATTGAAGCTCTGGCCCCCGATCCCGCCAGGTTTTTACCCCTGGCCCCCGATTTTGTGATTGAGCTGCGATCGGCGACGGACAAGCTGGCTACCCTTCAGCATAAGATGGCTGAGTATCGCGACTGTGGGGTGCGCTTAGGATGGCTAATTGACCCTCAGGAAAAACGGGTGGAAATTTACCGCCTGGGCCGCCCGACAGAGTATTTAAGCCAGCCGGAACAGCTCTCTGGAGAAGAGGTTCTGCCCGGTTTTGTTCTCGTGATGGCCGAGATATGGGGATAGATAGTTACGCTATTTCTATAAATTCTCATGCAAAAAGGGCTTGAAATTGCTCAAGCCCCTCTATAAAACTAGCTCTAAAGCCTTCTACAAAGGCCTGGGGTTAGTTCGAAAGCTTACCAGCTCGACTTGACAACCCCAGGCAGCAAACCCTGGTGGGCCATCTCGCGCAGCTTGTTGCGGCAGAGACCGAAGTCGCGGTAGTAGCCACGGGGGCGACCGGTCATCCAGCAGCGATTGTGCAGGCGAGTCGGCGCGCTGTTGCGGGGAAGTTGCTGAATTTTGCGGTGGACTGCCACCTTCTCTTGCTGGTTGGCAGCTTTGTCAAACTCTTCTAGCAGGGCCTCACGCTTCTTGGCGTACTGCGCTACCATCTTTTCCCGCTTGCGCTCCCGCGCAATCATGCTTTTCTTAGCCATTTGGTTTCTCTAGCCGTAAGACCTTTTTATCACAGACACAGTCTACTACTATACGCGACTCAACCCAGGAGAGTAAACCCCAGCATTCAGTTTTTTTGCTAGTCCCTTTACGGTCACCCCAGATAGAGCTATTTATAGGCGACTCTGATGATGAGGCGAGTTCGGTTTTCTGCCCTCGGAATGGCTTCAGTACCCAACTACATTAGGATGAGAGCTTTTTTATTGTCGAGAGAATTACTTGGCAGGAGTAACGATGACAAGCTTAATCACCTGGATTTTCTTTGCCTGGGCCATTGGCATTATCGTGGTGCAGTTCATTAGTTAGTGCCCATACTTGAGTGCAGCCCTATGTCCGCTTTAGCCTCGGTGGTGGCGACTTCCAGCGATCGCTTCCACTACACCCCTCCCGTTGCTGCCCAGTCAGCCCAGCGCATTCTTATTAAGCCCAACCTCGGCTACCCCGTCGGGCCACCCGCCACCGTCAGTATGGCGGTGCTAGCAGACGTTATCCGAGAGCTACAGGAACACAGTCCCAGCGCTGAAATTTTTATCGTTGAAGGGGTTTGCTCTACAGTCTCTTTCGATACCATCATGGCTAAGGTTGGTGTCCACCAGCTTTTATCGGAGGGCATTCAGCTGCTCAACGCCGATGAGCTAGAGCTGGCCGAGTATCCGAACCGCTCCCCCAGGCCGGTGAGGTTCAAGACCATGTGGGCACCCAAACTGCTACAAGAGGTCGATTGCTGCCTATCGGTCAGCGCCTTTAAGCGCACCCAACTCAAAGGAGCACCGCTAATTTCGGCCTCGCTCAAAAACCTCTACGGACTCTTTCCTAGGGCGAAGTACAAAGCCCGCAGTGCCAGCTCGCGTGGGCAGCTCCACCGGCCGTCGGTGCCTCTGGTTTTGCAGGATGTCTACTACACCCTGGGCCACTTCTTTGCGGGTGGAGTAGTGGACTGCACCGAAAAATTCGTCAGCCGCGACTGGCAGCCCGATCGCGGCGACAGCATTCCCATTGGCCAAGTGATCTACGGCGATGACCTGCTGGCGGTAGATAGAACCGCCTGCCAGGTGGGACAGGAAGATATTCCCGACTACATCACCGCCCTAGAAAATCTGCGCCAGGGCTAGCGAGAAAAGATAAAGGTGGGCGCGACATCCTCAGGGCGATAGCCAGCGGCAACGCACTGGGCCATCGAGTCGGCCACGGCTAGGTCGGCGGCGGTAGCCACGCCCACGACGCAGTCAGAAAACCGCACGGGCAGCACGCTGCGGCGACAGTTGTTGAGCACCGCGGTGGAGTTGGCGACCTCTAACCCCTGGTGAATGTCACTGACGCAGGTGGCTAGCTCTTGGGGGCGGCGATCGCTCTGACAGGCCACTAGAGCCTGCTCGGCATCGACCTCGGCGACCCCGATGACATCGACAGTGCAGCTAGCCAAATCGACAGGATGCAGGGCCTGGCCGCAGGCCCCGGCGGCCTCAGGCCCGGCGATGCCAGCCTCGATTAAGCGGCTGGCGCAAGACTCAAAATCGTTGGCGAGCGCTTGCGGAGCAGAGAGGGTCACCATGGAAGTCATCAGCCCTGAGATCAGAGCAAACGGTAGTGCCAGGCACGAGCGATGGGTGATAGAAGATAGAAAATGAACCATAACAGAACATTAAAGGTTATATCGCTTGGTTAACGGGCGCAATTAGCGGTTACAGTCTGTTGATCAATTAATTACAGAGGATTAACTCTATCAATTTAGCCTAGGCAGCATTGGTTTAATCAATGGCTACCCCCCTCAATGTTTCTGGTCGTTGAATCTTCTACAGTGAAGAGTAGCAGGAAAAATTCAATTTCGTGACGCAGAGGTTAAGGCAGTATGCACCTGAGTGACGTAACTCACCCCAATCAACTCCACGGTCTATCTATTCGCCAGCTCGAAGACGTGGCCCGCCAGATTCGCGAAAAGCATCTGGAAACCGTGGCGGCTAGCGGGGGGCACTTGGGCCCCGGTCTCGGGGTAGTGGAGCTGACCCTGGCTCTATATCAAACCCTCGACCTCGATCGCGACAAAGTCACCTGGGATGTGGGCCACCAGGCCTATCCCCACAAGCTGATCACCGGCCGCTACCACGACTTTCACACCCTGCGCCAGAAAGACGGCGTGGCGGGCTACCTCAAGCGCAGCGAGAGCAAGTTTGACCACTTTGGTGCAGGCCACGCCTCCACCAGCATTTCAGCCGCCCTGGGCATGGCCCTAGCCCGCGATCTGTCGGGTGACAACTACAAGGTGGCCGCGATCATCGGCGATGGTGCGCTAACCGGTGGCATGGCGCTGGAAGCGATCAACCACGCCGGACACCTGCCCAACACCAACCTGCTGGTAGTGCTCAACGACAACGAAATGTCGATCTCGCCCAACGTGGGGGCGATTCCGCGCTACCTCAACAAAATGCGCCTCAGCCCGCCGGTGCAGTTCCTCACCGACAACCTCGAAGAGCAGTTCAAGCACCTGCCCTTTGTCGGCGAGTCACTTTCCCCTGAGCTAGACCGGGTGAAGGAAGGCATGAAGCGCCTCGCGGTGCCCAAGGTGGGGGCCGTGTTTGAAGAACTGGGTTTTACCTACATGGGGCCGGTGGATGGCCACAACTTGCAAGAGCTGATCGCCACCTTCAAAGAGGCCCACAAGCACACCGGCCCCGTGCTGGTGCATGTGGCCACCACCAAGGGCAAGGGCTATGCGATCGCCGAAAAAGACCAGGTCGGCTACCACGCCCAGTCGCCCTTTAACCTGTCCACCGGCAAGGGTATGCCCTCCACCAAGCCTAAGCCCCCCAGTTATTCCAAGGTGTTTGCCGAAACCCTGATCAAGCTGGCCGAAGACAACCCCAAGATTGTCGGTATCACCGCCGCCATGGCCACGGGCACCGGCCTCGACAAGCTCCAGCAGGCTTTGCCCAAGCAGTACATCGACGTAGGCATTGCCGAGCAGCATGCGGTGACGCTGGCGGCGGGCCTAGCCTGTGAGGGCATGCGCCCTGTCGCCGCCATCTACTCCACCTTTATGCAGCGCGGCTTTGACCAGATTGTTCACGACGTCTGCATTCAAAAGCTGCCGGTGTTTTTCTGCCTCGACCGAGCGGGTATTGTCGGGGCCGACGGGCCAACTCACCAGGGGCTCTACGACATCGCCTACCTGCGCTGCATTCCCAACATTGTGCTGATGGCTCCCAAAGACGAGGCCGAGATGCAGCGGATGATAGTGACTGGGATTGACTATAAAGCGGGTGCGATCGCCATGCGCTATCCCCGAGGCAGCGGCTACGGTGCTCCCCTGATGGAAGAGGGCTGGGAGCCGCTGCCGATCGGTGAAGCGGAAGTGCTGCGCAAGGGCGACGACGTGCTGCTGCTGGGCTATGGCTCGATGGTGTACCCCGCCATGCAAACTGCCGAAATTCTCAGTGAGCACGGCATTGAGGCGACTGTGGTCAACGCCCGCTTCGCCAAACCCCTCGACGAGGAGCTGATTTTGCCCCTAGCCAAGCAGATTGGCAAGGTTGTCACCTTCGAAGAAGGCTGCCTAATGGGCGGCTTTGGTTCTGCCGTGGTGGAATCCATCATGGATGCCCAAGTGCAGGCTTCAGTGCTGCGTATCGGGGTGCCCGATGTTCTGGTGGATCATGCATCTCCCGACCAGTCAAAGGCCTCCCTGGGGCTGACTCCACCCCAGATGGCCGAGCGCATTCTCGCCACCTACCAAGTCGAAAAACCTGCCCTGGTTCGATAGACTGCCTCACTAAAGTTCCCCGGTGAGGTGCTCACCGGGGAACTTTGTTTTTTGCTGATTTGTTATTCAATCGCTAGGGAAACCTGAGCACCGCCCACGGCTCGCATTGGCCCGAGCACTTCGACAATTTGCTGATAGCTCAGCTGATAATCGGCTTTCAAGACGATCACACCCTGCGGATCTTCCGCCAAATACAGCTGAATTTGCTGGGCCATCGTGGCTGGATCAACGGGTTCTCCTGCCAAGTAAAGCTGCTCTTGTTGATCGAGCTCAACGATGAGCGGGTCGGGCTGATCAACGGCATCGCTGCCCGATTCGGTTGAGGGCAGTTGAATATCGACCGCCTGCTGGTTAAACTCAGCCGTCATCGAAATAATGATGAAAAATACCAGGATCGTCATCAGGACGTCCATCATGGGCACGAGGTTGATCTCGGGCAAATCACGCTTGCCAGATTGAGCCTTAAATCGCATGGAATATCCTTCAGGCGCGGTTGGAAGAATAGGTGAGTCAAGCAAACTTCAATCCTGACCGCTCAATCATAGCAACCCTTTAGCTGATTCAAGCGTTCCTCTAGCCTCACTCGGCCCTGACGATTGAGCCGCCCTACGAGGCTCTCTTTCTTCGATAGTGCTCTGCTCTAGGTCTCAACCGGGTCGCAGCGAATTTCGACCATAAAGCCGTCGGGGTCGTAAAAGTAGACGCCGCGCCCGGTAGGTCGAGTGACGGGGCCATGGGCGATCGCCACCCCATTCCCCTCCAGTACCGCTAGCGCCTGATCAAACTGCGCCGGATCAATGTCGAAGGCCAGGTGGTAGGCGCGGGTAAAGGATTTTTCGGGATTGGGATCCGGGGGGGCTAGGTCGGGGGCACCAAACAAATCGAGAATCAGGCCATCGGGGGTGACAAAGTTAGCGACCTTGCCCGTTGCCACCAGTTCTTTGAGGGTACCGTCTACCTCATCCCCGGTTAGCTCCTTGAGGCCCAGCAATCCGCCGTAGAAGCGCCGTGAGGCATCCATATCTTTGACATTCAACGCCAGGTGGTGGATGCGGCGCAGTTGACCGGGCCGTAGGGCGGTTAACGTTGCAGGGCTGCTGCTCATAGGACGCGTTCGAGAAAAGAGCGAATTATGATGGATTATAGAACTCCTACTGCGCTCAGTCTCTCAGCCATCGCCGACCAAACTCTCGAATTCACCGTCACTGTCCCCGCCCCGGAGCGGCTCGATCGCTGGCTCACCGCCAACGTGGACGAGCTTTCCCGCAACCGTGTCCAAAAGCTGATCGATTGGGAACATGTGCAGATCAACGGGCAGCTCTGCACCAACAAGAAAGAGGCAGTGCAGGTGGGCGATCGCATTCGTCTCACCATCCCTGAACCCCGCCCGCTGGAGCTAACGGCTGAGGCCATTCCCCTCGACATTCTTTACGAAGACGAGCACTTAATCATTCTCAATAAGCCTGCTGGACTGGTGGTGCATCCTGCCCCTGGCAACCTGAGCGGCACTCTGGTCAACGCCGTACTGGCCCACTGCGGCGACCAGCTGTTGGGCATTGGCGGCGTGCAGCGCCCCGGCATCGTGCACCGGCTAGACAAAAACACCACTGGGGCGATCGTCGTGGCCAAAACCGACTTGGCCCACAGCCACCTGCAAGCTCAGATGAAGGCCAAAACGGCCCGCCGTGAATACCTGGGCCTAGTCTACGGAGCGCCTAAAACCACCTCCGGCACTATTGATGCGCCCTTGGGCCGCCACTCCACCGACCGCAAAAAGCATGCCGTCGTTCCCTTAGAGAAAGGCCGCACCGCCGTTACTCACTGGCGGGTGGAAGAGCGTTTGGGCAACTTCTCGCTGCTGCGCTTTCGCCTAGAAACCGGGCGCACCCACCAGATTCGCGTTCACAGTACCCACATGGGCCATCCGATTGTTGGTGATCCCACCTACGGCACCGGGCGCGATGTGGGGGTGAATTTGCCTGGTCAGGCGCTCCACGCTGAGCGACTAGAGCTGCGCCATCCGGTGACGGGGGAGACGGTGGTGGCGATCGCCCCTCTGCCTGACCATTTCCTCAAGTTGTTGACCGTACTCAGGAGTCGGTCGGTTTAACCAGACAACTGGCTGGGGCGGTAGAGATGAGTGGGTCAGCGTTCGTGCAATTGCAGAATATTCCATGGGCAACAGTGTTGCATCGGTCACAATGGGGTCAAGGGTTGGTTAAACGAGCCCGGTACGCGGCTCATAGTAGGCTGACTAAACCATAATTGAGTCGGCTTGGAGCATCTAAACGGCGATCGCAGTCGTACTGCTACCAAGTTCTGACAGTCACTCTCCTCCAGTTGTCATGGCTATACGTCCTCCCCTGTCTCAGTCGCCACGCCCCTTGGCTCATACTTCAGAACGAAACAGCCTAGGCCGTTTAGACCAGTTGCTCACCTTTGCGATCGGGTTCTTAGCTACTACCGGGTTGGGAACGGTTACAGCCAGCTCCCCCTGGGCCACACCAGAACCGCCCTCTGTCACCCAAGACCTCCGGGGCAAACAAGATGCTGCGATACCCAGCCCGCCGCCCTTACCAGCGCCGCTTCCCGACTCTATTCTCCCAGAAGCAGCGGGCATTATCGGTCTGACCCCAGCCCCCAACGACGACATCGGGGTGGGACATCTGCGCCCCGTCAACCTGCTTTCACTCGATGACATGGACACCCTCTCCGGCGCTGGCTGGCTTCGAGATGTCGCTCTACCCATTTACCCCAGCCCAGACAGTGCCCACTGGGGATGGCTGATCAACGGCTGGCTGGTTCCCAATGACGCAGCGCCCCTGGCCATTGGCCGCGATGCCGCGTTCTCTATGGTGCAAACTGAGCAGCAGATTTACACCTTTCCGGTTTTAGAGATTCGCCCTGACGGCTGGTTTCGTTTTCAATACACGCCCGCCGGAGCGGCCTGGGCCCACACCTCTCATCTAGAGCTAGGTGCCATACCCCTCACCGTTGAAACTTGGGAGGCATCTCTGCAAGAGGCCTCACGCATTGCATTTCGACGCCCCGGCCTGGCCCAACCCATGCGCTTAGCGCCCAGCGGTACTGCCCCGCTCCAGGCGCTGGTGGGCTCTAACAGCATCATTCAACCCCTCGATCTCGAGGGCGATTGGCTACGGGTGCGGGTTACTCAACCGGCCCAAGGGTGTAACCCGCTGCCCGGCGCTAGCATCTCAGAGGGCTGGGTTCGCTGGCGCAGCGATGCCGATATTCCCCTCATTTGGTTTTCATCAACCGACTGCCCGTAGAGATGGGATCCAGCTTGCTGGCAAACAGTTGTCGTTTACCCTGGCAGACGTTCGAGCAATCGTTGCCACCGAATTTTAGCCATTACGTAGAGCGGAAATTGATAATGTTCGGCGATCAGCCAGCCCACCATGGCGCTGTGGGCGGCTAATGTGCCGATCGCCCAAACCAGAGACCAGTTTACTCCAGTAGCCTCTAGGGGCGGAAACACGTAGCCCCCCAGGGCGACTAGACCCGCTGGCAGAATGACCAGGGCCAACCCCACCAGCCAAAGGATCAGAGTGATGTCTCCCCGGCTTTGGTAAAGCGGTTGCCAGCGCCACCCCTGCCAGCGCCACCCCATGGGCTGCACGCTGTCTACCACATGCACTGTTTGCTGGTCGAGGTTGGCTTCAAAAATGTGGCGACAAAAACTACAGGCGTAGGCATCCATCAGCGCCATCGGTTGAATGTGCCCATGGCGACATACCGGGCATTCGTAGGCGTTGTCGCCTTTAAGCTCCAGCGATCGCGGCGTGCCTTTTTGACTAAACGATGTCTGACTACCGCCCATGGGCAACTCCCCTAAACCGATTGACCAACCGCTAGGGTATCAGCGTCGTCAACCGATTCGATTCGATCAGTGCTATCAGTTCCTAGCCACCTGGCTCACCCCTCTTGTATATCAATCCTGCGCTGGGTGAGCCGCCAAACTTAAGCAAAACTTCGCTTTGCCAGGATTAATAGCTATAGCCGGGAAGCTATGGCCAGCAGTGCCAGACCTTTAGAGGGCACTCACCATGGGAGCCCCAACCGTACGAGTGTAGTCTCTGCCATCGTAGGTCAGCACGACCATGGGCTCTTGCCCAGACATATCCACCGATTTGAGTTTGATGCGACCGCCAGCCAGCATGTCGCCCTGGGCAACTCGACGGCTGACGGTGCTACCGGGCTCAGTAATAATCACGCTGATGCCGCTGCCGACCTGAACTACGCCGCTAACCACAACCTGATCGACCAGGTTTTGAAAAGCTGGGCTGCCAGTAGGTGCAACAGCCAGGTCTGTAGGGATAGGCGGCACGCTACCGGGCAGGAAGGGGGCCGGTAGGTTAGGCAAGGCTACAGTCTGGGTCGCCCCTTGGGGCAGCGGCGGCAGGCTCTGGGTCGCCGACACGGGCACCGTTGGCATGGCTTGACCGGGAGCCGCAGCAGGTGCTGGCGTCAACGCGGCGGCTGCCCGGCTGGGACGCGATATTTTGGGGCCTGGCAACACCACCGAGGCAAACGGATCAGAACGACCCGCGGCGATCGCCTCTACCCGAGCCTGGGGAGAGGTCGATCGCAGCAGGCTCGGATCGGCCAGGCGTAGCGGTGTCGATGCCGCATAGAAAGGCTTTGATTGAAAAGGAGTAGCCGCTTCCCCGGTGGCAGGAGTCAGAGCACCATCGGTAGCTGGGTCAGAAATGACCGCGTCGTTAACCGGAGCGACCTCGGCGACCTCATTGCTGCGCGAGTCGGCTGTGGTGAGTCTTATGGTGGCCCCAGCCGCAATCGCCAGCAGCAGCCCCCCTGCGATCGCAGAGTACAGCTTTCGGTTGGCTAGGCTTTTGAGCTTGGGCTCTCTAGCTTGCCCCGGCTTGGCAGAGTAGGTCATCGCAGCATCTCCCCACAAATTCACCCTAACCATAGCGAACTCTTCAGAAAGTGGCGCATTTTCGCTAGGGCTAGGGAGTGCGATCGCAGGTTACAGCGCTACTTAATAGCTAGACAGTAGAAGGGGTTACAGCACCGTCAAGGTTTCTCGGTCGTCGCTGATGCTTAGTCTGCAACTGCAACAGCAAGGCCTCGGCTTCGGCCTGCAGGTGCAGTAGCTCCACCTGCTGATTGGGGTGATAGGGAGCCTGGCTTACCGCGACCCAGCAGATTTTATCGTCGGCGGCTGGGGCTACAGCTGCCAAGGCTCGATGGGGAGCTGCCACTGGTTCTAGGGCTGATCCAGTGGATAGAGCCGTTGCCTGAACGTTAGCGCGTTCTACGGGGGCGTTCATGGGCGAAGTTGGGTAGAGAATTGTACTCAGTCAGAAAGTTAAGACATTTTAACCATCCTGTCCAGCAACCCATCTTAAACCAGGCGATCGCAAACAGCAGAGCCAACCTGGGGCAGTTTGTAAACTGGGAGATCCTCCCTGCGACAGAAATCTTAACTTCGTCAGCGCTAAAAGCACGGCTCTTGATCAGTTGAGGTCAAGGCTCACGGTAAACTAGGAAACAAAGGCTGAGCCTTGGGCTAGGTCTCGCTCATCGTTTTTAGCCTTCCATCCTACCTGTCAACCTACCGTGACCCTAAGCGTAAACCCTGCCGCCACCGCCGTTCCCCGCTCTCTCACCGCCGGGCTCCAGCCCTGGCCAGGGCTGATTGAAGCCTATCGAAGCTACTTACCCGTCTCTGACCAGACTCCGGTAATCACCCTATGCGAGGGCAACACGCCGTTAATTCCCATGCCAGTCTTAGCCCAACACATCGGCAAAGATGTAAAGGTGTGGGTCAAGTACGACGGCCTTAACCCCACCGGCAGTTTTAAGGATCGGGGCATGACCATGGCCATCTCCAAGGCCAAAGAGGCCGGGGCCGAAGCGGTGATTTGCGCCAGCACGGGTAACACCTCTGCCGCCGCTGCTGCCTACGCCCGCCGGGGCGGCATGCGGGCTTTTGTGCTGATTCCTGACGGTTATGTGGCGCTGGGCAAGCTGGCTCAGGCCTTACTCTACGGCGCTGAAGTGCTGGCCATCAACGGCAACTTTGATGATGCACTCACTATGGTGCAGGAATTGGCGAAGGATTACCCCATCACACTGGTTAACTCAGTCAACCCTTATCGTTTAGAGGGGCAAAAGACCGGGGCCTTTGAGATCGTTGACGCCATGGGCGATGCTCCTCACTGGCTGTGCATTCCAGTGGGCAATGCGGGCAACATTACCGCTTACTGGATGGGATTTTGTGAGTATCACCAGCAGCGGAAATGCAGCCGCCTACCCCGCATGATGGGCTTTCAGGCTGCCGGGGCCGCCCCCCTGGTCAATGGTCACGTGGTGCGCGACCCACAAACCCTCGCCACCGCCATTCGCATTGGCAACCCCGCCAGCTGGACTAAGGCCGAAGCCGTGCGCGATGCCAGCCAGGGTGAGTTTAACGCCGTCACCGATGCCGAAATTTTAGATGCCTATCGCCTGCTAGCCCTGGAGGGGGTGTTTTGTGAACCCGCTAGCGCCGCTTCGGTCGCCGGGTTGCTAAAGGTCAAAGACCAGGTGCCCGCCGGGATCGATATTGTCTGTGTGTTAACCGGCAACGGCTTAAAAGATCCCGACACCGCGATCGCCCACAGCAACAATCAGGTTAAAGGGGGGCTGAACCCAGACCCTGATATTCTAGCCAAGGCCATGGGCTTCTAACGCTAGCTGATTTTGCTGCTGTCCGAAATCGGCAAGCGTGCTGCTGTAGTCAACATCTGGAGAATGTGAACTGCGTTCAACGTCCTTCCAGAGCAACAACGACCTGTTTGCCTCGGCCTAGCGCCGAGGCATTTTTTTGGTGACTGGACGTCGAGCTACCGGCTCTCTGGGGCCAGATCAGAGGCAGGGTGGGCCGCATGGGACTGGAGCCAAACCGCCTTAAGCCGAGCCAAAAAGGCATAGACCGGCGGTGGCAAGAGCGCATCCCGCAGCACAATTACTCCAATCACGCGCTCTAGGGGCTGGGGCAACTCCGCTACCCGCAGCCCTGGAGGGATAGGCTCTGCTGCCAAGGATGCCATGATGGTAGCCCCCAACCCTCGCTCTACCATGCTGAGAATGGTAGAGTCCTCGCGGACGGCGTAGGCGGGCTGCAACTGCTGATCCCAGCCGTGCAGCAGGCGATCGAGGTACTGGCGATCGCCGTCATCATTGGGAGTCAAAATCAGCGGATAAGCCGCTAGATCTTGCCAAGTGAAGGGCTGGGGAAGGGGAGCATGGGGTGGGGCGCTAGGCGGCAGGATGATGATGTAGCGATCGCGCAGCAGTTCCCACTGCTCAAACTCATCGCGGCTGGGCAAATAGGTAAACCCCACATCGGCCCGCCCTTGGCGCAGATCGCTTTCCACCATTTCATAGTGGGATTTTTCATCAATGGCAATGGTTACCCCAGGGTACTGCTGCCGAAACTGGCGAATTACCTCCGGTAAAATGTGGGTCGCCACGCTGCGAAAGGCCGCAATCCGCACTTCGCCGACTTGCAGCCCCTTGGCTTCGTCAGCTCGATTGCACAGGGCATAGAGCGATCGCAACACCTGCCGGGCTTCCTCGGTAATTTGTTCACCCACAGGGGTCAGCACCGCCCCTTGGCGACCCCGGCTGAGCAGTGACACCCCCAGCTCTTCTTCTAAAGTGGCGATGGCGTGGCTCACCGCTGATTGAGAAAGCTCCATGTGCAGAGCGGCATCGCTAAACGAACCCCGGTCGGCAATAGCCACAAGCGCTCGCAGTTGAGAGAGCTTCAGGCGATGGGGGTCAGCTTTAGCCATTGTGCTGTCCTACTCGACGTGGATAAGCTAGACACTAACCCTTGATTGTCGCTCAGCGAAAGAGACTCCCCACAATTTTTGCGGTTCTATAGGTTTTTGCCTGGCCCTCGACAGGGTTCTGAATGCCAAGGTAGCAATACTGAGGCCGCATTTTGCAATGCGACCTCAGTATTTTTTTGCGACTTTTATTACCTGCCTCTGTTCGGATTACTGAAACTTTATCTGACACCTAGGGGATCTACTCAAGCTCCCCTCACAGCAGTCAGATAGATTGGAAGCAATCCGTGCCAGTATCACTGACATTGGAGCAGCTTAACTCGCCACCGCGATCCAGCCTGTTCCCCTTCCACATCCTCCCTTAGGGGCAGGTGTTCTATGTAACCCATCCACCTTTTAGCCAGGTACCAGGAGATGTTCATCAACCGTCACCTTTTAGAAGCCGGGCTCGCGGCCGCCGCAGTGTGCGTCAGCGTTATAGCCACGGCTCCGGCCCAGGCTCAGCTACCCGCCGCCAGTCTCACCCCCGATCAGTTTTCCACTGACCTCGGGTTTGACAACCTCAAGAGCCTCAATACAATCGCGCCCTCCACCACCCTAGATGAACTTAAAAAGCTCATCAACAACGAGGCCAATGCCCTGTCCCAAGGGTTTCTGGCCCAATACCAGCTTGACACCAGCAAACTGTTTTGGAACGGGGTTGACCCGGTTGAGGTCTACTTCGTCAATGAAGGCGCAGGTTATCGCAACCAGCTCTTCTACACCGCCACCGATGCCACCGGTAGCCTAACCGACAGTGGCAAGATTTTTGACGATATTTCGTCTCGCGACAGCAAGCTAAGCGAGAGCAACGGCCCCCTCGCCCTAGGTCAGGGCGTTAGTCTCGGAGGGTTTGTCGGTGCCACTCAGCTCGACTTTATGATTAAATCGAACGGCAAAAACGGCGGTAGCACGATGCTGGGCACCGACGCTGCGGCTAACCCCAACGGGCTACAGCACGTGGTTGCCTTCCAGCACCAAGACTGGATCATTTTGGGCTTTGAGGATATTGTCGGCGGCGGCGATCGCGACTACAACGACGTGATCTTTGCCGTGCGCGGCATTCAGCACGGGGCACCTCCCGCGAAGGATGTTCCCGAACCCTCTGCCCTACTCGGCATCGTGGCCCTAGGTATCGGTGGATTTACCACTCTGCGCCGCCGCAAGGTCGCCGCCGTGTAGTTTAGCTGGCCCCGGCGGTTCTGCCCGCCTGAATGGTTTTTGGCATACACCCTGATGGTAGTTGGGAGGTGAGACATCTCACCTCCCGTTTTTTAGCGCTCTAGCGCATGAATAACGCTGGCCCTTAGCTCTGTAATACCGCTGACCACCTCGATCGCCCCCGCCATTTTGAGGGCATCGCGGTAGGCATCGCGGTAGGCGGCTGCCCCTGCCACCACGTGGGGCGGTAGAATTCCTACCCCTAGCCATCGCCGCTGGGCATAGTTGGCCTGGGCCTGCACAACAGTCTGCATGTCAGCAACGGTATCGCCAGCGTAGATCACCGACAGATCAGCAGGGAGCCCGTGCTGATCTGTCAAACGCTCCACCACGGCTAGCAGCCCGGCGGGGTCAGGCTTGCCAGGGGCATCTTCCATGGCTACGAGCACCGGATTACTTAGCCCCAGTCGCCGCTCTAGCACAAAGCGAGCCGACCCCTGGGTGGCCCCGCTAAAAAATCCCCAGGGGATGCGATCGCGCGTCAGCTCGTCAAAGTAAGCCGCATCCACCAGCAGCGGCTCCTGGGTAATATAGCCCGTCCATTGGTCGGGGTCTTTGAGATTAGGCCCACGGTAGCGCTGCTGAAAGAACTCGACGATCTGGTCGTAGTCAAGAGCGATCGCATCCCGATCTTCTCCTTGAGTCTCAAAATAGCGGTACACCAGCTCCTGGGAGCCTTCCCAGTCGTTATTCCACTGGCCCTCACCCTTTAATGCGTCAATATCTTCCGATGTGGGCCGGTATTGACCACTAGTAAACTCCTCTACCGTATCGGCCAGGGCACGGCGATAGGAGTTGCCCACATCCCGCAGTACGCCGTCAATATCAAACACCGCGATCGCCCGAGGGGCAGCCAAAGAGGTCATAGAATGCAGACTTAGGGTAGAGAGCAGGGAAGCAAGGTGATAGAATTATAGACTGTAGTATTTTTGGAATTGCAGCGGAGGTTTACTTGTCCAGATTTGTCCTAAAAGTACTCTGGCTAGAAGGCGACGTTGCGCTGGCGGTTGATCAGGTGGTAGGCAAGGGCACCAGCCCGCTCACCTCTTATTTCTTCTGGCCCCGTAACGATGCCTGGGAACAAATGAAAACAGAGCTTGAGAGCAAGCCCTGGATCGAAGAAGAGGAGCGGGTTGAAATTCTCAACCAGGCTACCGAGATTATTAACTACTGGCAGGAAGAAGGTAAGGGCAAACCCCTGACCGAAGCCCAGGATCGCTTTCCAGAAATTACCTTTACCGGTAGTTCGTGATGGTTCGATCAGCGTTTAGCTAAGAATCAAATCTTGGCTAAGAGCTTCGGTTTAGAACATCCCTCGCTGCTAAACCTCCACTAAAGTTATAAATCTACTCAAAAGCCCATCGGTTACTCAACCGGTGGGCTTTTGAATGAGTGGGGTTGTTGTCAGCAGGCTACTTGAGTCCGCCAGCCGCCTGAAGTTTAGCTCTAGCGCGCTTGAGGCCCTGACGGGCCTGAATTGTGGCCGACTTATCTTCTGAGTCAACCTCGCTCAGACGAGCCTCGGCTTCTTGATAGGCCGCTTGAGCCTTAGGGAGATCGATCGCATCGCCCCGCTCAGCCCCGTTGACCAGAATAATGACTTCGTTGCTGTCAACTTCAGCAAAGCCACCCATCAGCGCAATGGGAACCCACTCTTTATCAGCTCTCACCCGCATCACCCCAATATCAAGGGCGGTGAGGAGAGGCGCGTGGCCAGCTAAGATGCCCAGCTGCCCAGTAGTGCTGGGCAAGATAATTTCTTCTGCCTCAGAGTCCCAGACGGTTTTGTCTGGGGCAATTACACGAACGGTTAATGCCATAGCAAAAATGCAATAGGGATTGTGACAGGATGCTGGGGGCTAGAACTATGCCAAGCCCCCAACAGCAGAAGCTATTTCTCAGCCTTGATCTTTTCAGCAGCTTCTAGCACTTCTTCAATACCGCCCTTGAGGTAGAAGCACTGCTCAGGAATCTCATCAAGTTCGCCAGACAGAATCTGCTTAAAAGCTTTGATGTTGTCTTCCAGAGACACGTACTTACCGGGAGAACCGGTAAAGATTTCAGCCACAAAGAAGGGCTGGGAGAGGAAACGCTCAATCTTGCGGGCGCGGGCTACTATCAGACGGTCATCTTCGGAGAGTTCATCTAGACCGAGAATGGCGATGATATCTTGCAGCTCTTTGTAGCGCTGAAGGGTAGACTGCACAGCTCGGGCGGTCTGGTAGTGGTCGTCGCCGACAATACTGGCCTGCAACATGGTAGAAGCAGAGTCAAGGGGGTCAACCGCCGGGTAAATGGCCTTAGAGGCCAGTGCCCGAGACAGCACCGTAGTTGCATCTAGGTGGGCAAAGGTGGTGGCCGGAGCGGGGTCAGTCAGGTCGTCTGCCGGCACATACACCGCCTGGATGGAGGTGATGGAGCCTTCCAAAGTAGAGGTAATGCGCTCTTGCAGGTCACCCATGTCGGTGCCCAGGGTGGGCTGGTATCCCACAGCGGAGGGCATGCGGCCTAGCAGTGCAGATACTTCAGAACCAGCCTGCACAAACCGGAAGATATTGTCGATGAACAGCAGCACGTCTTGTTTATTGACATCGCGGAAGTACTCGGCCATGGTCAGCGCCGACAGCGCCACGCGCATGCGTGCCCCAGGGGGTTCGTTCATCTGGCCGTAGACTAGGGCTACCTTAGACTTGCCCAAGTCGTCGGCGTTGATGACGCCAGACTCGATGAATTCGTTGTAGAGGTCGTTGCCTTCGCGAGTACGCTCACCGACACCGCCAAACACTGACACACCGCCGTGCTCTTTGGCGATGTTGTTGATCAGTTCTTGAATCAATACGGTTTTGCCCACGCCCGCACCGCCAAACAAGCCCACTTTGCCGCCGCGACGATAGGGAGCCAGCAGGTCGATGACCTTAATGCCGGTCTCAAATACCGTGGGCTTAGTTTCTAGCTCGGTGAACTTAGGAGCCGAGCGGTGAATAGGGGAAGTGGTGTCAACATTGACAGGCCCTTTTTCGTCTACGGGCTCACCCAGCACGTTGAAAATTCGGCCCAGGGTAGCAGCGCCTACGGGCACGCTAATGGGAAGGCCAGTATCGACAACTTTCATGCCCCGCACTAGACCGTCGGTGGTGCTCATCGAAACGGCCCGCACCTGGGAATCGCCCAGGAGCTGCTGCACTTCGCAGGTAACGGCAACTTCGTTGCCAGCGGGGTTTGTGCCCTGAATTTTGAGGGCATTGTAGATTCTTGGCATCTCGCCAGCCGTAAACTTAATGTCTACAACTGGGCCAATAATTTGAGTAATGTAGCCAACGTTGGTTTGTTCTGCTGTGGTGACCATGCTTGCGCCTATTCCGTATGATCAGCTGTCTCGGGCGCTTTTAATTTACTGTTACATTTTAAAGCGCCATCATTCAGAGTATCACTAGAGCGTTACTGCCTACGACGATCGCGCTGACTTTATCTAAACCTCGGTTTGCTAGGGCGAAGGCACTGCTAGGTTTCTACGAGGTTATGATGGTTGGTGCAGCGCTACACCTTAACCAAACCATTAGGTTGCATCGCTAAAATGCCCTAACAACACACTTGGGGGGTTAAGGAAAGCCATGGCTAAAGTAAAGGTGGCCGACCAAAGCGCTGATTTGAGTGCCCCGCAGTACTACATCAACCGCGAGATCAGCTGGCTGGGGTTTAATGAGCGGGTACTTCACGAGGCCCTTGATCCTCGCACACCGCTGCTGGAGCGGCTGAAGCTTTTGGCGATCTACAGCGACAATTTGGACGAGTTTTTTATGGTGCGCATCTCAGGCGTGATGGAGCAGGCTGAGGCAGGTGTGCATCCTGAGACGCCCGATCAGCTGACGCCGATCAAGCAGCTGGAGATCATGCGATCGCACCTGGTTGAAAAGATCGCGCTCCAGCAGCAAACCTTTGAGCAAGAGCTGCGCCCAGCCCTGATCAAGCACGGGGTTTACCTGCAAAGCTATCGCGACCTCGCCCAAGAGCAGATCCTCTTTTTAAAGGACTACTTTGAGAAGCGGATCTTTCCGGTGCTGACGCCGCTCAGCGTTGACCCCTCGCACCCGTTTCCGCGCATGTCGAATCTGAGCTTAAACCTGGCGGTTAAGGTAGCCGATCCCGACACTGGGGTGGAGCGCTTTGCTCGCGTTAAAGTGCCCAGCAACCTGCCTCGGTTTGTGGGTATGCCCGAGCCGCTGTGCACCTACAAGAGCAAACCCTGCGTCTGGATTGGGGTGCCCCTGGAGCAGGTAATTGCCGAAAATCTGGGCTATCTGTTTCCGGGCATGACAATCGTCAGTCATCACCTCTTTAGAATTACCCGTGATGCCGACTTTCCCGTGCTGGAGGATGAAGCCGATGACTTGCTGCTGGCGATCGCAAAAGAAATCAGCAAGCGGCGACTAGAGGGGTTTATCTGCCGGGTTGAGATCGAAAGCACTATGCCCGCTGATCTAAAAGAAGGGTTAATGCGCGAGCTAGGGGTAGGCAGCGATCGCATCTATGAGATTGATGGTCTATTAAATCTGAGGGATCTGTTCTTTTTTCTATCACTGCCTTTGCCGGAGCTAAAGGATAAACCCTGGACGCGCCTAATTCCCCCGCGGCTCAAGCCGGTGATGATGCTCGACGACGAGGGCAACCGAAACTATTCTGAGCACCCGCCCAATTTCTTCGCCGCCCTGCGCGATGGCGACATCTTGGTGCACCACCCCTACGAATCGTTTCGGGCCTCGGTGCAGGAGTTTATTGCCCAGGCGGCCGTTGACCCCAAGGTGCTGACGATTAAAATAACGCTCTATCGCACATCCGGTGACTCACCCATTATCAAAGCGCTGATCACAGCGGCAGAAAATCGCAAGCAGGTGGTGGCCTTAGTCGAGCTCAAGGCCCGCTTTGATGAAGCCAACAATATTGAGTGGGCTAAAAAGCTGGAAGACGCCGGGGTACACGTGGTCTACGGCATTGTGGGGCTTAAAACCCACACTAAAACCACTCTGGTGGTGCGCGAAGAGGGCGACAACATTCGCCGCTATGTGCATATTGGCACCGGCAACTACAACTCCAAAACGTCCAGGCTCTACACTGACCTAAGTTTGTTTAGCGGTCAGGAGGAGTTGGGGGCTGACCTCAGCGATTTGTTCAACTTTCTCACCGGCTACTCACGCCAGAAGGCCTACCGCAAGCTGCTGGTGGCACCGTTGACGCTGCGCGATCGCATGGAATCCCTCATTCGTCGCGAGATCGACTACGCTCAGGGCGGCGGCCAGGGCAAAATTGTCGCCAAGATGAATTCTTTGGTCGATGGCCGCATTATTAGGCTGCTCTACGAAGCCTCCCAGGCGGGGGTCGAAATTGACTTAATTGTGCGCGGCATCTGCTGTCTGCGACCCGGCATCCCTGGCATCAGCGAGAACATCCGCGTGATTAGCATCATCGGTCGGTTCTTAGAGCACTCCCGCATTTTCTGCTTCCACAACAGCGGACAGCCCGAGTACTACATCGGCAGCGCCGACTGGATGACCCGCAACCTCGATCGCCGGGTGGAGGCGGTTGTGCCGATTGAAGACCCGAAGCTGATCAAGGAGCTGCAAAACATCCTCGATATTTTGCAGGCCGACAATCGCCAGGCCTGGGAGATGGGGGCTGATGGTACGTATACCCAGCGCCGCCCCCTTGATCAGGAGGAACGCGGCACCCACGCCATGCTGATGGCCTATGCCCTAAAGCGCGACAGCACAATGTAGAAGTTGAGGTCAAATCCTGGTAAAAATCGAGCTGTAGGGTGCGATGGGTAGTTTGTCTAAGGCTGCTTGAGTTGGGGTGATTGGATTTGAACTTGGCCTGGGGATAAAGATGCGATCGCCCCCACCAATCCCCAAGCTGCTTGTCATCAAAAAACCCCTTTGCCTTCTCAATTAGAAAACAAAGGGGTTTTCGGTCAGTGCGGTTTAGCTGGCTAGGGAAGGTTTGATTCATCCCTAGGCGAAGTCAATTAGCCTCTGGCACCAGCGCCAGCTCGGCGAGGAGCGCTAGGGCTGCTGCCGCCGCTGCGGCGACGAGGACGTTGGCGACGAGGGCTAGCCGGAGCCGCGGCAGATCTAGCCCTCGTCGTATCAGAGGAAAAGGACGGTTCGTAACCAGGCACTATGTCTTGGGTAATGGTCTGCTTGAGCATGCGCTCGATGCTGATCAGTAGAGGGAGCTCATCGTCGCTAATCAGCGACACGGCGCGACCCTCGTTGCCCGCCCGGCCTGTGCGGCCAATGCGGTGCACATAGTCTTCGGGCACGTTGGGCATCTCAAAATTGACCACGTAGGGCAACTGATCGATGTCAATGCCGCGAGAGGCCACGTCGGTAGCCACCAGCACCCGCACTCGGCCCTGTTTGAAATCTTTCAGGGCGCGGGCGCGGGCAGCCTGAGTCTTGTTGCCGTGGATGGCAGCGGTTTTCAGACCGTCTTTAGCTAGCTGCTCAGCCAGGCGGTTAGCACCGTGCTTGGTGCGGGTAAACACCAACACCTGCTGCCAGTTGTGGAAGCCAATGATGTGGGAAAGCAATTCCCGCTTGCGGTGGCGATCGACGGGGTGCACTACCTGCTCAACTCGCTCGGCGGTGGTGTTGCGCTGAGCGACCTCAATCTGCACCGGCGACTTCAGTAGAGTATGAGCCAGCTGCTGAATGGGCTTAGAGAAAGTAGCCGAGAACATCAGTGTCTGGCGCTCTTCGGGCAGCTGCGCCATGATTTTTCGAATGTCGTGGATGAAGCCCATGTCGAGCATGCGATCGCACTCATCCAGCACCAAAATCTCCACTGCGCTGAGATCGATAGTGCCCTGGCTGACGTGGTCCAGCAGACGGCCCGGGGTGGCGATCAAAATATCGACGCCCTGGCGCAGCTGGCGAATTTGGCCGCCAAAGCTAACGCCGCCGTAGATCATAGCTGCTCTAAAGGGCAGGTGCTTACCGTAGGTCGTTACACTGTCGCCCACCTGAGCGGCCAGCTCACGGGTAGGGGTGAGAATTAGTGCGCGGGGCAGGCGTCGCCCTGTGCTCTTATTTTCGGCCAACCGCTGCAACATAGGCAGCGTAAAGCCTGCGGTTTTGCCCGTACCCGTCTGGGCACTGGCTAAGATGTCTTGCCCGTCTAAAATCGCGGGGATTGCCTTTAGCTGAATCGGTGTGGGTTCTGTGTAACCCTGATCGGCAACCGCACGCAGTAGACCGGCCGCAAGACCGAGTTGCTCAAAAGTCATTTAGTTTTTTGCTCCGAGTGGTGCCCCTATCCCAAATCAACTACCTGGGCCCAGTCATAAGAGCAGTGAATTTAATCAAAAGAACGGCTGCTAAGCAAATTCTGTTGGCCAGCGCAGACCGGATGGCTGGACGAAGCTATAGTCTAGCAGATAAGTCGAAAGATTGTCGCCGGGCAGACAAACGCCCTACTCCGTCAGGTTTGGCAAAGCTCTGATGAGGCCATAGAGATCAGGGGCACCGCCAGTTTTAGAACGGATTTCATCTTTAGAAAGAATTATTGGCCTAATCCGACCAGAAAGCGGCCTTCGCCAACTTTAAATTATCCGTAAATTCACTGATGTAAAGCACCGTCAGCTATTACTGTGAATACGCTAGGGATAGGTGTACCTGCATGCCTTGGGAACGTGGCTCTAGCCATTTCCTAGCTGGGTATTCAACGTTTTGACCACGGCCTGAGTCGTCACCGCAGATGTATGTTGAACTCCCTATCCCTTAACCCACTATGCCTAAAACTTTTTTGTATGCCAGCGCCTCGTCAGAGCATGAGGCTACGTCTTCTGCGGGCGATCGCCCCAAAGGGTCAGCCAATGACCATCGCGATAAGGTTCGCATTCTCGTTATTGGCCGCCCCACGGCCGTAAACCGAGTGATTTTGGAAATGAGCCACGTGGGTTTTTCTGACTCAATCGAGTGGAGCAAAGCCATTCCTACCGATCGCCAGCAGGAAGCAATGCGAGTGCTAACTCGTTACGTGTTCGCCGACTCATAACGCTCAGCGCAGATCAAAAGCTATAGCTGTTTGCCCCTGCGGTTGCTGCCCCCAGAATCCTGAGGGGTAACGGTCTACACGAATTTCACCTCGCGATAGCCGAACTGGTCAGCCTTAGAATTGCTCCCATAGCAAAAGGAGCACTGTCCATGACGGTGCTCCTTTTGCTTATGCAAGTCGCTATTCGTTACGACTTCCTTTCTAGTCTCCTATGGCTATCCAAGTTGAATAGTGGTTAACCGGGTGCCGTGAGGATATTGAGGCCAAGCTTGGCGTAACTATTGGGGCTGAGTGTCTTGGGGGGCCGCCTGAGTGGGCTCAGCTTCAGGTTGGGCTTGGCTTGCGGGAGCTGCGCTAGGAGCGGCAGGAGCAGCACTCGGGGCCGCAGGAGGGGCGCTAGGAGCCTGTTGCACAGGATTATTCAGTTCGACGTTAATCTCGGGGGGTTCCGTGTTGCTGGGAGCAGGCACAACTTCCTGAGTACGCTCGATGGTGCGCTCGATGATGGTGGTTTCGTTAGGGGGTTCTGGGGTCTGGGCCTCGGGTGCTGGGGCCTGAGGCACGGAGATGATTGCGCCGTCGTTGGCGTCACTGTAGACATAGGCAACTGCACCAACCACAACGGCTACAGCGGCCAGTACCAAACCGAGAATGAGACCCGTAGAGACACCGTTGTCGGCCCGTAGTCTGGCGTTTTCTTCGTGGACTCTGGCTTCGTCAGCCCGACGGCGCTCTTGCTCTAGCTGGTCCGCCGACTTACCACTAACGTAGCCATCACGGTAGGCAACTTCGTCCGGAGTTACTGGTCGAGCGTTGATTGACGTTTCAAAGTCTTGGTTATTAGGATCGGTATTGTGAGTAGACATAACAGTATTGGCTTCCAATTCAGTAGACGATTTAGATAAACGCTCTTATCTGTAGAGTACCCTTTTGACTGTGCCCAATATAACAATTGGCAGGATAGAACTCCCTCTACCCAAATGCAGAGCTAAAAAGGAATAGATAAGTGCTTGAGCATCTATCTTAAGGAAGACAATTTTCAGTTAGGTAGGGCGGGTTGCAGAGGCTAGGTTAGCGATCGCCCTTAAGGCTTCCCTGGGAAACGTTGTAGAGCTGATAGCGCTCTTCGATCAGGCGATCGACGTCGGCACTGGCGAGGCGTTTGACGTAATTGAGCTTAAATTCTTCGAGAAAATCGACTATTAGGGCTTCGATCTCTTCAATATTCTCGTTTTCTTTGAGCTGAGCTTTGAAGGTATCGCCCAGCTTTTGTACAAGAGCCTGGGTGAGATCGCCGTCCGACTGGTTTTCTAGCGAGCCTTTCACAGCACCGTAGAGGTTGGCCGAGAGCTGCGAAACCACCTGCTCGGCCATTTGGTCGGGCAGATTGCCAACCCCTGGCAGCTGGCGAAACCCTTGGTAACCGGGGGTGCGATCGAAGGCTTGGGTAACGGCGTGCTTGAGCAGGGCGTCAACCTCGGGCTTGACCTGGGGCAGCACGTTATAGACCGTTAGGGCGGCCAGCCGTTGCGAAATCACCTCTAGCTCATTGACGCCGCCAACCTCAATGTAGCGCCGGGAGCTAGGCTCTAATAGGGCCTTGGAGATGCTGCCATCGCGCACCAGTGACTGCATTTGGTCAATCATGCGCAGCACCACAATTTCGGTAATTTCGACGGCGACCTGGCTGATGACAAAGCGGCTGATGCGGCTTTGAATGGGCTCTAAGTTGATTAAATTTGACTGGTTAATGCGAATGGTGACTGGAATCAGGCGCGCTAGGGCCAGCCAGGGCAATCGCAGGGCGCTAAACGGAATAATCAGCAGAATGTCGAACCAGCGCCACAGGATAGCATCGCGCCAGGTGAAGTTTTTGTAGCGGCGATCGAGGTAGATGCTGCGGGCCAACAGCTCTAGACCAAACAGCAGATTAAACCAAAGGTCGACACGCCAAAATAAGTCTACAAACCCACCGTGAACAGCAATCCGCCGAAAAAAATTGGTCTCGACTAAGGGCTGTACCTCGCTCTTAAAAAAGGCCATTTCGGCAGAAAAACCGGCTTCGCTGAGGTGGTCGGCGCTCCAAAACTCAGTCAGCGATTCGGTGGCTGACTCAAGCCCGATGCGATCGCGCATTTTGTTTTTAATCTGCTCCAGATTGCCCGACCGATTGGCAGTCTGAAACGGATTTTCGGCCACCATGGCGGCGCTTTGCTGCTGTAGGTCAATCAAAATAGCCTGGGCGGCGGTGGAGGTTAGCCCCGTTTGGGCCACCTGCTCTTCGAGTTGCTCTACCGTGTCTAGATAGTTGGCTGTAAAGCGGTGGGGTTCAATGCCCTTAAAGGTTTCGCCATACCAGATAGTCAGGCCCGGCAGCAATTTTAGATACAGATCGCGCAGGGGAATATAGCTCAGATCGCCGATCACCAATGCCAGGTTGAACAGTGCAATCATCGCCATGATGCGCTCAAACCAGCGGGCTCTCAAGCGGCGGGCATCGTACTTAGAAAATTCGCGGCGGTTCGGCGATCGGCGGGGGCGAGAAAGAGCGGCCATGGCACCAGGCTTGCTAGCGTTTATCTGCAACAATGCCTGGTATTTGCCGGTTTGTCATCCTTACGGGCTGGCGACCGCTAGATTCGCTACCATTTTAAGTAACACTTGTTTACAAAATTCCTTGTCGAGCCCCTATGACTGCCACTGCCTCCCAACCCGTCGATAGCGCCCAGGGCACCTACTGGACTTGGCGCGACCAGGCGATTCACTATGTGGTCGCTGGCGATGCTCCTAGCGCTGACGAAGCCTCTCCAAAGGAGCAACGCCCTCCTCTGCTGTTAGTCCACGGCTTTGGTGCGTCTACTGACCACTGGCGCAAAAACATTCAGGGGTTGCAGGCCGATTTTCAGGTGTGGGCGATCGACCTGCTAGGGTTTGGGCGATCGGCTAAGCCGGACTGGCAGTACAGCGGCGACCTGTGGCAGGCGCAGCTCCACGATTTCATCACTGAAGTAATCGGTCGTCCGGCGGTACTGGTGGGCAATTCCCTCGGTGGATATGCGTCGCTGTGCGTGGCGGCAAACCATCCTGAGTCAGCCGCTGGATTGGTGCTGTTAAACAGCGCTGGGCCATTTTCTTCTCCCGCTCAAACCCCTCCCCCACCACCCAACCCGATCGCAAAGCTGATCCAATCGCTCATGCTGCAGCCGCTGCCGAGCTGGCTGCTGTTTCAGTACGTGCGCCAACCTGCCACTATTCGCCGCACCCTGCAACAGGTGTATCTGGATAAAACCGCCATTACCGACCAACTAGTGGAGGACATTCGTCGCCCCGCCCTCGATCCCGGTGCCCCCAGAGTGTTTGCCTCGGTCTTTAAGTCGCGCCAGGGCGAAAACGTGGACGTGCTGCTGCAGAAAATGAGCTGCCCCCTGCTCATGCTGTGGGGCGAAGGTGACCCCTGGATGAACTGTCGCGCCAAAGGAGCGCAATTCCGTCAGTACTATCCCACGCTGACGGAACACTACCTACAGGCCGGTCACTGCCCCCACGATGAGGTCCCCGACCAGGTAAACGGCCTACTAAAGCAGTGGGTGCTTGAGCAGGGAAAAGGCGTTTGAGCGTGAACTGAGAGCTGCTCCTATACCTCAAAGCTAGCGGGTTAGCTGGGTCTGAAGGGCAGGCAGGTCGTCTTTGACGAAAACAGCCATGCGGCCTAGGTAGGCGGTGCCGGCGCGATCGTAGGCAATTTCCTGCCAGTAGGCAAAGCGCTCTCCCTGCCGCACTTCACCCCGCAGCACCAGGTTAGGGTTATCTGTCGGGTTTGCCCTAGCGCCCCGGGCTGGATAGCGCAGCAGCACCGTTGCCTGACGATAGTCATTGAAAATCTCTTGCCCATAAATAGCCCGCAACGACTCATCGAGCCGGTCAACGGTAATGGGGTTGGCGTGGTCAGCCAGGCTAAAGCGCTCAGAGCGAATCTGGTGAGGGTTTTGATTGGGCACGACGCCACTGATCGGAAACACCGACGCCTGGAAGGTAAACCGCTGCCCAGGGGCAACCAGGCGATTAATGGCAAGGCGATCGCCGGGGGCAGGCTTGAGGGTAGGGTTGTTGCGAATCCACGACTCGGTTAGGTTCACCGTTTGCCCTGGCAGCGCCCAACCGGGATGAGCGGTGAGGACGATGGCGGCAAGGGCTAGAGACCCGCTCTTTAAAGCAATGGCTAAAGGCCCGCTTTTCGGAGCGATGGCCAAAGGCCCGCCCTTTGGGGCGATCGCACCCCCAAGACTACGTTTAAACCGCATCATCATTCTGCCTCCCAAGGAACCCGTGCCCGATGATAACAACTCTGGAATAGAACGAATCAACAGAAATGCCCCAGTGGAATTTTTCCACCGGGGCATTTGGCTAACGCTAGGAACCTAGTATTCGGGAACTGAGGCATCTACCTCTTGACTCCAGGCGGTAATACCACCTTTCACGTTGGTGCCCTCAATGCCGTGCTGCTTGAGAATGCCTAAAGCTTTGGCCGATCGCCCGCCCATTTTGCAGTGCACAATCAGGCGGTGGCCGTTGAGCAGGCTTTTGACCTGATCTACCCCGTCACCATTCTCGTTATCGGGCAGCGGCACCAGCACCGAGCCAGGGATACGGGCAATTTCGTACTCGTTGGGGTTGCGGACATCGAGCAACAGCACGTTTTCGGCCCCACTGTCGAGCACCTGCTTCAGCTCAATGACGGTCATTTCGGAGATGTCAGCCAACTCTTTCTCTGCCTCCATACGCGCTTGGGGAATGCCGCAGAACTCTTCATAGTCGATCAGCTTTTCGATCACCGGGCGGACGGGGTTGGGCCGCAGCTTCAGTTCTCTAAAGGTCATCTCCAAGGCATTGTAGAGCAGCAGACGACCGCTGAGGGTGTTGCCCGTACCCAAAATCACCTTGATGGTTTCGTTGGCCTGAATGACGCCGATGATGCCGGGCAGCACGCCCAGCACGCCACCCTCCGCACAGGAGGGGACTAGCCCCGGCGGCGGCGGCTCGGGGTAGAGGTCGCGATAGTTGGGGCCATCCTGGTAGTTAAAGACTGTGGCCTGGCCCTCAAAGCGAAAGATGGAGCCGTAGACGTTGGGCTTGCCCAGCAGCACGCAGGCGTCGTTGACCAGGTAGCGGGTGGGGAAATTATCAGTGCCGTCAACCACTACGTCGTAGGGCTCAAAGATGCCCAGGGCATTCTCGGCGCTGAGGCGAGTTTCGTAGAGGTCAACCTGGCAGTGAGGGTTGATTTCAAGAATGCGGCTTTTGGCCGACTCGATTTTGGGCTTGCCTACCCACGACTCGCTGTGGATCACCTGGCGGTGGAGGTTCGACTGATCGACAATGTCGAAGTCAACAATGCCGATGCGGCCAATGCCAGCAGCGGCCAGATACAGCAGCAGGGGCGAACCCAGGCCTCCGGTGCCCACGCAGAGCACGCTGGCGACCTTGAGCTTCTTCTGCCCATCGAGACCCACCTCCGGCAGAATGATGTGGCGGGAGTAGCGCTCGTACTCTTCTTTGGTGAGCTGAATGTCGTCCAGGTTTGGGTTGAGCATGGCCTCGGCAGAGAAACTGTGGCGGTAAAAACAAAAAACGGTCATGTCCCAGACCGTTTTTTACATCATTTAAGCTTAGGACAAGAATGAGGCTTTGTTGGCAGATGATCCAATCATTTTCACAGGCTCGGGCTTGAACTGGTTTTGGTCATTGAGTTGCCAGCTTTTGAAGTCGGCCACTTGCCCCGCCATCACCGAAACAATGATGTAGGAATAAATGGGCCAGGCGAGGGTGCGATCGCACTCCGACGGCACCGCTATATGGTCGGGGTGAGAGTGAAACACGCCAATAATCTCTAGCCCTCGTTCTCGCGCCGATCGCTGTACTGCCAACATATCGGCGGGGTCGATCCAGTAGCGATCGCTCAGGCTGTGGTCTCCCTCGCCTGCGGGGTCGGTATAGTCCAGGAGCGATGGCTCCCAGGCATTGGTTAAGGCGACAACCTCAACCACCGTGCGATCGGCCTCGCCACGCTGCTCTTCCTCAGACCCACGTCGGCCCACTAGCAGCCCACAGCATTCCTTGGGGTAGCTAGCGACAGCCGCCTCGACTATGGCTTGGTAGCAGTCGTCACCAAGGTAAAGATTAGCCACAGCAGAGAATCGCCAACATTGCCCAGCGCCTATTCCTGAATAGTTTCCGGAGTATTGTCGGCTGGGGTGTCTAGGTTGCTTACGGCTCGATCTAGGCGGGCTAAGGCGCGGTTGTATTCAAGCACTGCGGTCACCAAGTTACCCTGGGCTTCAGTTAGATCTCGAATGGCATTGATCACCTCTAGCTGCGTGCCCACCCCGGCATTAAACCGCAGGTTGGCCAGCTCCAGTGCTTCCTCCGCCTGGTTGACAGCCACCGAAGCCGTGTCAATATTCGACTGGTTAGACACCAGGGTGTAGTAGGCCTCTTCCACCTGCACCCGAATGTCGTTGCGGGCACTCTCAAACTCCGACTCATCGGTTTCAATGTCGATTTCGCTCTGGTCAGCGGCGGCTCGGGCGGCCCCGCCGTCAAACAGCCGCCAGTTGAACTGTGCCCCCAGCGAAAACCCGTCATCGATGCTGGATGATGCCCCCGACGATGAGCTCAGCAAGCTCTGGACTCCGTACTGGGCAAACACTCCCAGATTAGGGCGAACCGCTGCCAGGCTAGCCTGACGCTGAGCATCGTTGAACTCTCGCTCGACCAAAAATTGCTCTAGCTCGGCCCGATTTTGAAAGGCTAGCACAATACTTTCCTCCAGGGAGAGCGGCCAGGCTCCAGCAATATTGACGGCCAGGGTGGTCAGATCGATCGAGGGCTGAATGTTCAGCCGTCGGGCCAACTGACGCTGGGCAATCTGGCGCTGGCTAGTGGCCTGGGTAAGGGTTTGGCGCGCGTTGGCTACCTGCACCTCGGCCTGCAATACGTCGAACCGGGTACCAACGCCCACTTCTTCTCGCAGCTGGGTATCGCGCAAGTTGCGCTCAGCGGCCTCTAAAAAGGCCTGATTAATGCGAATTTGCTCGATCGCCTCCTGCACCGCGTAGTAGTCGGTGGTGGTATTGAGCCGCAAATCTTCACGGGTTTGCTCAACCTGAAGCTCAGAGACTCGCACCTGGCGTTCTGCGGCGCGAATGCGGGCCTGCCGCTCCCCCGACAGGCCGAGGTCATAGTCGGTTCTGAGGGTACTGCCCAGGGTGGTGCGGGTAGAGTCAAAGGTTCCCCCCGACCCCGGTGACGACTGGTTGCTGGTTTGCAGATCGGCCCCCACATCTACTGTAGGCAGCCGCGCCGCCTGCTGAACCCTCAAACCGGCCTGGTTACGCTCCAGCCGCAGCTGCGCAACCCGCAGTTCTTCGCTGTTGCGGTAGGCCAGCTCCAGGGCCGTTTCCAAGGACAACGGCTGGGTACCCAAAATTTCTACCTCCTCGGGCTGGGTGGGCACCAGCAGAGGATTAGGACTGGGAGCCAGGTAGTCAGGCGGAGTCTCAAAACCTTGATCGGTGGGGCGATCGGACTGGGGTATTAGAGGGCCAGTCCGCGCCGTAGAGGAGGGAGTAGTGGCTCCGTCAGCGTCTAAAGGCACAGCCTCTTCGCCAGGCTCCAACCCTGGTGTGCCTGCCCCTGGGGCAGGCACATCCTCAATAGCGGCTGGGGATGCCTCTAGGGCTTCAGTTTCGGCCTGGGTAATACTGATTCCTGGCCCCTCGTCTTCCAATGGACGAGGCTCAGAATTAGCCAACCCCGCAGCGGACCAGCTAGATAGAGTAATGCCCAAGCTTAGCGGTATAAGGCAACGGCAATAAGAGTAAAGCATAGACACCATGGGCTATCACTACCTAAATTGAGTCACCAACGGGAAAAACGAAAATTTCCGCCACAGTTTTTTAGCATATCGGCATTAACCAAAGTTAGACCTGACGAAGCCCGATCTATCCTCTCGGAGGAGAAGAATTAGCCACAAAATTTTCAGTCACCAGCTTAGCAAACTAAACCGTTTAGTACAATCACGACGGTGTCCAATAGCCAGCGGCGGGCTGCAAGTCAGCGAAGCTGTGGTCGGGCAGATCGCCGCAGCAGGCCTGCACTAAAGCATCGGTGTCGTCTATGGGAATCACTGGACAGCCAAGGCGCTGGCTGATTTCGGCGACGCTGAGGTCGTCTAAAAACAGAGTGTCTTGGGCCTGGCCCGAATCGCTGGGCTTAAGCATGACCGCCGGCAGCAGTAGGGCATCGCCCAGAAGGCCATGCCGGGACGGAGGGTGATTCTGCATCGGTGGTTGAAGGTCAGGCGAATCGTGCAGCCCCAGCAGCAGATCGTGGCCGGTCAGCAGCCCGGTTACCGTCATCTCTCGTCCCCAGTAATCGCTGGACAAAGCAGCTAGGCAAACGGTCAAACCCTGGACTTGGTTGAGGCGATCGACGATGGGCTGAAAGGCGTGCGCTACCGCATTGCCCACTACCCAAGTCAACCTGCGCGGTGGGCTGACGGCCTCCGGCAAGTAGTCGTCAGCTGACTGCTGAAATTCTTTGAGAAACTGACGAATCGACCCCACTCCGTTGCCCAGTTGGGGATAGTCTTCGTAGTGGCTCTCGTCGGGCACCTCTTGCTGGGCAATCAAGAACCACTCATCGGCTAGCCAGACAAAGTTTGTGCCAAACCGCCGCTGGCAGTCCTGCTGGAAGGCTTGCACCTGAGCAATCACCTGCTGGGCCTGGGCCTGAGTCACTGGTGTCAGCTCGTCATCGGCGGGGCGAAACCGGGTGAGGCCCACGGGAACCACCGCCACTGAAGCTACCGCCGGCACCTCGCCCTCATGAAACCGGGCCAAATCTCCCAAGGTGGTGGCTAGGTGGGTGCCATCGTTGATGCCAGGACAAACCACCACCTGAGCGTGAATTTGCAGGCGCTGGTCGCGGAACCAGGCCAGCTGATCGAGAATTTGGCCGGCTCGGGGGTTTTTGAGCAGGCGCGATCGCACCTCCCCCTCCGTCGCATGCACCGACACATATAGGGGCGATAGCCGCATCTGGGCAATGCGCTCCCACTCCTGGGGTAGCAGGTTGGTGAGGGTCAGGTAGCTGCCATAGAGGAAGCTGAGGCGATAGTCGTCGTCTTTGAGGTAAAGTGTGCCGCGCTTGCCGGGGGGCTGCTGATCGATAAAGCAAAAGGGGCAGGCGTTGTTGCACTGCATCAGCCCATCAAAGAGGGCGGTGTCAAACTCCAGACCCAGATCGTCGTCGATCTCTTTTTCGATGTCAACGTGGTGGGTCTTACCCCGGGTGTCTAGCACCTCTAAGGTTAGGTCTTCGTCAGCGCAGAGAAACCGATAGTCGATCAAGTCGCGAGGTTTCTGACCGTTGATGGCCACTAGGGCATCGCCGGGCTCAAAACCAATCTCGTCTGCGATAGAGTCGGGCAGCACGCGGGTAATGCGAGCGGGGCGAATAGCCGGGGCAGCCATAGCTAAGGAAAGCCTTGGAGAAGCAAAATGTGCCTTCCTATATTAGATGTTTTGCATTTTTCCGGTAGCCAACGCCAGTAGAATGGCGGCTCCAAAGGCCAAGCGGTACCACACAAACACCCAGGTGCTGTGCTGCTTTAAAAAGCGAATCAGCCAAAAAATCGCCAGATAAGACGACACCACCGCCGCCGCGATGCCGCCAATCAGCGGCATCGGGCCAGCCGCCCCAAACCCAGTGTCTAGCAATCCCTTCAGCTCTACGAGCCCCGATAGCGTAATGGCGGGCACCCCCAGCAAAAAGGAGAACCGCGCTGCTGTCGAGCGCTCCAACCCCATAAACAGGCCAGCGGTGAGGGTAGACCCTGACCGCGACACGCCCGGAATCAACGCTAGGACTTGGGCAAAGCCCATGGTCACGCCATCCTTTAGAGTGAGCGCCTCAAAGGTGCGCTTGTGGCGGCCCACAAGCTCGGCAGCAGCCAGAGCCAGGGCCATCAAAATAGATACAATGGCAATGGTAGAAGCACTGCGCAGCGGCGAATTGTCAAAATCTGGGATGAAGATTTTGACGAAGAGGCCACCCACCACAATGGGAATTGTGCCCAGCAAAATACCCAGCCCCAGGCGAAACTCTGAGGAGTCAAACTGTCGAGTCATGGTGGCCTTGACCGTGCCCATCGTCACCTGGCGCAGGTCATCCCAAAAGTAGTAAAGGATGGCCACGATGCTGCCCAGCTGGATGACGGCGGTAAACGCCACCCCTGGGTCGCCCCAGCCCAACACCACGGGGATCATCTTGACGTGGGCCGTGCTGCTGATGGGTAAAAATTCCGTTAGCCCCTGCACAATGCCAATCACGATGGCTTGGAACAGGTTCATCGTTTCTGCAGCAGGCGTGGGTGCGCCGCTGCCTAGTTGAGCTGCCGTAGCTACTAGTTTAGGGAACATACTATTCACAAAGGAGTAACCATAGTCTGTGGATATAGCGTTGCAAATCTAGCCTTGCTAGTCGGAGGCACCAGTTAAAAACGAGCGGGAGGCCTGGGCGGTTGCGGCCATAGCGCAGTCACCGCCTGGGAGGATAAACCCGGCTTGACTCTGTCTCCTCCCTGGGATACTTCCTTAAACACTTAAAATAAGTACACTGTTTTCATGCGGTAGCCCTCCCAACTTGGCGTTAGTTTTCTCCAACTGTCTTTACCTTGACTATTCTATGGAGCGGATAGAGTATCCGGTACTGAGGCATTGAGGTTCTTCGTTCACATTTAATCCTTGGTTGGTTTAAGTATGAACTGAGGGACAGCCTTAATCTGAAGACAACCTTAATACTGGTCTGATCGCTGCTTTGGCTACCCTATCCCCCCCGGGGGCATGTTATGTTAATAATGATTAATCAAACACTCATAATTACGTTGAGTCTACATTGAGTCTTTCCTACGGTTCTGCTTCAGATAAAGAGACTTTGCCATGGCTGGCCCTAATCCAGGGCTGGGTAGCACGGTCAGGCCCTCAACTTAAGGTCTTTGGGGCAGCACTGGGCCTGGTGATTTTGCCGGTGTTTGTGCAGGCTCCCTTGGTGCGCTACTTCCCTTGGGTGAGCCTGGCCATTACTCCTCTGTGGCTGGGGCTGGGGGCGTGGCTGATGCAGCGCTCTCGTTGGAGTCTCTGGGGCGACATGATTGTCGGTTTTGGATGGATTTGGCTAACGGGCTCGCTCTACTGGGGCTGGTTTCGATGGGATCCGGTTGTTCACTTGCCGATTGAGGCCTTGGGTTTGCCGATCGCCCTAGTCTGTCTGTGTCAAGGCTGGGGTCGAGTAGGCAGCTACTTCTTCTTAGGGTCACTATTGGGTACGGCGGTCACAGACTTGTACATCAACTGGATGCACCTGTTTCCTACCTGGCGGCAGCTGATGCTGACCAGTCCAGATGCGGCCCCTTTGGTGCTGCGAGCGGCTAGCGCTACCTTGCAAACGGATGTGGCAGCCTGCCGAGCCGTAGTTTTGGTACTGTTCTTGCTGGTGGCGACAGCGATCGCCCTCAGTACCTCCCGACAGCTGGCTTGGTGGGCTTTTGGAGGAGCTGTGTTTAGCACGCTGGTGGTTGACGGTTTGTTTTTCCTGACGGCGGCGCTAGCCTAGATTAGGTACTAGGTTTGCATCTCTGGCATAATAGGGGCAACTCAGGGATAGTTTGGGGTTATCTGCCGCGATCGCAGATTAAGTTTTAGCGCAGTCGTGTTATTACCCTTCTTTAGTGCCCTCATAGTACCGCTGTGACTTCATCTGGCCCCTACCTTGCGCTTAAAACCGGCTCCGGCGATCGCCAGCTTTCCTTGGCAGGTGGCAGCTACTGGACGGTAGGGCGGGGTGACGACAATAATTTTGTGCTGCCCGACCGCTGGATTTCACGCAACCACGCCATGCTTCAGGGTGCCGACAGCGGCCGGTTTTACCTAATTGACCTGGGCAGCCGCAACGGCACCTTTGTCAACGGGCGTCGGGTCAGCGTGCCGGTCATTCTCCGCGATGGCGATCTGCTCACCTTTGGCCAGACCGAACTGCGATTTTTCTCACCTCAAGATGCCGCTGCGGCGTCAGATGCGCCCCTGAGTGGAGTCCACGGTCAGAATGCTACCGCTACGGCTATGCTTCACGTGCGGCAGCTCATTTCGGTCATGGTGGTCGACATTCGCGACTTCACTGTACTGACCCGCCAGATTGACGAAAAAATTCTCTCCGAGGCCATTGGTACCTGGTTTCGCCGTGCCGGAGAAATTATTGGCCAGTACGGCAGCTGGGTCGACAAATACATCGGCGATGCTGTGATGACGGTATGGATCCATGGTCCCGAGGGAGCCGACCAAGTCAGCATGATCAAGATTTTGCAGGCTGTCAGCACCTTGGCCGAAATGACGAGCCAGCTTCACGAGCAGTTTCCGCTGCCGTTCCCCCTGCGCATTGGGGCCGGCATTAACACGGGCTATGCCATGGTTGGAAATACCGGCAGCGGCGATCGCCCCGACTACACCGCCTTGGGCGACACCGTCAACGCGGCCTTTCGCCTAGAATCTGCGACTAAGCCCCTGGGCCTAGATATTGCCATTGGCGAAACCACCTACAAATACCTACAAAAGTCTGGGGTAGACGACCCCTGCTTTAAGCACTTCACCATAGAGATGAAAGGCTACGAAGAGCCCATCATCACCCAGGCTGGCACTTTTGTCGATTTGAACAAGTTTTTAGCTGAATACTCTTGCCCCCCTGCTGACTAGCCCGCCTCGCGCGCCGCGAAATGATGTTCGAGCTGAGCATCCGCCTGCCAAAGCCACCCTATCCCTGTCGGTGCTCAAAATTGATGTTGGCGATCTTGGCGGGCTGTGAAATAATAGAAGGCTGTGTCTTCATTTTTTTTGCCCGCCCTATTTTCAGGTAAATAGTCATGGCTAAAGGCGTCCGCCTCGTCATAACCCTAGAGTGCACCGAATGTCGGACCAACCCCGACAAGCGCTCTAACGGTGTATCTCGCTACACCACCCAAAAAAACCGTCGTAATACGACCAATCGCATTGAACTCAAAAAGTTCTGCACCCACTGCAACAAGCACACCATCCACAAAGAAATCAAGTAATTAGCACCCATGGCCTATTTTCGTCGTCGAGTATCTCCAATCAAGCCCGAAGACCCGATCGACTACAAAGATGTCGATCTGCTTCGTAAGTTCATCACCGAGCGGGGCAAAATCTTGCCCCGCCGCATCACTGGCTTGACCGCTAAACAACAGCGGGCACTCACCACTGCCATCAAGCGGGCGCGGATTATCGCCCTGCTGCCCTATGTAAATGGGGAAGGCTAGTCTAGGCTAGGCTAGGGATAACGATCGCTAGGGTGTTGGCTTGGTTGATAAAGGAATGCTAGTCGAGTTTAAGCACCAGGGGCAGCCCCGTCTGGGGGTTGTCGATCGCCCTGAGGGCAAAAAAAACTGGGTAGTAATCGACGAGCGGGGTCAAGCCTACACCCTGCATCCCCGCGATCTCACCTATGAGGTCAGCGGCAACACCTACAAACCCGTCGATATTGCCCCCTTCGCCGCAGAGGCAGGGTCATATATCGATCCTTCCAGCTTAGAAATTGCCTGGGAGTTTTTTGCCGAAGCCGGGGAGTCTGCCGACCCGGCTGCTTTGGCAGAGCTACTGTTCTCTGACCAAAGCCCCACCTTTTGCTACGCAGCCCACCGATTGTTGGTGGAAGACAAGATTTTCTTTAAGCAGAAGGGCGATCGATACGAACCCCGCCCTGCTGCCCAAGTTGACGAGCTGCAGCGGCAACTCGAGCGCGAAACCCAACGTCAGCAGGAATGGGAATCGTTTATCTCTAAGGCCCGTCAGGCCATGGCGGGAGACCTAGTTGAGTGGGAGAAGAGCGATCGGCCTCGCCTTGAAATCCTTGAGCGCCTAGCGCTGTTGGGCGACGAGTCGAGCCAGCGCCCCCAGGCTGTAGAAATTCTTCATGCTCTGGGTATTAACCCAACAGCAGCGGGTGCATTTGATGCCCTAGTGGCACTGGGACTGTGGAGCGTCCACGAAAACCTGGCTCTCAGGCGCAGCCAAATTCCCGGTCACTTTTCTGAGGAAACCCTTACCATGGCGCAGCAGCGTCTTCAGTCTCCGCCGCCTGACCCCGACGCCCACCGGATAGACCTCACCCACCTTAAGGCCTACACCGTAGACGACGCCAGCACTCAAGAAATCGACGATGGCCTGAGCTTAGAGACTCTGGACGATGGCACCCAACGTCTGTGGATTCATATTGCTGACCCCACCCGTTGGCTCATGCCCGGCGATGATTTAGATCTGGAGGCCCGTCGCCGCTGCACGACAATTTATCTGCCCACCGGCATGATTCCCATGTTCCCCATGGAGCTGGCAACTGGGGCTATGAGTCTAATTCAGGGTCAAACCTGCTGTGCCCTCAGCTTTGGCATCACCCTAACCGCCGATGGCGATATTCAGGACTATCAAATTCACCCCACCCTGATTCGTCCTACCTACCGACTTACCTACGACGATGTCGATGAAATGGTGGAGCTGGGCATTACGGCCGAGCCTGAGCTGCAAGGGCTAGCCCATTGGGCCAAGGTGCGGGGCCAGTGGCGGCTCACCCAGGGGGCAATCAGCATCAATATGCCCGAGTCGAGCATCAAGGTGTCTGAGGCCGAAGACGACATTGTCATCGAAGTTTTTAATGACTCTACGGCCCGGCAGATGGTAGCCGAGATGATGATTTTGGCGGGAGAGGTGGCCGCTCGCTACGGGCAAACCCACGCCCTGGCCATTCCCTTTCGCAGCCAGCCCCAGCCTGAGCTGCCTTCAGACGAAGAATTGATTCAGCTACCCACAGGTTGGGTGCGTGACTCGGCCATTCGCCGCTGTATGACTCGCAGCGAGGTGGGCATCACCCCAAGCCGCCATGCCACGCTAGGGCTAGACAGCTACAGTCAGGTCACGTCCCCCATTCGGCGCTATCTCGACTTAGTGACCCACTTTCAGCTCAAAGCCCACCTGCGGGGCGAGCCGCTGCCCTTTTCTTCCACAGAGGTGACCGAGTTGGCCATTGGCGCTAGCTCTGCCGCCTACGAAGCCACCCTGGTTGAGCGCCAGACCAAACGCTACTGGGCCTTAGAGTACCTGCGTCGCCACCAAGACCAATTCTGGGATGTAATGCTGCTGCGCTGGCTGCGGGAAGACGAAGGACTAGGGCTAATTATGGTAGAAGATCTGGGCCTGGAGTTGGCTATGCGCTTCAACCGGGCCGTCGCCCTGGGGGAGCAGTTTCAGGTGCGGGTTAGCCATGCCAGCCCTCGCCAGGATGTGATTCGTTTTGAAGAGGTCGCCCCCGAGAGTGAAGCCGCCGCCGCTTCAGTCATGACGGCGAGCTAAGGGTTCCTTTAAAGCAGCCTCAGCTCGCCGCTTGGGGAATGTCGATCAGGCGTTCATTCGCAATATGGGAGGCAGTCGCGAAGACCATGAGATCGTGCGCACCATATCGGTCTAGGCCACACTTTAGGGATAGATCTGATTGCTGAGGGCATTGCAACCCAGGAGCGGCAGCAGCGCTGCGATCGCTAGGTTGGGAGTTTGATCAAGGCTACTACTGGGCCAAGCCCACGCCCACGACCGAGGCTTCGGCACTGCTCAGGGCCACCCCGCTACCACCAGAGAATCAATTAATCAGGCGGGGAGTCGGCGATCGCCCCATCAACCCCATCACCGAGCAGCCGCAGTTGTGCTGCTTCCCGTCGGTAAACAAAGGTCACCACGGCGGCCAACCCGCAAAGCACGGCCAGCAACCACAGCGTTGGGGCCAACCCTAAAGCCTGCTGTAGAACCGGCAGCCCAAAGGTTCCTAACACAGCCCCAGCTTTGGCTAGTGCTGACGCTAGCCCGGCTCCGCTAGCTCGAATCGCGGCCGGAAACACCACCCCCGAAAGTAAAAAGGTCGTGGCATTGGGGCCTGCATTCATCAAGAGATTAAACAGCAGAAAGCCGCCAAAAATCAGCCCCATCGCCGCACGGCTCTCTGCTGGCAGCCCCGTTGAGGCCGCCAGCAGCCCCAGCCCCAAGGCCATGCCTAAAAACCCAACAATTTGCAGCACAATCGGCCCTAGCCGCTTTACCAACAGCACCGCCAGCAAAAAGCCGAGAATTAAGAAGACATCGATCAGCGCCGAGCCCTTGGCTGAGGCCAGGGTCTGCGTCACCAGATCCGAAGCTCCACCAAAGACCAAAACACCCAAAATAACCGGGGTAAAAATGCCCACCCCGTAGGTGGCAATATCCTGCAGGAACCAGGGCACTGACGCCAGCAGTGTTTGACGGCGGTAGGTCGGTGCAAACAGGTCTCGATAGCGGAGCTGGGGCTTGTCGCCTGGTGAAATGCAATGGTCAAAGACCGGCCCAGAGGGGCCATCGAGCTTGAGAATTACGGTCTCCCCCAGCAGCTCAGAGGCCATAGTGGAGGCTGCTTCATAGTCGCCCTGGGCCAGCAGGTAAGCCGGGCTTTCTAAGGAAACTGCCAGGCGCGCTAGAGCTACCCCCAGTGCTAAAACTACCCCCACTCCTAACATCCAGCGCCAAGCGTAGTGAATAGCTATCTGCTCATTACCTGGATAGCCCACAGCAAACCCGTACAGGATACCGACGCCTACCAACGCCCCTAGCAGCGCCCCCACGGCTTGAAACGAGAATGCTCCAATGACCAGCTGATCGCGATGGCGTGTGGGCACGTTTTCAACAATATAGGCCACGCTGATGGGATAGTCGGCCCCGATCGCCACCCCAACCAACACCCGAAAGACCAGTAGCGAAGTCAGGTTCCAGGCTAGGGCGGTGCCAGCGGTAGCCACCACAAAGAGAATGACATCGGCAATCAGCATGGGCTGACGGCCCAGTCTATCGGTGAGCGGCCCGAGGAATAGTGAGCCCAGCAGCGACCCAGCCACCGCCGCCGCTGCCACGGCCCCAACCTCCGCTGGCCCTAGGTCAAAGTCATGCTGCAAAAGGGGCAGGGCGACTCCAATGATAAAAAAGTCAAACCCGTCTAGGGCAATGAGGCTGGCGGCCAACAGCCAAAGTCGCACCATTGGCCGTGTGATAGCAGACTGATCAAGACGCTGCTGAAAGGCAGCGGGCAGGGTAGTTGGGGGCATGACGTGACGCGAGGGTCCAAATTTACCCTAGCAATCCTAAGTGACCTATGGCCGTCGCCACAGAGGTTAGAGCTTTCTGGCAAAGCAGCATTGGGCGGCTACGCGCTACCCAGCCAACTCAGCTAGGTTGGCTAGCGCATCGCGTTGGCGTAGCCTGTCTACCTAGGCAAAAACTCCGCCCAGCCTTTGACGAACGAGGGTTGAGCGGAGTTGTGCGCGAAACTGAAATTATGCCCTAAGAAGCTAGGGCAATCTCAACCATCTCCTGGAGCTTGCCGTTTTGGTACAGCTCAACAAGAATGTCAGAACCACCGACAAACTCACCGTTGATATACACCTGGGGAATAGTAGGCCAGTTGGAATACTCTTTGATGCCCTGGCGAATGTCTGAGTCAGCCAGTACATCGACTGTCTCAAAGGGAGCGCCCAGCACGTTGAGAATTTGCACGACGTTGTTGGAGAAGCCACACTGGGGCATGAGCTTGTTGCCCTTCATAAACACCATGATGGTGTTGTTTTGAACCAGCTGATCGAGTCTTTCTTTAGTTGCCGAATCCATAGCGTCGATACCCTTGCAGAACGAAATAAACGGTTGAGGCGAAGCGATGCCCAGGCTCAGGCGCTTTGAGCAGCCCAATCTTCTGGGGTATATGTCTTTAAGGCTAGCGCATGGATAGCCTCGGAGGACATGGCCTCGCGCACCGCTCCGTAGACCAGCTGATGCTGCTGCACCAGGCTGCGCCCCGCAAACTGCGACGAAACCACAACCACCTGGTAATGGTCACCGCCGCCGGTTAAATCTTGCACCTGCACATCGGCGTCGGGAAGGCCAGCCTTGATCATGGTGCTAACCTGGTCGGGAGTAATCATGAACAGTTTCCTTGTGGGATAGGTAGCTGGGGTACTCAAATCCCCTAAGACCATATTGCCAGTTGCAACCCCCAGTCGCTAACCCAGGGGCATTGAATCTAGCTATAGCTAACTGAGAGAAACAGAGGGGCGATCGCCTATTCAGTCGGTTCGGCAGGTGCGGCGGGGGTGGTAGCAGCTCGACCGTTGTAGGGTGCATCGACAAAGCCCAGCTCAAACAGCTGCTGATAGGCCCGCTGGCCCAGATCGCGAGTAGGCTGCTGGCTGCGCAGAATTTCCATCAACAGGGGCACCGCCTCATTGGGTTTGTTCTGCGAGCGATAGACCAGCGCCAGCTGGTAGGTCGCCTGATCGCGCAGCTGAGCGGTTTCGAGCGCTTTTTCTCGGTTGCTGCGATTGAGCTGGGTGTCAACACCGACAAACATCTGCGCCAGCTCTTGGTAGTAGGTCGAGATCTGGTTGAAACTATCCCTCGCCGCCTTGAGTTTCTCTTCGGCTAGGGGGTAGTTTTGGTCAGCGATCGCGGCGCTGGCCTCGGTCATCAACTGCTGCCCCGAAGCAATGCTGAGAGAGCTGCTGGCCTGGTTTAGCGGCCGCACTGGGTCAGAGCCACTAGCCTCCTGGGCCAGGGCCACCCCAGATCCCCCTGCGACCAGGGCGATAGACAGGGCGGCGGCGGCACAACCGCCCCAAGACTGACGCAGAAAACGAGTGAAAACCACCATAGAGTAAAACGTAGTGAGGGACAACGAGCAGGGCGAGGCAACCGAACAGAAAAACACTGAGGTATCTTATCATCTCGGTATGGCGCAGTACCGATCTTTGGCCCAGCTAGGCAACTGTCCTAGGGCTAGGAATAGCACCATAGCCAGGTCACAGACTGCTCTAGCGACTAAAAGTTCCCATCGGAGCCCATTACTCGATGACCGGATTTTCCTCTGATGCTCGTTGGCCCCATAGTGGCCCTGACAGCAGTGGCCCCCGCAGCGACTTTCGAGGAGAAATCTTGCAGCGCGGTGGCGAAGAGCTACTGCTCGAAAGAGTGCCGACCCGTTTCACCACTCGTCTCACAGTAGCCACAGCATTAGAACCGCTGCAACAGCGCCTGCACCCTTTGGCGGTGCGCCCAGTGGCCGGAGGTCAACTGGTGGAGTGGCAGATGGCCGAAAACACTCTAGAAGCAGCTCTAACCACTGCCCGCCAAGACCCAACGGTTCGTTTTGCCAGCCATGTCTACCGCTTGGTCGATAGCCCGCAAACCTGGGTCTATCTCACCGACCAGCTGACGGTGCAGTTTGCTCCTGACACGACCACTGCCACAATTGACGCCATTCTGGGGAGCCTGGGCATCGCCATCGAAAACCCGTTGGAGGGCATGCCCAACACCTTTGTGGTGCGGGTTACCTCAGCGGCGACCGAAAATCCAATCAAAATTGCCAACCGACTGATGGCTCTGGAGATGGTGCTGGCGGCGGAGCCCAACTTGTCTATCGAAACCGGCAACCTCTACCGCCCCACGGACGATCGCTATCCCCAGCAGTGGCACCTGTTTCACAACGGTGGAGCTAGCTTGGCGGCGGGGTCGCACATTTCAGCGGAAGCGGCCTGGGATATTACCCGGGGGTCGCGGTCGGTAGTAATTGCCGTCAGCGATGACGGGTTTGACCTCAACCATCCCGATCTTCAGGGGGTGGGCAAGTTAGTAGCACCGCTAGATCTGCAAGATAAAGACGCTCTGCCCCTGCCCGTTAAGCAGAATGAAAACCACGGCACCGCCGTCGCCGGACTGGCTATTGGCGAAGAGAATACTACCGGCATCGTGGGGGTAGCCCCTGGCTGCGCCTTTTTGCCCATTCGCACCACCGGCTTTATCGACGACGGGGCGATCGAGCAGCTGTTTAATGAGGCGGCGCGTCGGGGGGCCGCCGTGATCGTCTGTAGCTGGTCACCGGCATCGAACTACTTTCCCCTCACCCTGCGGCAGACCCATGCGCTGACTCGAGCCGCCACCACCGGGCGCAACGGCAAGGGCTGCGTCATTGTATTTTCGGCGGGCAATGCCAACCGCCCCGTCAGCGGCACCGTTAACGAGACTCAGTGGCCTAAAAACGCTCTCAGCGGCCCCACGCGGTGGCTGAGCGGGTTTGCTATTCACCCCGACGTGATTGCGGTGTCTGCCTCGACCAGCCTGGGCACCAAGGCCGCCTACAGCAACTGGGGCGAACATATCGCCCTGGCGGCCCCCAGCAACAACGCGTCGCCCAGCATGGCCCTACCCCAGGTGGGCCATGTGCCCACCGGGCCACCGCTAACCCAGTACCAGCCGGGGCGAGGCATGGTGACGAGCGATCGCACCCAGGCCGCCGGCTACTCCGGTGACGACTACACCAACACCTTTGGCGGCACCTCCAGCTCCTGCCCGGTGGTGGCGGGAGTGGCGGGGCTGATGCTCTCAGTTAACCCCAGTCTGACGGCCCGGCAGGTGCGCGAAATTTTGCAGGCCACCGCCGACAAAATTGTCGATCGCACCCCCGATCCCCAACTCGGCCTTCAACACGGCACCTACAACGCCAATGGCCACTCCCAGTGGTTTGGCTACGGCAAGGTGAAAGCGGCTGCGGCGGTGCGCGAGGCCCAGCGCCGGGCCTTTGCGGGGCGACAGCTAGGGCGGGTCGTGCAGCAGCAAAACCAGACTGCCCAGGGCATACCCGATAACCAGCCCGGTGGGGTGGAGAGCAGCGTAGCCGTGGCCGCTACCGGCACCGTAACCGACGTGCAGGTCGAGGTCAGCGTTAATCACGAGTTTTTAGGGGATATCAGCCTTACCCTGATTGCCCCCAACGGCATTACAGTCCTCCTTCAGGGCCGCAGCCTCGGTCGCCAAACCGAGCTGCGTACGACCTATTCACTGCAAACGACCCCTGTATTTATGCGATTCATTGGCCAAGCCCCCCAGGGAGCTTGGCGGCTACGGGCGGTTGATCATGCCCCAGGGGCCACCGGCAGGCTGCTGAGCTGGACGCTAACCCTGGCAGTGAGTGGGTAAGGCCGTAAATGGGTCGATGAGGGTGGGTTAGGCTCCGAGTTAGAGGCCACCGCTGCGGATGAAGTCTATACCGGCTTTGACAGCTTCGTAGCCAAAGGTCAAGATGAGCGTAGTGAGAATGCCGCCCATCAGGCATAGCACTAACCCACCCAGACTAATGGCACCGTCGTCGTCGAGCAGGCCAAAGCCAGTCACAAAAATGCCCATGGCGGGCAGAGTATTGGTGCCCGGAATGGGGATCATCATGGAGATGGACATCAGCGCGATCGCAATGCCCAAAACCGTGCGCGCTAACGACAGCAAATTCAGTGCAGGCGCTTGCAACCCACGCAGCGGGATTTACGACAGCTTTGCAGAGTAGCCAGCACCGTCAGTGCTTAACCAACACATAGTCCTGCAAAAACTGGCGTAAGCGTTGATCAAACTCATCGCCCGCCCAGTCAGGCAAGTCGTTGTGGTCGGCATCGGGCACCAGCCAAAGAGTTTTTGGCCCACCCGTGGCCCGGTAGAGCGCCTCGCTCATCACAGCCGGAACCGAGGCATCCGCTAAGCCATGCAGATAGAAGGTGGGAACTTTAAGGCGGTTGACCTTAGCGATCGACTCAAACCGCTGGGTGAGCAGCTGCCGCACCGGAAACCAGCGGTTGTACTGGGAGAGAGTCGCCATATCGGCCATGGAGGTGAATGACGCCTCGACCACCAGCCCCGCCAGATGGGGCACTTGGCTAGCCAGCTCAATCCCAATCGCCCCACCGAGGGAATGGCCATAGATCACTAGGTGTTGAGGCATGACGCCTTGCTCAGTCTGCAAAAACCGCCAGGCCGCCAGGGCGTCTTCGTAGAGCCGTTGCTCGGTAGGAAAGGGGCCAGAACTCTGACCATAGCCACGGTAATCGATGGTCAGCACGGAGGCCCCTAGCGATCGCAACTGCAGCGCCTTACCCAAATTGCTCGAAACGTTGCCAGCATTGCCGTGGAGATACAAGATGGTGAGGTCGTTGCCCGAGCTTGCCGGTAGCCACCAGCCGTGCAGATGCCCAGCCCCATCGGTCGGGATCCAAACATCTTCGTAGACTACGCCAAACGCATCTGGAGTCACGCCCAGAGCCGAGCAGGGCAGATACATCAGCCGCCGCTGGGCAAAACATAGCCAGCCACACAGCGAAAGATAAATGACCCCTGCAATGCCCAGAACACCGAAGAGAAATTTGACAATGGGCATGGAAAAAAAGAAAGGAAGTAGGTGAGTAAGCGGATGGGTGTTGAGAACCAGTGACGGTTGACGGAACTTTGCCCCTTGCTTGCTGCCTATTATGGGGTATTTGCCCCGCTTCCCCCTACTCCCCTGTGACGATTTTTCAGCAGTTGATAGGACTAGAGCTAACTTGCTGAGAACACAGCTGCCAAAACCCCTCAGCGAGGAAGCCGCTCACTCCACCCAACACCGTCGCGCCAGCCCCTTTGAACCAGAGTTCCTTTGCACCCAGTCAGCCTACGGAACCCGATTGTGCCACCCTGTGGCCTGCTCGTAGGCATAGCCCACTTCAAACAGCAGATCTTCGCGCAGGGCATTGCCAATCAGCTGTAGACCGATGGGTAGTCCTTGATCGTCGAAGCCGCAGGGCAAGCTAAGCCCCGGCAGCCCCGCCAGATTCACCGGAATCGTCATCAGGTCAGACAGATACATGCTGAGGGGGTCGTCTACCTTTTCGCCCGCTTTGAAAGCAGTAGTGGGGGCCGTGGGGCACACCAGCACATCCACCTGGC
>JANPIO010000070.1:0-3863 GCA_031425055.1 Phormidium sp. VAR_61_metabat_6
GGCTGAGAAAGGGGCCATCAACGACGCCCTGCGTAAGGGGCTGCTCTCCGAAGAAACCAGCCAGTCCTATGTCAGAGCCCTCAACGAAAAACTGCTGGCCCTCAAAGATGATTGATCCCAAAGAACACTGTTGTCGCTCACCCCAGCCCTCAGGCGCAGAGTCCCATGAAGTCGAGCATCTGTCGCACCAGGCCGGGCTTAGTCACGGCCAGAATGGTTGAGCCGCTTTCCAGCACCGTGCTGCCGTTGGGAATGGTCAAATCTTCGTGGGGGTGAGCCTGGTACCCGATGATCAGCGTGCCCGCTGGGAAGCGAGTATCCTGGGCAATTTCAGCCACGGTACGCCCGACAATGGTGCACTGCTGAGGAATGGGTAGCTTGAGCACTTCTACCTGGCCCTGCTCAAAGTGCATCATCGCTTCCACCTGGGGATACTCGATCGCACTGACAATACGGTTGATGGTGAGTTCGGTGGTGCTGACGGTGTGGGTGGCCCCGGCCAGTTGGTAGGGCTCGGCAAAGTCGCGATCGCTCATCCGCACCACCGTCTGGGGCACCCCGTAGTGCTTCGACAGGGTGACGATCGCCAGATTCAGCGCATCCTCGGGCAGGGCCGCAATCACGGCATCAGCCTTGCGAATGCCCGCCTCCAGCAGTGTAGTGGTATTCACAGCACTGCCCTCAAAGGCCATGACGCCAATCTTTTCCCGGGCGTACTGACAGGCCAGCGGGTCAGGGTCGACCACGGCCACAGTATGCCCTTCTGCCAACAGGGTTTTGGCCAGATCTAGGCCCAGCATGCCAGCGCCGCCAATCAATACGTACATGGTTAACGACTCCTTAATGTTCAGTGGTCATGCTGAGGAATGGATATACCCTCCTAGGGGGATATACCAAAAATCAGCCCTTTAGTATGCTCACCGCATCCATTGTAGGGATGCATCCCCTTACCTGATCTAGGCCGCAGCCAGCCCTGTTACCTGCCAAATCATCTATTCTCCGGAGCTAACCCATGAAAGGACTCGTCGGCAAAACCGCGCTGATCACTGGCGCTTCGTCGGGCATTGGCCAGGCGATCGCCATTCGACTGGCCGAGGAAGGCTGCAACATCGTGATCAACTACCGCAGCGACAGCGATGGTGCCGCAGACACCCGCCGCCTAGCTATGGAAAGAGCCTGCGCAGACGTAGAGAACTGTGGTGTCAAGGCGCTGCTGCTCAAGGGCGATGTCTCAAAGGAGGAGGATGCGATCGCCTTAGTGCAGCAGTCCATCGAGCACTTCGGCCAGCTCGACATTTTGATCAACAACGCTGGCGTTCAGGCCGATAGCCCATCGGAGGCGCTAGAGGCCGACAGTTTTGACTGGGTGTTGGGGGTCAATTTGCGGGGGGCCTACCTCTGCGCTCGCGAAACCATCAAGCATCTGCTGGCCAGCGATCGCCCCGGCAGCATCATCAATATTTCTAGCGTGCACGAAATCATTCCCCGACCCCAGTACCTCAGTTACTCCATTAGCAAGGGCGGCATGGGCAACATGACCCGCACCCTGGCTTTAGAATACGCAGCCAAGGGCATTCGAGTTAACGGTATTGGCCCCGGTGCCACCGTCACCCCCATCAACGATGAGTGGACCGACGATCCCGCCAAAAAAGCCGAGGTAGAAAGCCACATTCCCATGGGCCGAGCCGGCACCAGCGAAGAGATGGCCGCTGCTGTAGCGTTTCTGGCCTCCGACGAAGCCGCCTACATCACCGGGCAGACCCTCTACATCGATGGTGGCCTCACCCTCTACGCAGACTTCAGAGACGCCTGGTCGGCCTAAGCAGGGGGTTGCGATTTAGGATTTAGGGCTTACGGCCGCCCCTGAAACCCTAAACCTTGAGCCTTACCACTCACCACAACGGATCCACCGATTCATCAAGTCTTCCAACCCTTACCTGAAGAACTGTTACACTTCCTCAACAATCGGTATTACCCCCTGCTCTTGCGATGATACGATGCCCATCAAACGGTTGAGAGATAGGACTTCATGACTGAATCGCTAACAGGTCAAACACCTATTTTTGGAGGCAGCACCGGCGGTCTCCTCACCAAGGCTGCGGTCGAAGAAAAATACGCCATTACCTGGACCAGCCCCAAGAAGCAGGTTTTTGAAATGCCCACCGGTGGCGCTGCCTTCATGAACGAAGGGGATAACCTCCTTTATCTGGCCCGCAAAGAGCAGTGCCTTGCCCTGAGCAGACAGCTGCGCAACAGATTTAAGCCCAGAATTGAAAACTACAAGATCTACCGCGTTTTCCCCAGCGGTGAAACCCAGTATCTGCACCCAGCAGACGGCGTCTTCCCTGAAAAGGTGAACGAGGGCCGCGGGGCCGTGGGCAGCATCGGTCGCAACATCGGGGCCAACCCCGACCCATCCACCATCAAGTTTAGCGGTAAGGCCACCTACGAGGTTTAGGCCCTTTGGCTCGGCTTGCTGAGCCGATGGTTACCGAGTTCTGACTGTGACTGTTGTGTTGTAGGGGGCGTAGCTGCGGCTAGGCCCCTTTTGCTATCTAGCCTGGTTTGTCTATTGAGCTGGCGATCGCCCCCTTCGGTCAGCCTTTGAACCATTGCGCTGCCCCAATCGCGCTGTAAAATAAGTGCCATGATTTTCCCAGCCTTTGAGCAGTTTCAAACCTATGCCACCCAGGGCAACTTTGTGCCGGTTTACCAAGAGTGGTTGGCCGATCTCGATACGCCAGTGTCGGCCTGGTACAAAGTCTGTGCCGGACAGCCCTACAGCTTTCTGCTGGAGTCGGTCGAGGGGGGTGAAAGCCTGGGCCGCTACAGCTTTTTGGGCTGTGACCCGGTTTGGGTGCTAGAAAGCCGGGGTGACCAGTCCACCCAAACCCACCGCGACGGTACCGTCATTGACCACCAGGGCAACCCCTTCGACACCCTGGCCGACTGCCTCGCCCCCTATCAGCCGGTGAAATTGCCCGCCCTGCCCCCCGGCATCGGTGGCCTGTTTGGCTTTTGGGGCTACGAGTTGATCCGCTGGATTGAGCCCACGGTGCCCGTTTACCCCCTCAACCCCGACGACCTGCCCGACGGTCTGTGGATGCAGGTGGATAGCCTGCTGATCTTTGACCAGGTACAGCGCAAAATCTGGGCGGTAGCCTACGCCGATCTGCGCTACCCCGGTACTGATGTGCGGGCAGCCTACGAGGCGGCCTGCGATCGCGTCCAGCAGCTGCTCCACAAGCTCACCCTGCCGTTGCCCCTGGCCCAGTCTGCCCTGCCCTGGCACCCGCCCCACCGCGACACAGCCCCAGTAAACTACACCAGCAACCGCACCCCCGCCGAATTTTGCGCCAGCGTCGAGCAGGCCAAGGGCCACATTCAGGCGGGCGATATCTTTCAGGTGGTGATTTCCCAGCGATTAAACACCACCTATGGGGGCAACCCCTTTGATCTCTACCGCTCACTGCGGCAGATCAACCCCTCCCCCTATATGTGCTACTTCAACTTCTACGACTGGCAGCTGATTGGCTCTAGCCCCGAAGTCATGGTCAAAGCCACCCTGGCCGACGATCCTCGCCAGCCTCGCGTAGCCACGGTGCGCCCGATCGCCGGTACCCGCCCCCGAGGCAAAACCGCCGCCGAAGACACCGGCTACGAAAAAGACCTGCTGGCTGACCCCAAAGAGCGAGCCGAGCACGTCATGCTGGTTGATCTGGGCCGCAACGACCTGGGCCGCGTCTGCCTCAGCGGCACCGTGCAGGTCGACGAACTGATGGTGATCGAGCGCTACTCCCACGTCATGCACATCGTCAGCAACGTGGTGGGTGCCCTCAGACCGAACAAAACCGCCTGGGATT
>JANPIO010000071.1:0-6578 GCA_031425055.1 Phormidium sp. VAR_61_metabat_6
TCGTGCTGATCGACCCCGGTCACGGCGGGCGCGACCCCGGTGCCGTAGGCATCGGCGGTCTGCAAGAAAAACAGATCAATACCGCCATCTCCAACCGAGTGCAGCAGCAGCTTGCCGCCGCCGGTATTACGGTGCTGATGACCCGCAGCAGCGATGTCTTTGTCGATCTCGATGCCCGCGCTCAATATGCCAACCGGGCTGGGGCCAGCGTCTTCGTCAGCATTCACGCCAACGCCATCAGCATGAGCCGCCCTGAGGTCAATGGGCTAGAGACCTACTACTTCTCCAGCGGGGAGCGGCTGGCTCGCAGCATTCACAGTTCGGTATTGCAGAATGTGAGTATGCGCGATCGCGGCGTACGTACCGCCCGCTTCTACGTGCTGCGCTACACCACCATGCCCTCGGTGCTGGTTGAAACCGGCTTTGTTACCGGAGCCGAAGACGCCGCCCGCTTCCGCGACCCCGCCGCCGTCAACCGCATCGCCGACGGCATTGCCCGAGGCATTTTGAACTACCTGGGTCGCTAACGGATGGTGCAGGCTAATTGGCTGCAGAAATAAACTGACGGACTGCTTTAACCACGGTTAGATCAGTTCCAGTTTCTCGTAGCGCAACCCAGGCTTGTAGCTGCTCTGCTGATACTACGGAGAAGGCCAAACTGCTCTCTAATGCGCGGATTTGCTTACCGCGCAAGTCCAACATCTCGATCTTACCGTTGCTGTAAAGCCAGAGTTCGGGCACCCCAAGTGCTTGGTAAATGACCAATTTCTGATTCGACGCACTGGCAATGTCTACCTCCACCGCCAGGTCTGGCGACAAATTTGGCGGAAGCTCAGGATTCAACCCCTGTACTAACCCAGCATTTTGAATAAAAAAGCAGCTATCCAGTTCAATCCCTTTGTCTAAGTCTTCACGGTTCCAGGTGGTTGAGCCTAAATCGACAATCTCTAGCCCCAGTTCTTCAGCCAGAGTAAAAATAATTTTGCTCAGCAGCCGGTTGACAATCTCATGGAGTTTACTGGGCATCCGAATCTCCAAGCTGCCACCGGTGTAGGCCAGACGAGTCGCTCGATTATCCCCAAGTTCGGCCAAAAACAGCTGGTAGTGCTGCCAAGTCAACCCTGACACAGTCATAGCGCTGCCGGGAGACAACACAATTTGACTCAGAGGGGTGGCCAGAGCAATAGACATGGGCAAAAACCGTGACAACGGTAATGTCAGGATAATAACAAGGCCATTCAGGCTTTGGCGATCGCTCCTACATCTCTTCAGCCCTGGTAACAATCCTGTAGGATCAAACTAGCCAGCCAATCCTAGGCGCAGCCATGACTTCTGCTAACTTGCTCACTCGCATCACCCAAACGCCTGGTCAATGCGGTGGTCGTCCCTGTATTCGAGGAATGCGCATTCGAGTGGTCGACATCCTAGAAATGCTCGCTGAGAATGTTAGTGCCAGTGAGATCCTGGAAGACTTTCCCGATTTAGAACCAGCGGATATTCAAGCTTGCCTACTCTTTGCTGCTCGGCGCACCGACTTCCCTAGACTGATCGCATGAAGATTTGGGTTGATGCTCAGCTACCGCCCACACTGGCAAACTGGTTATCAGCTACCTATGGTTTAGACGCGTATGCTCTACGCGACCTGTCACTCCGAGATGCTAAAGACATTGACATTTTTGCATCCGCCCGCATCGAGAATGCTGTGATTTTGACGAAAGACAGTGACTTTATTGATTTAGTCTGTCGCTTGGGAACACCACCGCAGATTGTCTGGCTAACCTGTGGTAACGTCACAAATCGGTATCTACACCAACTGTTGATCGCCACTTTACCCGAAACGCTAGATCAACTCCGTCAAGGAGAAATGATTGTAGAGATCAGCAACGCTCCTTAAAAACTCCCCTTCGTCAGTGCAGACGCCATGTTTTCCCAACCGACCCGCAAGCGCTTTGGCCAGCACTGGCTCACCGACGAAAAGGTGCTCCACCGCATGCTGGAGGCCGCCGCTGTCACTCGTCAAGACACCGTGCTCGAAATTGGCCCCGGCACTGGAGCGCTAACTCGCTGGCTGCTGCCCCTGGCTAATGCCGTAGTAGCGGTGGAAATCGATCGCGACCTAATCCGCAAGCTCAACCACCAGTTTGCCAAACACGATAACTTTCGCCTGGTGCCGAGCGATATTCTCGAACTCGACATCGCCGCCGCCTCGCGGGACAAATACTTTGACTTTGGTTTACCCAACAAGGTCGTCGCCAACATTCCCTATTACATTACCGGGCCAATTTTAGAGAAACTGCTGGGCACGCTCTCCGCGCCGAACCCGGCACCCTACGACGCGATCGTGCTGCTGGTGCAGAAGGAAGTCGCGGAGCGGCTCTACGCTCGCCCTGGCCGCAAAGCCTTTGGGGCGCTCTCGGTGCGGGTGCAGTATTTGGCAGATTGTGAACTGGTCTGCCCGGTACCGGCCCGCGCCTTTCAGCCGCCGCCCCAGGTCGATTCGGCGGTGGTGAAGCTCACCCCCCGCCCGCCCGTCACCCCGTCAGATGACCTGACTGGGTTCGATCGCCTCGTCAAGCTAGGCTTTGGCAGCAAGCGCAAAATGCTGCGCAACAACCTCAAGGGTGTGATCGATCGCGACGAACTCGAAGCGATGATGACGACCCTAGCCATTGAGCCTACCGCCCGCGCCGAAGACCTCAGCGTTGAACAGTGGGTAGCGCTGAGTAATACAATCCTGAAGCACCCCCGCTGATTTTCTATGCGCTCTTACACTCTGCTGGCCGCTGCCAAAATCAACCTTTATCTCGAAATTGTGGGCAGCCGCCCCGATGGCTTTCACGAGCTGATTATGGTGATGCAGAGCGTCAGTCTGTGCGATCGCATCACCGTGCGCAGCATTGGCGTCGATGAGATTCGGGTGCGCTGCGACCACCCCCTGGTGCCCGCCGATGAAACCAATCTGGCCTACAAAGCAGCGGCGCTAGTCGTGGATCGTTTCCCCGGGGTGATAGCGAAGCTGGGCGGTGTGGAAATCACCATTGAAAAGCAGATTCCGGTGGGGGCCGGGCTGGCAGGAGGCTCGTCCAACGCGGCGGCGGTGCTGGTGGGGCTAGATTTACTGTGGAATCTCGGCCTCACCCAGAGCGAGCTGCAAGAGCTAGGGGCAGAGCTGGGTTCCGACATTCCCTTTTGTGTGTCGGGGGGCACTGCGATCGCCACCGGACGCGGCGAACGGCTCGATGCCCTCCCCGGCATCGACAACCTGCACCTGGTGATCGCCAAGTACGAGTCAGAGTTTGTCTCGACCCCCTGGGCCTACAAAACCTACCGGGCCGAGTATGGCGACACCTATGTAACCGATACCCAAGGCTGGCAAGAGCGGCAGGCCCAGGTGCGATCGGGCGAGATGGTCAGGGCGGTGGCCCGTCGAGATGCGATCGCTGTAGGTCAGCACCTCTGCAACGACTTTGAGAAAATAGTGCTAGATGCCCACCCCAAAACCGCCGCCCTCAAAGCCACCATGGCCGACCTCGGCGGTCTCGGCACGCTGATGTCGGGGTCTGGCCCCTCAGTGTTTACCCTGGCTGGGTCTGAAGCTGAGGCCAACGAGCTGGCGGCCAAGCTGCGGGTGGCGTTGCCAGACCCCGATCTAGGCGTTTGGACGGCTCAGTTTGTGCCCAGCGGGGTGCAGCTCGCCAGCTAACCAAAAGGCTGAGAATAGGACTGCGGAGGGGGTGCCCACCGTGAGCGGGAAGAAGCAACGCTAGAATAGGGAGACTGTTCTTAACCTATCGGGTTTGTCTATGTCGGTTTTAGCTGCGATCGCGGTCATTGCCCTACTGGTAGCCGTTCACGAAGCGGGGCACTTCTCAGCCGCTCGGCTACAGGGCATTCACGTCAACCGCTTTGCCATTGGCTTTGGCCCCATCCTATGGAAGTACCAAGGGGCTGAGACCGAATACTCCCTGCGGGCCATTCCCCTGGGCGGCTTTGTGGGCTTTCCCGACGATGACCCCGAGAGCGATATTCCCACCAACGACCCCGACCTGCTAAAAAATCGCCCGATTCTCGATCGCGCCATTGTGATCAGCGCCGGGGTGATTGCCAATCTGGTGTTTGCCTATCTGGTGTTTGTGGCCCAGTTCACCGCCGTTGGCATCCCCGAAACCTTCAACCCTCAGCCCGGCATTTTGGTGCCCCAGGTGATCGCTGAAAGCTCTCCAGCAGGTCAGGCGGGCATTCGCGCTGGAGATATTTTGGTGGCGGCGAACGGCGAACCCCTGGCCTCCGGCGAAAAGAGTATCCCCTTCTTCATTCAGCTGATCAAAGACAGCCCCAACCAGCCCGTGCAGCTCACGGTGCAGCGCGGTGCCCGCGAGCTAGATGTCTCGGTCACTCCCGTCATCGGCCCCGACGGCACGGCTGTAATCGGTGTACAGCTTCAGCCCAACGGTGACTTTGGCTACCGCCGCCCCAAAAATCCCTTTGAAGTGTTTTCCCTAGCAGCCAAGCAGTTTCAAGACACCCTGGTACGCACTGTACAAGGCTTTGTGCAGCTAGTGACCAACTTTGGCGAAATGGCCAGCCAGGTGGCTGGGCCGGTCAAAATTGTCGAACAGGGAGCCGGGTTGGCTAAGAACAGTGCCGCTATGCTGTTCCCCTTCACCGCCATCATCAGCATCAACCTGGCGATTATCAATATTCTGCCCCTGCCGGCGTTGGATGGTGGTCAGCTGGCGTTTTTGCTGATTGAAGCCCTGCGCGGCGGCAAGCCCCTGCCCGATCGCATCCAAGAGAGCGTCATGCAAACTGGCCTGGTGCTGCTGCTGGGCTTGGGTGTATTTCTTATTGTGCGCGACACCACCCAACTCGAAATCTTCCAAAACCTCCGCTAATCTCGCAAGCCAACAGTTCGCCTGAGCGGAGTCTAAGGAAAATCCCCCACCCGCCCACCCATCTACCCATCCACTCCTCAACCCCCGCCATGGCCAACCAGCGGCGAGCTTCTAAAAAACAGCGATCGCTGGAGATTCTTCTCCGCCTCAAACGGCTGTACCCTGAAGCCCCTTGCTCCCTAGATTTTGCCAACCCCTTGCAGCTGATGATTGCCACCATGCTGGCAGCTCAGTGCACCGACGAGCGGGTTAATCTGGTCACCCCGGCCTTATTTGCCGCCTATCCCGATGTCTACGCCTTTGCCGAGGCCGATATCGCCGATTTGGAGCAGCTGGTGAAGTCTACCGGCTTTTATCGCAACAAAGCCAAAAACATCCGCGCTGCCTGCCAACGGATCATCACCGAGTATAACGGCGAAGTCCCTCCCCGCATGGACGATTTAGTCACCCTGCCGGGGGTGGCCCGCAAGACGGCCAACGTCGTACTGGCCCACGGTTTTGGCATCAACGGCGGAGTCACCGTCGATACCCACGTCAAGCGCATCACCAATCTCCTGGGGCTAACCAAGCACGCTGACCCCGTCAAAATCGAGCGCGACCTGATGAAGCTGCTGCCCCAGCCCGACTGGGAGAACTGGTCGATTCGGCTGGTATACCACGGGCGGGCCGTCTGCAACGCCCGTAACCCCAAATGCGGTATGTGCGAGCTGGCCGATCTCTGCCCCTCGGCAAAAGTACTGCCAGTGGTTCCTGTATCTGAGGCAGCGGTGTTGCCCGTGGCAAGTCTTGTACCTGAAGCCGTTCAGTCGTAGGGATAACCGCTATCGAAAACTGAGTGTCTGTGAAGTAGCCAACAACTCAAAGCCTCACTTTCGAAACCTGGTTTTTGTTTACCTTTAGGACGGCTTGGTCAGGCTGAGCAGGCCAACGCTGATGGTAACTAGCAGCACCCCCAACCCCTGCACCACAGAAAGCTGCTCTTGCAGCACGCCCCAGGCGAGGACGGCGGTGAGAGCTGGGTTGGCGGCCCCGAGCATAGAGGCGGCGGTAGCCCCCACAACGCGAATGCCAAGGTTGTTGAGCACGTGGCCGGTGAGGGTGGCGATCGCCGACAGCAGCCCTCCCACCCACAGCGCGGGCCACAGCAGCCCTACCAAATCCCCTGGCCACAGCAGCAGGCTAACCGCCGACAGCACCAGCGTCACCGCAAAGCTAATGCCCGTAAACGGCACCGGGTGAAAGGTTTCAAACGCTTTTTGAGCCGCCACGGTGTAAAAGGCGTAGACCACCCCCGAGGCTAGACCAAAGACGACGCCGACCCAACTCGCGATCGCCGCCCCCGTCATGGGAATGGTCAGCGCGCTACCCAGCAAAATCAGCGCCAAAATAGCCCAGCGGCCAACGCTGGGGCGGTGGCCAAACCAGTACCAGTCCAGCAGTGCCGTATAGACCGGGAAGGTAAAAAACAGCGTTAGCGCAATGCCCGCCGCAATCCGCCCCACCGATACGTAGAGCAGCGCTAGGTACGAAAACATCAGCACCCCGCCTACCAGGGCCAGGTAGAGCTCGCGGCGGTAGTCTGTCGACCCCAAGCGCCGCAGGTCGCCCCACATCGGCGGATAGATCGGCGGCAGCAGCACCGCCATCAGGGGCACCCCCACTGCCATGCGCATAAACATCAGC
>JANPIO010000072.1:0-4919 GCA_031425055.1 Phormidium sp. VAR_61_metabat_6
CTACAAAACCCTGGTACTGAGCACCGATCCCGCTCACTCCCTGGCCGACAGCTTCGACATAGAACTCGGCCACGAGCCTCGCCTAGTGCAGCCCAACCTGTGGGGCGCAGAACTCGACGCCCTGATGGAACTCGAAGGCAACTGGGGCGCGGTGAAGCGCTACATCACCGATGTGCTCCAGGCTCGCGGGCTAGAGGGCATTGAGGCCGAAGAACTGGCCATTCTTCCCGGCATGGATGAAATCTTTAGCCTGGTGCGCATGAAGCGCCACCACGACGAAGGCGAGTACGACGTGCTGATCATCGACTCGGCCCCCACCGGCACCGCCCTGCGCCTGCTCAGCCTACCCGAGGTGGCGGGCTGGTATATGCGCAAACTCTACAAGCCCTTTCAGGCGGTTTCCGAAGCGCTGCGGCCCCTGGTGCAGCCCTTCTTTCGCCCAGTGGCAGGTTTTAACTTGCCCACCAAAGAGGTCATGGATGCCCCCTACGAATTTTACGAGCAGCTAATTGAGCTAGAAAAAGTGCTCACCGACGCGACCACCACCTCCGTGCGTCTAGTCACCAACCCCGAAAAAATGGTGATTAAAGAATCGCTGCGGGCTCACGCCTACCTCAGCCTTTACAACGTGGGTACCGATTTGGTGATCGCCAACCGCATCATCCCGGACGAGGTGCAGGATCCTTTCTTCCAGCGGATGAAAGAAAAGCAGCAGCAGTACAAGCACGAAATTCACGAGAATTTTCACCCGCTGCCAGTGAAAGAAGTGCCCCTGTTTGCCGAAGAACTCTGTGGCCTAGAATCGCTCCAGCGCCTTAAAGAAACCCTCTACGCCGACGAAGACCCCACCCAGGTCTACTACAAAGAGACCACCCTGCGCGTGGTGCAGGAGGAGGGTTGCTATAGCCTGGAACTCTATCTGCCCGGCATTCCCAAAGATCAAATTGAGCTGAGCAAGTCGGCAGACGAGCTGAATGTACGCATCGGCAACCACCGCCGCAATCTAGTTTTGCCCCAGGCTTTGGCGGCCCTGCAACCCGCTGGGGCCAAGATGGAAGACGACTACCTGAAGATTCGCTTTGCCAGTGCGGTTAGGGAGTAGACCGGACAAAGCTGCGATCGCCTGCATCAGATTGGGAGCCTGGCTAAATTCCACGTTCTCGTACCCCAGTCCAACCCGAAGTCGGCCCTTCAGAAGTTGGCCATTGGGTGCGCCCTGCGATCGCAGCGCCCATATCCTATAGCTTTCCTATCTCGTTAATTTATGGTGGTAAATGCTTTTTGGTACTGGCTTGGTAATATCCCTAGCAGAGATAGCCTCTGAGCCATACCCTAGATCAATAAAGTAAGCCAAACTGTAGCGCTGGCCCAGCTGCGTTATGTTTTAGCTAACGTAGCGGTTGCCTTAGCACCAAGAACCGTCAACTGCAGGCAATAACAACTTCCATGAGCCAAAGACCCAACGGACACGATGAGTTTGAACGCAGCCGAGAACTCATTCACAACCAGGAGGTTTATCGTCTCAGGCAGGAGCACGATCGGTTGCGGGCAGCCCAGCGGCGGGCTCGGTTAGCCTGGGTACGCAACACCATTGCGCTGCTGGTCGGGGCGTTAGAGGTGCTGCTGGCACTGAGGCTGTTTCTGCGGCTGTCGAGCGCTAACCCCAACAACCCCTTTGCCCAGACCATTTATACCCTGTCAGAGCCGTTTATGCGGCCCTTCTCGACCCTGTTTATTAGCCCCACCAGCGCTGACGCCACTCAAATTTTTGATCTCAACAACCTAATCGCCATGGCCATCTATGCCCTGCTGGGGGGCTTGGCGATTGGCCTAGTCAACTACCTTCAAGGCCCAGGCTTCCAGAGTCGTTATCTGTTTTTTACAGCAAAAGGTTGGCATTGCGAGCGCTAGGCCTCCAGTTTGCCGCCTACAAAGGGGGTGCTCCAGATTGCCCAGTTTTCTTTGTTAAAGGGCGATCGCCAGCGGCGAATCAACTCTAATTCTAATGACTGGCGGGCCTTGCGATCGCCGTCGGCATGGGGCCAAAAGCCAATATTCACCGCCACAGGCAGCTGGTGAACCCGGTGGGCTGCCACATAGCTGAGAATGTAGCGCTTGCAGTCGTGTACTCCCTTCCAGCGCTGGTTTGACTTGACGGTTTCGCCCACGTAGAGCAGCACCGCCGCATCGTGGTCGACTACAAAGTAGAGGGCAGGTACGCCCGACTCTTGGAACTGCCCTCGCCAAAACTCGGCATTGCGAGGCGGCAGGGCAAAGGGATCAATCGTATCGGCAGACGAAGCCTCGACGACCTCAAACAGCGTCCCCTGAACTGATGAGTCAGACTCGACGGTGGCCTGAAACTGCGCCACCCGCTGCTTCCAGCTCTGGAGTTCGTCGGCTAGCATGGCCGACCCCGCCGGACGGTTGTAGGCCCAGGACAGATCCGCCGCCCGCAGATCGGCGTCGGAGAGCAGTGAGGGCTGGTAGTCAGGCATGGGGCTACTGGGAGCGGCTACGGCTTTTGATGATAGTGGATAGCGTTGGCGGTGAAGCGTCTACAGCCGCGATCGCAGCGCCTCTGGCCCGATATCCTCTACGGTGTAGCCCTCGGGGTAGCTGCGGATAGATTGATCGACGAAGAAACCGGGCTCAGTGCGCGGCGGCAGGCGACGCAATAGGCGACTGCGAGCTTTAAGGGCAGTGTTGGCTAATTGCTGCACCGCTACCGGCACCGGCTGCCATCCCAATGCCGTTAGCAAAGGCGGGTCAAGCAGGCAGGGCAGTCCCCAGTTCACCAGCGGGCGCGTGACCGCAGGAAACCAGGACAAAAGCAGACGCCGGGTGGCGTCGGCGACCCGCTGATTGGTGGGGGCGTAGACAAACTGCTCGGCCTCAAACTCACGGTTGAACTGCTCAAACGCCCCGTAGGTGGGCGGAATGTCTTGCATGCCCATGCGATCGCCGATCGCCCGCCAGAAGTAGTAGCAGGCCAGCCGCTCCTGCTCACAAAAGGGCCGCCAGCCAAAGCGATCGCACCACCGAATCGGCTCATACACAAAGGTCGAGAGCACGTAGAGATAGTCGCGGTTGCCAATGGCGTAGTGGCGATGAATGGCATTCATGCGCTGAATGAACGCCTCGCCTCGGGGGCTGTCGTAGCCGTGCTTGAGCACCTCAGACACCACAATGCCGGTGTCGTCGTAGCGCTTTTGGGCGTGGTGGCGAAACTCACCGGTTTTATCCAGCAGCGCCGACACGCTGGGGATGCAAAACGTTCGCAGCAGGGCGACTTCCAGGGCGCGGGTGACATCCCACGGGAACTCGTAGCCCACCAGTAGGTGGCAGATTTCGGCATGGTCGCGCTCAGGATCGAGGCTCTGGATGCGGCGTAGGGTGGCGTAGCGATCCATAGGTCATCAGGGGTTTGGAATTGAGGGGTGGCCTGAGAACGGCTGATCCTGGTGGGCAGTGCCCACCAGGATCAGAGACCAATAGCGGACAGTTAGACCTTAGAATTCGATGCCGGGCTGAGCTTTAATGCCCTGCTCGCGGAAGGGGTGCTTCACCAAGGTCATCTCCGTCACCAGGTCGGCCTGGTCAATTAGCGCCTGCGGTGCTCCTCGCCCGGTGAGAATAACGTGGGTCATTTCGGGCTTTTCGGCTAGCCCCGCCACCACCTGATCGACGCTCAAAAAACCGTGCTTGAGGGCGATATTCACCTCGTCGAGCAGGATGGTTTTGTACTCGGGGTTACGGATGTAGGAAAGCGCCGTCTCCCAGGCGGTTTGGGCAGTTTGGGTGTCGCGATCGCGATCTTGCGTATCCCAGGTAAACCCTTCGCCCATGGCGTGGAAGGTGAGCTGGTCGCCAAACCGCTCCAGCACCGCTTTCTCCGCCGGTTCCCACGCGCCTTTGATAAACTGCACGATCGCAACCCTGTAGCCATGACCAACAGAGCGCAGCACCATGCCCAGGGCGGCGGTGGTTTTGCCCTTGCCGTTGCCGGTGTTGATAATCACCAGACCCTTTTCGACATTGCGCTCGGCGATGCGCTGTTGCTGCACCTCCTGGCGGCGCTGCATTTTGCGGCGATACTGATCCTCTGACAGGTTGGCCGCTTCGGCCTCTTGATTGAGGGCAGCGGCAGTGGCGTCGAGGCGATCGGTAGGTTGAGTCATAGAGCGACAGTGGTGAAGAAAGGGCACAGGCGCGGCCCGTCTAAGATTTGTTGGGGGCGGGCGATCGCTGCTCTGCCTATCCTAAGGGTTTGGCGCGATCTCTAGGCACAAAAGTCCGAGCATCGTTTCAACACCCTCAACAGATGCTACAATAGTGCAGCCTAAGGGCATGTAGCTCAGTGGATAGAGCACTAGATTCCGGTTCTAGGGGTCGCAGGTTCGAATCCTGCCATGCTCGTTTCTTACATAGCAAGGGATTCACCTGCTCCGTAGCCTCTCCATATGTACGTTCCGGAGCTATTTGTCATTATTCCGGAATTAGCGTCGCTGTTCCGGAATTAATGTCACTGTTCCGGAGTTACTTGCATTCAATTCGAGCACAGTCGAAGGGGTAGATGGGTTGAAAGAAACGTCAGCTTTCCAACTTTGGGAATGATGCTTAGCTGCAATGTGCCTTATGTCATAAGGCTCTTGCATAAATGGTTGAAGGGTTTACTTAGGGGAGTTTTGGAAGCAGGGATCACTGGGATGTAATCTTGGATCCAATACGCTTACGAGCTTGGAAGTATCAAATTTAGTAGGGTCTACTGGCTCTCCAGGTATGAAGCGGTATGGCTGAGGTTCCCAGTCAAATAGGGTCGGCACATAGCCTTGGCCATTGCCTTGCCAACTGGCAGTGTCTTCAGCCAACCTCGTACAAAAGCTTTCAGCGAGCTCTTGGGCTTCGTTGATCTGACC
>JANPIO010000073.1:0-2991 GCA_031425055.1 Phormidium sp. VAR_61_metabat_6
CCACAAAGCTGTTGAGCAACGCCACCATTTCGGGCATATCGGTCATCGCCACGCGGGCGGCGGCCAACACGCCCACTAGCACACCGAGGCCGATGGAGCCAATCTGGACGGGGTAGCCCTGGCAAATCAGCGCCGTGGCTCCAAAGGCGATCGCCATGCCGAGAATGCCGAGCAGATTGCCCCGCTTAGCGGTCTCCGGCTGCGACAGCCCCGCCAGGCTGAGGATGAAGAGGGCACTGGCGACGATGTAGGCCGTGGTTACGAGGTTATTTTCCATTTCCGGGGAGATGAAGGGACGTGGACGTGAAGAGTTTTGAGTTTTGAAGGTTGAGTTTTGAGTGTCGAATTCAAAATTCAAAACTTAAAATTCAAAATTTATTTGTGAAACATGTTCAACATGCGCTGCGACACCATAAAGCCGCCAGCGATATTAACAGTGCCGAGGAAGAGGGCGATCGCGCCCAGAATCGTCATCGGTGAGGCGATGTTGCTCGAAATTTGCAGCATGCCGCCGATGATGATGATGCCGCTGATGGCGTTGGTGACGCTCATTAGGGGGGTGTGCAGGCTGGGCGATACGTCCCAAATCACCTTCCACCCCAGAAAGCTGGCCAGCACAAAGACTGTCAGGTGGGTCATAAACGAGGCGGGGGCCCAGAGGCCGATGGCGACGCAGGCCAGGCCAATTAGCACGGGCCAGAGCAGCTGGCTAAACCAGGACTTAGCAGCGGGAATTTCCTCAGCGGTGGGGGAGGTAGGGGAGGTGGGGGAGACGCTGGGAGCGGGAGCTTCTACCTTGGGCGGCGGCCAGGTCACTTGGCCGTTGTGAATCACGGTGGTGGCGCGAATTACCTGGTCTGCCATGTTGACGGTGAACTTTTCGGCTCCGCCTAGGTCGCTGAGCAGGTGCACCAGGTTGTTGCCGTAGAGCTGGCTGGCCTGGGAAGCCATGCGGCTGGGCAGGTCGGTCAGGCCAATGATGGTGACGCCGTTGTGAGAGATTACCTGTCCGGGCTCGGTGACTTCACAGTTGCCCCCCTGCTCTGCGGCTAGGTCGACAACTACCGAGCCGGGCTTCATGCTCTCGACCATCTCCTGGGTGATCAGCAGCGGCGCTGGTTTGCCGGGGATCAGTGCTGTGGTGATGATGATGTCGACATCTTTGGCCTGCTGGGCAAACAGGGCCATTTCGGCGGCGATAAAGGCTGGGCTCATCACCTTGGCGTAGCCGCCCTCGCCGCTGCCGTCTTCTTCAAAATGCAGCTCTAGAAATTCTGCACCCAGGCTCTGCACCTGCTCTTTGACCACTAGACGGGTATCAAAGGCTTTGACGATCGCCCCTAAACTCTTGGCTGCCCCGATCGCCGCCAGCCCTGCCACCCCAACCCCAATCACCATCACCTTAGCCGGGGGCATTTTGCCCGCAGCGGTGATCTGGCCGGTAAAGCAGCGGCCAAAGTGGCTGGCGGCCTCAATCACCGCTCGGTAGCCGCCGATGTTGGCCATTGAGCTGAGAGCATCCAGCTTTTGGGCGCGGGAAATCCGGGGGACAGAATCCATCGCCAGGACGGTGCCGCCCTGGTTGGCTAGCTGCTCTAGCAGCTCAGGGTTTTGGGCGGGCCAGATAAAGCTGACCAGGGTTTGCTCGGGCTTGAGCAGGGTGGCCTCGTGGCGCTCGAGCGTGGGATGGTGCTGGGGCGATCGCACCTTGAGCACCACGTCAGCGGCCTCCCACAGGCTGGCGGCGTCGGCCACCACCGTGCAGCCAGCGGCCTCATAGGCGCTGTCGGTAAAGCTGGCCCCAGCCCCAGCCTGGGTTTCAACCAAGACCTCAAAGCCTAGTTTTTGCAGTTTTTTGGCGGTGTCGGGGGTAGCGGCGACTCGCTGTTCGCCCGCAAACACCTCCTTCGGAATGCCAACCTTAAGCCCGGAGGGGGCGGCATCTAGGGGAGCGGCTACAGAATTGTCTTTGGGTGCTGCAATGGTCATAGGAAGTTATGAGGGGAATGGCCTTAAACAACAAAAACGCAGGCAGTAGACGGGAGAATGGCGATAGAAAAGATCCCAACCTTAACGCTAGTGAAACGGGATCAGAGGGAGTGAAATTTTGTCTCGGGCTCAGGGCGCGCGAGGCAGTGAAGTGGTTCGTCAGAGGGGCGATCGGCTTTACCGTCCCAGAGGGAATCGCAGTCGATACAAACAGGTTCTAGGTAGCAGTAAAGGGGCGGCTCCGTGACCTAGCCCCCTGCCTCAAAGGAATTACAAGGATCGTCAATTAGTCTACACGGCCTGGTTTTACATGTATTTTCTACAAAATTGCCCCATCCTGCCGATTACTACAATCTCCCCTACTGACCTAGATGGTCTAGATATTCAGATTGTTTTTTGATTTCAACAAAACGAAACACTTCAGAGCACGATACCTTGACCAAGTAGAGCAGAGTAGTTGGCAGAAAACTCTGGCCCATTGTCTGGCATGGTAAAAGTATCGTCAGCCCTCAGGGTTAAAACTTCAACAATGTTTTATGTCTGACAGCGTTATGGGAGCTGATTGTCAGCGATAGGAAACAACGTCTTTTTTTGTTACAAAACTGGTCGTCCCCAAGCCAATTCTAAAAGTTCTGCACTAGGGCTTCTACGAGTTCTAAAAACCCTGCCACTTCGGCAGCCTGGGTGACGTAGGTGGGGTGATAGGTAAGCCGAGGCCAGTAGTCGACCACATTGGCCACCCCCACCGACTGGGGAAACAGGGCTGGGTTAATCATGCTCTCGTCGTTGGGGCTGTCGCCCACGGTCAAGACCTCAGCGGCGGCGATCGGCGCAAAGTAGCGCTCGACCACGCGCTGCAATCCCGCCGCCTTGGACTGGCCCAGCGTAAACAGGTGGCACTGCACAGTGCTGTAGGTAAATCCCCAAGCCATAGATTGGCACAGCTGCGCCATCTCATCCAGATCTGCCTGGGTTAGGCCCTCGATGTCAAACGTCCAGTCG
>JANPIO010000074.1:0-28224 GCA_031425055.1 Phormidium sp. VAR_61_metabat_6
TTTTGTTGCAAAACTTAAAGCGTTGCCGACTGTCCTAAAAGCCCTGATACACTGACATTTAGCGATTCATTGGACAGTTGCCCTTTTCTCTGCTCTCAGGATGTGAATTAGTCTAGAGCCTCCAGAGTTGCAAAGACGGCTTCCCTTAGCATCGCCCGCCGGGAGATAGACCGGTTAACGTTCACCGCGCCCTCGAAGGACTCATGGTAGATTCCCTTAAAAAGCCTGAATTGCAAGAGCTTCGCCCAGGGGTAAAGGCTCCCGCCAAAGACACCATTCTCACCCCTCGGTTCTACACCACCGACTTTGACGAGATGGCCGCCATGGACCTCTCCATCAACGAAGACGAGATGCTCGCCATCCTCGACGAGTTGCGGGCCGACTACAATCGTCATCACTTTGTCCGCAGCGAGGTCTTCGACCAGTCCTGGGACTGCGTCACTGGCGAAACCCGGCAGGTGTTTGTAGAATTTTTGGAGCGCTCCTGCACCTCCGAGTTCTCTGGCTTTTTGCTCTACAAAGAATTGAGCCGTCGCCTCAAGGGCAAAAACCCCCTGCTATCTGAGTGCTTTGAGCTGATATCGCGTGACGAAGCGCGTCACGCGGGCTTTCTCAACAAAGCCATGGCTGACTTCAACATGCAGTTAGACCTTGGCTTTTTGACCAAGACCAAAGACTACACCTTCTTTAAGCCCAAGTTCATCCTCTACGCCACCTACCTGTCGGAGAAGATTGGCTACTGGCGCTATATCACCATCTTCCGCCACCTCGAATCTCACCCCGAGAACGAGATCTACCCGATCTTCCGCTTCTTTGAGAACTGGTGCCAAGACGAAAACCGCCACGGCGACTTCTTCTCGGCCCTGATGAAGTCCCAGCCTGCAATTCTCAACGACTGGAAGGCTAGGCTGTGGTGCCGCTTCTTTTTGCTGTCGGTGTTTGCCACCATGTACCTCAACGACCTCCGGGCCAGAGGCTTTTATGAATCCCTCGGGTTGAATGTCCGCGAGTACGACATTGAGGTGATTGAGAAAACCAACAGCACTGCCGGACGCGTGTTCCCGGTGACGCTGAATGTTGAGCACCCCAGCTTCTTTAAGCGGTTGGATGTGGCTGCCGCCGCTAACTCTAAGCTAAGCAAGATCGCTGAGTCAAATCAGCCTAAGCCGCTGAAGAAGCTGCAACAACTGCCCCACATTGCCACTATCGGCTGGCAGCTAGTGCAGCTCTACTTCCTCAAACCCATAGACGCGATGGCGACACGCGGCCAGGTGCGCTAGAGGGCATTTGCCATTTACCGGAACGCTATCCTCGTTTCCCCCAGCGGTCTTGCTCTTTGAGTGAGGCCGCTTTTTTTGCCTGTCCACCAGGTGGCAGCGCCGCTGGGCGAAGGCGGTAAGATGCATAGGATTCATTGTGTGACCTAGGAGCCGCTGAGTGGTGTCAACAACAATTCAACTGTTGCGACTGGGGGGCTACCTGGCAGCACTTGGGGTTGGACAGAGCGCCATGGCGCTTGAGGTGCAACCTAACGTCGAGGTGCGGCCTAACGTCATTGAAGAGCTTGCACCAGCAACGCCTGTCATGGCAACTTCTCTCAACCTGGCAGCGCTGGGCTTAGCCCGTTGCCCTCAGACCGTCAAATTTGCAGAATCCTGTACGGTTTCCTTTGAGGCAACTCCGCCAACGGTCAGCGCTGTTGCTCCGGCAGAGACTCTAGCCGTCGAGCCTGAGACAGTAGCCCCTCCCCTCGACCTCGACCCGGCTGTGATCGAAAGCAGCCCAACGCTCCAGCGCTGGCTCGAAGAGGTGCCCGATGTGGCTGACGAGATTCGCCACCGGCCCAGCTTTCGCACCAGGCTGCGGGTCGGCTATGCTCAGTTTCCCTCTACAGGGCAGGTTGGTGGCTTTGGAGTAGCGGTCGAAGACGTATTTGTGGTGCCAGGCACAGGCCTCGCCGCCAGCGTTGATTACAGCCGCAGCTGGAATGGCCAGCGCGAATCTTACGGTGGTGAGGCGCGGTACTACCTGCTGCCTCTGGGCGGCTACTTTAACCTTGCGCCCACGGTGGGCTATCGCTTGCTCAGCACTCCGGCCTATCAGACCGATGGGTTAGATGTGGGCCTGCGCCTGATGCTGGTGCCGTCGCGGGGTGGCGGGGCCGACCTAGCCCTGAGTCAGCGCTGGGTAGCACCGGGCAGTGAGAGTGAGGTAGGGATTACGAGCCTGGCGATCGGCTACGCCGTGACCCGTCAGCTGCGGCTAGGCACCGATTTTCAGCGGCAAAACTCTCGCTTTGGCCAAGACAGCCGTGTGGGAGTTTCTTTAGAACTGCTGCTGTAGTCATTGCCGCTACAGAGCGGTGTTAACAGTCGCCGACAACACTCCCTAGGTATGCCAGTTTCAATCAAAAAAAGGTGGAGAGCGATCGCTCTCCACCTTCTTAGCTAGCCGAAGCAAGGCTGTGGGCTAGGGCCGGGTGCCCAGTTAGTTCGAGCCGGGTTCAGAGAACTCAGCGTCGATCACATCGTCGCCACCGGAGCTATCGCCAGGGGTAGCGTCAGGGCCAGGGGCTGCGCCAGCGTCACCACCGGCCTGCTGATACAGGTTAGTGCTGATGCCGTAGAGGGTCTGTTGCAGTTCGCCGGTGAGGGTTTTGATGGTGTCAAAGTCCTCGGCTTCAATGGCGGTTCTCAGCGCCTTGATCTGCTCTTCAGCTTTTTCCTTATCGGCGGCGGGCACTTTGTCGCCCATGTCGGCTAGCTGCTTCTCGGCTTGGTAGGAGAGGGAGTCAGCCTGGTTTTTGAGGTCGATGCGCTCGCGACGCTCTTTGTCGGCGGCGGAGTTGGCCTCGGCATCCTTCACCATGCGCTCGACTTCGTTGTCATCAAGGGTAGAGGCCCCCGAGATGGTGATGGTCTGCTCTTTGCCGGTGCCCTTGTCTTTGGCGGTGACATTGAGAATGCCGTTGGCGTCAATGTCGAAGATCACCTCGACTTGGGGCACGCCACGGGGTGCGGGGGGAATGCCAGAGAGCTGGAAGTTGCCCAGGCTCTTGTTATCGCTGGCCATTTCGCGCTCACCCTGGAGCACCTTAATTTCCACGTTGGTTTGGCCATCTTGAGCCGTAGAGAACACCTCCGACTTCTTGGTGGGAATGGTAGTGTTGCGGGTGATCAGCTTGGTCATGACACCGCCGAGGGTTTCGACACCCAGAGACAATGGGGTGACATCGAGCAGCAGAATGTCTTTGACCTCACCGGCCAGTACACCGCCCTGAATGGCGGCACCTACGGCCACCACCTCGTCGGGGTTAACGGTTTCGTTGGGCTCTTTATCGAGGGTGCGCTTGACCACGTCCTTGATGGCGGGGATGCGGGTGGAACCACCCACCAGCACCACTTCGTCAATGGCGGTTTTGGCGATCTTGGCATCCTTGAGGGCTTGCTCGACGGGAATGCGGCAGCGATCGATCAGATCGGCGCACAGCTCCTCGAACTTGGCCCGAGTCAGGGTCATTTCTAGGTGTTTGGGGCCGTCCTGGGTAGCGGTGATGAAGGGCAGGTTGATTTCGGCCTGGGTGACGCTCGACAGCTCAATTTTGGCTTTTTCAGCGGCCTCAGTTAGGCGCTGTAGGGCCTGCTTGTCTTTGCGTAGGTCGATGCCTTCCATCTTCTGAAACTCAGCCGCCAGGTAATCGACGATCTTTTTGTCGAAGTCGTCGCCGCCTAGGTGGGTGTCGCCTGAGGTGGCCAGCACTTCAAAGACGCCGTCGCCCACTTCAAGAATAGAGACGTCGAAGGTACCACCGCCAAGGTCAAATACCAGGATAGTTTCGTTGCTCTTGCGATCGAGTCCGTAGGCCAGCGATGCGGCGGTAGGCTCGTTAATGATGCGCAGTACTTCAAGACCCGCAATCTTACCGGCGTCTTTGGTGGCCTGGCGCTGGGAGTCGTTGAAGTAGGCGGGCACGGTGATTACGGCCTGGGTGACTTTTTCGCCCAGGTACTTACCGGCGTCGTCGGCCAGCTTGCGCAGGATCTGCGCCGAAATTTCTTCGGGTGAAAACTGCTGGCCCGCTTGGGGGCAATCAATTTTGACGTTGTTGCCAACGTTTAACACTTTGTACGCCACTTCAGTTGACTCGGTGCTGACTTCGTCAAACCGACGACCAATAAAGCGCTTGACAGAATAAAAGGTGTTCTCGGTGTTCATCACCGCTTGGCGCTTGGCGATTTGGCCAACCAGGCGATCGCCGTTCTTGGCGTAGGCGACGACTGAGGGGGTAGTGCGAAAGCCTTCAGCGTTAGCGATAACGGTGGGCTTGCCCCCTTCCATAACGGCAACCACAGAGTTAGTGGTGCCTAGGTCGATTCCAACTACTTTACCCATATTGCCTTTGCTCCGGCTTGACAGCTATATCATCTATAGTGCTTGCTCAAGCCATTTCTCTGAAGGAGGGGATACCGAACCGTGGAAGGCGGGGTAGGGGTAGGGGGAGTAGAGCAGGGGGTTAGCCAATGGATCAGAAAGGATCGGCTCAATCGATCTGCGGTGGGTGCTCGTCTAGCTTGATCCACAGTTGTCTGACTCGGATGAGCTGAGGACGATTTATTTTTAGGGCCGTAACGGTTGCACGACCAATGGGTGTGTGTCCTATGACTTCGGTTGCGTCTTCGCTCCAGCCGAAATGATCAGGCCAGCTTTGCTTTTGGGGATGGAAGAGGGCAACCTGGGCGTTGGTCTGCGGATCGAGGGCTGTTTGGCGAGTAGCTTTATACCGATTGCAGGATGGACATGACAGACAAAGATTGTCAAAACTCGTTGCTCCACCCGCTGAAATCGGCACGATGTGCTCGAATTCAAAGATCGTCACCGTTAGCCTTTCTGCTGTGCGGCAGTAGGCGCAGCAGTGAGCAAAGCGCTGTCGAATCTGTTCCTGGAGACTGCTGGAAATATACGCACTCACAAAGCCAACGGTTCCATGAGGCCCATCTGATGGAGGGTGTAGCGCGATCTAGTTTTTAGAATATTGAGATAATCAACACGCTGCAAGAGTTGGTCGAGCTGAGTTTGTTCCGGCTCTGAAAGCTGGCTTTCGCCATTGCGAGCCAAAAGATCATCTAATTTTGCCTGACTGGCTGAGGAGAGGGTGCTCTCGGCAAGGGCTACCAGTTCTTCAAAGCTCAAGTTGGTCAGCAGATCGGGGTCACGATCGCCTATTGTAAGCTGTTGATAGGTGCCTAGATCCAGCATCACACCAACGCGATCACCTGCTTCATTGGTGATGTATTGCACACCTTGAGCCATAGCACTAACCCCTGCCGCTTATGCCAATCTTAGCGCGTTAGAGTTGGGCAACCACTGTTTTTACCCCTAGAGAAGTGAGGTGCAGGTTGGCGATCGCCCGTCCGTACACCACAATCAACCCCTGTACTGCCAGTCTCTCTAGCAACCGCTGGCGATCGCCCACCGATACCCGCCGATGAATCTGTCCAGGATGGATTCTGCCGCCCAAGCACGATCGCAGAATCATCAACTCGTCAGGGGTGACGGGCCACACCGACAGATCGAGCTTGAGCAGGGTTTTGCCGGTGAGGGTGAGGCCAAATTGGGCGATGTCATAGTCGTAGGTCAGCCAGCCCCTGGCCTGAAGCTGCTGGCAGGCTTTAACCCGCTGGCGCATAGAACTTTTTCTCTCGATAGGCAGCGCGGCGAGGGCCTCGCAGGTACCGCCAGCGGCCTTGAGTTGACCCAAAATAGCTAACTCAAGGGGGGTTGGGGCCAGAGAGGTGGTCTGGGTCGCGCTCATGGGGGCTGAAAATGATGCTGATGTCCTGAAACGATTGGCGTGGGGTGAAGTCTAATGGAAGGGGGCGGGGCGATTCGTGAAGCGTACAGCCTACGGCATCCCAGAAACGGAAACTCGGAACGAGTATCCGTCCAGGAATCGCGCTCAGGCTAATCTCTGACCGTCGCGCGCTAGTTCATAGCAACTAGTTTTACCATGCCGCTTGCATCTTAACCACCGTGACCGCTGCTGTGTCTTTGAATTCTCAAACCTACCTGGGGCACAACCAGGAAGCCTATCAGGAGCTGCGCCTGGCTCTGCAACTCAATCTGCGACGGCAGCTGCTGGTTGCGGTGTGCGACGATCTGGCCCTGCAAGCGCAGCTAACCCAGCGTCTGGAGGCCAACTTTAGCCCGCTGCCCGAGACGGTGCCCTTGGCGGCGGAGGTGCGGGCGCGGCAGTTCACGTTGGTGACGCTGCGGCTGAGCGGCGATCGCCCCGACCTGGTGCGTGAGGTGTTGCTCTGGCTCAAACAGCAGCGTCGGCTCCAAAGCAGCTCGCCGACCACGCCCGTGTTTCAAATTGTGGGCATTGATCAGCTCACCCGCCAGTCGCCCACCGTGCAAAATCGGTTTTTGGCCTCGCTGATTCGGGTGGATGCGCTGCTGACCCAGCTCGACTGTCGGCTATTGGTGTGGGTGCCGCGTCCTTGGCTGGGCAAAATTCGCCAGTCGGTGCCGGGGTTTTGGCGATCGCGCAGCGGCCTGTTTGAGTTCATGGGCGAACCTGGTGCGCCGTCATCGGCTCTGGCTGAGCCAGCGGTGCCACCAGCGCCAAATCGCCCTTCGGCCAATCCTCCCGATCTCTGGCGGGTGCTGCGGGATGATCTTTCGACGTTCGAGCAGCCTGCGCCGCAGGATTCTATTTTGGATGCGGCGGTGACACCGCCTGTAGAGCTGCCAACTCTGCTCGGCGTGGATTCTCAGGCTGCTCTCAACCATGATCCGCCGCCAAATCTTCAGGGCTACACCGTTGTAGAGCAAGGAACGTTTTCGAGCATTGTCATGCCACCGGTGGGCTCGACGGCAGCAGAGACCTTAGCGGCCCTACAGCGGGCTGAACCTGTGCTACCAACCGTTGAGCCGGTTCCTGACCCCGTTTCGCCCAGCCCGACAGCTCTGCGCCCGACGGGGGTTCTACAACTGCCCCCAGACTTAGCTCAAGATGTGGAGCTGGCGAATCTATGGCGCTACATTCAGGGGTTGGTTGAGCAGCAGGCGGGGCCGCTGACCCTATCGCGGGCGTACTTGGCGCTGGGCCAGATGGGGCGCGATCGCCTCTCGGTTGAGACTCCTAGCGCCAGCGTGCTGGACTTTGCAACGGCGGCGTATGACTTGGCGATCGCCGGTCTGCCCCAAGGCAGTGCCGACTGGTGCGACGCCCTCAACGACCTGGCTAGCCTTTACTGGCTCCAGGGGCAGCAGGAGAGCACCCCTGACCCCGCCCCCTGGCTGCGCCGTAGCGCCAGTACCTACGAAAAAGCTCTCAAGGGAGGCGCTACAGCGATTCCCGCCGACACCCTGGGGCGCATTTACGGCAACCTGGGCACAGTCTACGGGCTGCTGGCGAGCCTAGATGATCCTACCCCCTGTCTAGAGAAGGCGGTGGCGGCGTATCAGCACGCTCTAGTGCATAGCCCAGCAGCGCGCGCGCCCACCGACTACGCCAACCTGCAAAACAGCCTGGGGGCAATTTACTGGCGGCTATCTCAGTACGACCAGCCCCAGCACCACCTGGCCCAGGCCATCGCTGCCTACGGTGAAGCACTGGCCCACCGCACCGCCCAGGATGCGCCGCTGGACTATGCCATGGTGCAAAACAACCTGGGCATTGCCTACTGGAGTTTGGCCCAGCACCAGCAGCCGGTATTTTTGCTCAAACGGGCGATCGCTGCCTACCAGGCTGCTCTCAACTACCGCACCGTGGCCGTTGCCCCGGCAGGCTGTGCGGCCACCGCCAACAACCTGGGCACCGCCTACTGGGATCTGGCTCAGCAGGCGGCTGTGGCCGGCGAACGGCGCATTACCACCCTGCAACAGGCCGTTGCCGCCTACGAAACCGCCCTGGCCGCCGCCCAGATCGCCCTGCAAGAAACGTCACCCCCTGCCCTGGGGTTTGACCTGTGGGCCACCTGCCACAGCGCTGGAGTGGTTCACGATCAGCTAGCTCAGGCGCTGCCAGAAACGCAGCCAGAAGCCCGTCAGCACCATCTAGAAACCGCCCTCAGCCAATACCTGCTGGCCTACCAGGGCTGGTATGACCATCCCCAGCAGGTGGAGGTGCTGCTCACTGCCCTGGTCTACAACGCCCACCTCAACTTTGAAATTTTTGGCATCCCCGGTCAGCAGGCGGTGCTTTCTAAGCTGCCGGGAGAATTGCTGGCTCAGGTGTTGCGGCGGCTGTAGGGGTGATGGGGCAGGTGGGGTGATGGGGCAGGTGGGGGTGATGGGGGAGAGCAGAAATCTAAAATTCAAAAGCGTAAATCCAGAATCGTTAAGAACCATCGCACCCGCCTTCTCAAGGGCAAACCCTTGCAGGACAATGAAAGGCGTACTTAACGGTTTGCAACATCTCGCCAGAGCAGAGCCTTTGGCCGGATGACAGGAATAACTATGGCCTATTACTGGTTCAAAGCGTTTCACATTGTCGGCGTGGTGGTGTGGTTTGCCGGGTTGTTTTACCTGGTGCGCCTGTTTATCTACCACGTTGAGGCCGAGGCCGAGCCAGAACCGGCCCGCAGTATTCTCAAGAACCAGTACACCATTATGGAAAAGCGCCTCTACGGCATCATTACCACCCCCGGCATGGTGGTGGCGGTAGCCATGGCCGTTGGGCTGCTGGTGCTCATGCCCGAGTACCTCAAAGATGGCTGGATGCACGCCAAGCTGGGGCTGGTGGCGGTGCTGCTGGCCTATCACCACTACTGCGCTCGGCTGATGCGTCAGCTGCACCGAGGCGAATGCAAGTGGTCGGGGCAACAGCTGCGGGCGCTTAACGAAGCCCCCACCCTGCTGCTGGTGGCGATCGTCATGCTGGTGATCTTTAAGAACAACTTCCCCACGGGGGCAACCACCTGGCTGATGGTGGGTCTGGTGGTGTTCATGGCGGCGACTATTCAGCTCTATGCCCGCAAGCGACGGCTAGATAAGGAGAAAGCGGCTTTAGCAGATCTAGAGGATGTGCCTGAGCCCCAAGCTCTACAAGGGTAATCCCGCCTTAGGCGAAGGCCTGCTGGTAACAACGGAAACCATGGGGTAGCGATGGACAAATGGGAGCGCTGGTTGGTGCCGGGGGTGTTGGCCGCTGTGGGCGTTCCCTTTATGATTGCTGGGGGAGTGCTTTGGGCTGTGGTGCCCCGATCGGTTGCCAACCATGCCAAGGAGGTGGCCCGGCTGCCCGTGGCCACGGCGGCTACTCTCAACGAGCGGGGTGCCCCGGTGCTGCTAGAGGGCCAGGTGAGCGATCGCAACTCCTTTAGCGATCGCCCGCCCCTGGTGGCCTACAACGAGTACCATCGAGTGCGCCGCGACGACGAGTGGAAATGGGAGCTCGAGCGCAGCTACAACCCCACCCTCTGGGTGCAGATTCCGGGAAAAGAGGTGGAGATCGAGGCCGGCTACAGTCTGCAATCGACGACTTCTCAGGTGCAAGAAGGGCGCGATCGCAGCTACGAAGGCTTTGAGGTCAACGATCTGGTTTTGGTGTTGGGCACCTTGAGCGTCGCGGGCGAGCGCCCCGTAGTAAACGAAGCCAAAATTGGGTACGAGACCAAGGCGGCCTACCTGGCATCCTTAGAGCAAGACCAGGCGATCGCTCGCTGGATGGGCCTGCTGTTTTCGGGTTTGGGCAGTCTGCTGACCCTAGGGGCCGGGTTAGCTGTTTATCTTATCGGGCAGCGGGTTGGTAGCGATCGCTAGAGCAATGCCTCAAGCTTGGGTTAACCCAGTTCGTCCGATCGGCCAGCTCGGCGATAAATTACACCAAATTTTCATGCGTGTAACTTTTGAGAAATGCCACATTGGTCGTAGACACTCGACCTGAGGCCACACTGATGCACAATCTGGAAATGCAGCGACCCCTCAGCATTGGCCCCGAACCATTGCAAATGCGCCCCGGCACCCGGCGACTCAACCTGGCGGCAGGGCTAACGACATTTCCAGAAGAGATTCTTGAGTTGGCAGACAGCCTCGAAGTGCTCGACCTGTCAAACAATGCTCTGACTACCCTGCCTGACAGCTTTGCTCAACTGCACAACCTGCAAGTGGCATTCTTCAGCAACAACGCCTTTGAGGTGTTGCCCGAGGTGCTGGCCCACTGTCCCAAGCTGTCGATGATTGGGTTTAAGGCCAACCAAATCACCACCGTGCCCGCTGAGGCATTGCCCCTAGCCACCCGCTGGCTGATCTTGACCGACAACCGCATTGAGTCGCTGCCCGAGTCTATCGGCCAACTCACCAGTCTGCAAAAGCTGATGCTGGCTGGCAATCAGCTGCGCGCCCTGCCAAAGAGCCTAGCCAACTGCCAAAACCTAGAGCTAGTGCGCCTGGCCACCAATCAGCTCGATGCCCTGCCTTCCTGGTTGCTCGCCCTACCTCGCCTGAGCTGGCTAGCCTACGCGGGTAACCCTTTCTGCCAAGGCTGGGGCGGCGAGCCCGTGCCGCTATCCCCGATCGCCTGGGATCACCTGACCGTGGGCGACATCCTCGGGGAGGGGGCCTCTGGCGTAATTTCGCGCGGCACTTGGCGGCAGGGTCAGGGTGAAATGCCCGTTGCCCTGAAGCTGTTTAAAGGCGCGATCACCAGCGACGGCCTGCCCGAAGACGAAATGCGGGCCTGCATAGCGGCAGGGGCACACCCCAACCTGATGGGCCCCCTAGGGCAAATTGCCGGCCATCCCGAGCTCAAATCTGGGCTGGTATTGCCGCTGGTGGATCCTATCTACCAAGTGATGGGTGGTCCTCCCAGCTTGGAAAGCTGTACTCGCGATACCTATCCCCCAGAGGTCACCTTTTCTCTAGAGGCGGCTGTGGGCATTGCGATTGGGGTAGCCGCTGCCGCTGCCCACCTACATCGACGCGGCATTCTCCACGGCGATCTATACCCCCACAACACCCTGGTTACCGAGGCGGGAGACGTCTGCTTGAGCGACTTTGGGGCGGCTAGCTTCTACGACCGGGTGGGGCAGGCCGCTCCAGCCCTAGAGCGTCTGGAAGTACGGGCCTTTGGCTGTCTGCTGGAAGATTTGCTCGATCGCTGCCCCAACTCTTCTGACCCAGCGCGGCGACTACGCCAGCTACAGCTGGCTTGCATGCAGCCTGAGGTGCTGGCTCGTCCAGCTTTTGAGGACGTGCTGGATGAGCTGGTGTCTCTAGCTCTCTAAGGCCGGTCTTTGGCAAGGGCTCAGCCCGCCGCTGGGCACAGTTAAAATCCTGGCCCTACCTTCATTTGACTTAGAAGACAGTTGCAGACTCAGTGAGCAGGTGTATCCGGGGATAGCAAGCCAATTTGAAAAAATGGGTATGCTCAAGGCGCGGGCAGTTGGAGCAACAACCCCAGGCAACGCATAGCTCGCTGGCCAATCTAGGCACAGGGTTCGAGTGCATGGCAAGCATAGGTACAGCTTTTGAACAACGCAAATGTTGCTGGCCATCGCCAGTCTGCCACTGACCCTACAGCTCAGGTATTTTTGGCCTACGCGATCGAAGATGGTGGCCGCACCCCTGGGGACGCGATCGCCGGGCCTGGGGGGGCTGAGGTGGTTGAGGCGCTGCGCCAGCTGCTGACCCAGGCTCAAATTACCTACCGGCAATGCCCCTACCCCTGGCCTGCTGACGCCGACCCTGAGGTGATCATCTCTCGGTCTGCCGAAGCTTGCGACAACTATGTGCTGGTGCTGTCGCCCTACACCCTGGCCGATGTCTTTTGTCTACAGGGGCTGCTGTTTGCCCTCAGTTTAAACAAACGCATTGTGCCGGTGCTGATCGAAACCATCTCTGCCCACCACCTGCCCGAGCCCTTGCAAACCCTCGAAACCATTGACCTGCGGAATCGGTCATTGCCCCTGGCACAGACCGATGGGGGCCGTCAGCTTTTGCAGACGCTACACCACGCGGCTGATTACCACCATGCCCACACCCAACTCTTGGTGAGAGCCCTGCAATGGGAGCGACAGCAGCGCCACCCCGATCTACTGCTTCAGGGCGATGAGCTAGCCCAATACCAGCGCTGGCTGGTGCAGGCTAACGGGCGGTCGTACCATCGACCGATTCAGCTGCAAATTTTGTATATCGCTGAGAGCGCCCGCCATCGGCCCAGTCAGGGCAATGCGGTAGCCCTGGGCCTGAGCTGGATCCGGCGCTGGCTCTAGCTGATCTAGCTCGATGCGCTGGTGTAAAACCGCAGGGCAAACCGCCAAAACCGATTCGCCACCACCATGAGCACCACTGCCAGCAGCGCCGAGGCCAGCAGCCAGCCGCGCCCGCCCTGGTTGAGCATGGTCTGGGCGGGTACGGTGGTCAAAAACGCCACCGGCACCACAAAAGTAAAAAACGCCCGGTAGGCCACCGGGTAGGCTGCGATCGGGAACCGCCCCGCCTCCAGCAGCCCCCGCAGCACCTCGGTGACGTTGTAGATTTTGACAAACCAAATGCTGGTGGCCCCCAGCATAAACCACAGGCTGTAGAGGGTGAGCGCCCCAAATAGCAGGGGCAAGATCGCCAGGGCGTAGTCGGCCCAGCCCAGGCCGAGGCGTGTGCCGCCATAGCCAATCATCACCAGGCCAAACAGCACGTCGGGCAGGCCCCAGGGCGAGATCACGCGGGTTGAGAGCCAAAACTGTGAGCTGATCGGCTTGAGCAGCACAAAGTCGAGGGTGCCCTGCTGCACTTGGCTAACGATTTTGTTGAGGTTAGGAATTAGCACCGTGGCCGCAAAGCCTTGCAGTACGGTAAACAGGCCCAGCACTAACAAGGCGGCTTCCCAGCTCCACCCGGCAAACTCATAGCCGGTGCGGTAGAACAAAAACAGGCCAAACAAGCTGCCCACCAGCCCGCCCAAACTAATCAGGGCGGTGACCAAAAAGTTGAGACGATACTCTAGCTCGGCGGCGATCGCCGTGCCCCAAAACAGCCTCAGCACCTTCCAATAGCGCTCCATTAGGCCCCCATACCGGAATATTGCTTCAGCCCCTGCCGCCACAGCCAGCGGTTTAGTCCCCAAAACAGCGCCGACCAGAGCACCATCGCCGCAAACCCTTGAGCTACATGCTCGGGGCGGTTAATCAACAAACTGGCCGGAAAATAAATCAGGTACGGAAAGGGCGTCCACAGCACCACCTCTCGCACGGCGTCAGGAAAGAGGGAGAGGGGAGCGATCATGCCCGACAGGAAGGTGTAGAGCAAAAACCAAAACTGCTCTAGGGCGCTGGCCCGCTCTGTCCAAAAGGCCGCGAGGGCAAAGGTGTACTGCATCAAGAATCGCAGGCAAAAGGCCAGGGCGATCGCCAGCAGCCCCAGTAGCAGATTGCCAAGGCTAGGCAGCCAGGCCGCGTAGGGGTATAGCAGCAAAAAGAACCCCACCAGCAAAAAAGCGAAGGGCAGCCGGGCAAAGCGTTCGGCCACATGGCTAAAAAAGTGCCGCCAGGCCGGGTCGATGGGCTGCAACAGGTAGGGCGACAGTCGGCCTTCTACTACCTCCCGCTCAAATTCCCAGATCACCCAGACAACGGTAAACTGCCGCACCAAGAACACCGCCAAAAAATACTGCACCAACTCAGTTGGGCTGAGGTCAAATTGGTCGCCCTGGGCCGCCTCGACCCACAGACCCATGAGAATCAAAGGGAATGTGCCCGATAGCACCCAAAACACCAGCTCAGCTCGGTATTCCACCATATAGGCGTAGTACACCGACAGCATGACGCGGGAGATTTTCAGTGCTTGTTTCACTACGGATTTCACTAGGGGAGCTCCTCGTTGGCCTTGATCCTACCAGGATGCTACCGCTGACTGGGAGGCCAAGGCGCAGTGGTCTGTCGCCGGGCAGATATTTCCCAAAGTTTGATGTTTTCTGTGGCTAGCCTTAACTCTTTTCCCAAAAGAAAAGATATGCTTGGAATTGTATTTGGTAGCTTTAGATACAGAATTTTTTGGAGGTTCGCTATGTTATCCACTCAAGAGCAGGCTCGGCAGCTATTGGCCCGCAACCGTCAACAGCAGCAGCATCGCCGGGCCAATATGTTAGGACGGTCTACCCACGAAGTTCTGCCTTCTGAGACCCCTCGGGCCTAGGCCAAAATTCTCGGCTTCGGTGCCTGTGCTATGCAGCGGATAAGCCCGTAGCCCGACCATTCAGAGATTCGGGCTAGCTTAACCGCTCATTGACCCTAGCGATCGCCCTCACGACCATGATGAAAGAGAACCACCCATGCATTCTTGCAGTGCGGTGCGCACCTGACTCATATCTAGGCCCGGCGATCGCTGGGCCTTTTTTATGCCTAAAACTGCCAGAAATCACAGCTCCGAGTTCCACCCTTAGGCGGTGCCAGTCGCACGACGTTCCCTCATCTCCCTTAAGATCAAGTCTTTCAGACCTCATTCGCGCCCGCTGTTAGCTAGAGTGCTTCGCTTTATGTTCTGGTTAATTGTTGCGTTGGTGGGTGCCCCGGCAACCTCCGCTTTGGCCCAAACCCTGGCTCAGGAGGCAGGGGCAGACCTGTCATTTTTTGCGGCGCTCCAGCAGCAGCTGATGCAGGCGCTCGCCTGGATCGATGGGTTAGGGGCGATCGCACCCCTAGCTTTCATCCTGCTCTATATCGTGATTACCATTGCCTTTGTGCCCGCCTCAATCGTGACCCTGGGGGCTGGCGTGGTGTTTGGGGCGCTCAAAGGCTCGGCTCTGGTGTTTGTGGGGGCGCTGCTAGGGGCTACGGCGGCGTTTTTAGTGGGCCGCTACGGGTTGCGGGGCTGGGTCGCTAACAAAACTGCCAACAACCCGCGCTTTCGGGCCGTTGACGATGCGATCGCCAGAGATGGCCGCAAGATTATCTTGCTGCTGCGGCTATCGCCGGTGTTTCCCTTCAACCTGCTCAACTACTCCCTAGGGCTGAGCCAAATTTCTCTCAAAGACTACGTGGTGGGTACGGTGGGCATTTTGCCTGGCACAATCATGTACGTCTACCTGGGGTCGCTGGTGGGCAACCTCGCTACCCTGGGGGCCGACAGTAGCCAACCCCCTGAGGCCGCCACGGCGCAGTGGATCCTTCGCATTGTGGGCCTGGCGGCCACGGTGGCCGTGACGCTCTACGTCACTCGCATTGCCCGCCGTGCCCTGACCGAGGCCATCCCTAAAGACCCGGCTTCTCCAGAAAACCCTTAGTTAGCCCATCCCGCGCCATTGCCTACCCCACCCCACTCCATCACCCTCCCACTCCCATACCCTCCCACTGCCCACCTCCCCTAACCCCCCCGTCCGCTATGCTGGTGTCGGTGTTTTGGGCCTGACGCATGCCAATAGCAACAAACCCGATGAGTTGGCTAGGCCGTCTGGTCTGGGGAATTGTGCTATCGCTGGTGCTGCATGGGGCCATGGTAGGGCCAGGCATGGCCCAGACCGTTGATACCGAGCCAGTATTTCTAGATGGCCTCTTTCTATTTGAGGTGCCTGCTGCCGGAGACCTCACTGCCGTAGAGCGGGCGCTGGCCATTGAGATCAATTTAGAATCGCTGGTCGAAGACGCTGACCCGGTGCCGGTGCGCACCGAAACTCGCAGCACTGGAGATACAGGGGGCAGTAACCCAGTCATTATTGCGGGCGATCGCTACATCATGACGGTCACCAGTGCCGATGTCGCCGTGGGCGGAGCCAGTACGCCCCAGGCCCAGGCCGATCGCTGGGTTGAGGCCCTAGCCGCTGCCCTCAGCCGGGCTCGCGCCGAACGCCAATCAGGCTTTTTAACCCAGGCGCTAATCAGGGCCCTAGCCGCCCTGGCCACCGCTTTATTGCTCCATTGGCTAACGGGCTGGCTGTGGCACCGCTGGCTCAAGCCGCTGCTTGAACGCCTATCCTTTTGGCCTACCGACTCAGAACATCACAGCACCGGGCTGAAGCTGTTGTTTCGGCTGACGCTGGTGCTAGTGCGGGGTTTGGTGTGGTTTACGGCGGTGGGCTACATCGCCAACCTGTTTCCCCTCACGCGCCGGGTGAGCTACCGAGTGTCGAGCAGTTTGCAGGAGGGCCTGTTTGACCGCAGTGTGCTGCTGGGCAGCCGCTCTTACTCACTGTTTGATTTGCTGATGGTCGTGGCCACCCTGCTGGCATTGGTGGTAGTCGCCAGTACCGTGACCAATCTGATGCGATCGCGGATCTTGCAGGTCACCGGCATTAGCCTCGCCGCCCAAGAAGCGATCTCGGTACTCTCGAAATACACCCTGATTTTGTTGGGCACCGTGGTCGTGCTTCAGCTCTGGGGCATCGACCTCAGCTCCATCGCCCTGATCGCCAGTGGTCTCGGTATTGGCGTGGGTCTGGGCCTGCAAGGGCTAGTCAAAGACTTTGTCAGCGGCCTGGTGCTGGTGTTTGAGCGCCCGGTGCAGGTGGGTGACTTCGTTGACTTTGGCCAGGTCAAAGGCACCGTGGCCCGCATCGGCTCGCGCAGCACCGAAATTCGCACCCTCGACCATGTCTCGATCATCGTGCCCAACTCCCGGTTTTTAGACTCAGAGGTGATCAACTGGAGCCACGGCAACCCCGTATCGCGCATTCGCCTGCCGGTGGGAGTGTCCTACAGCGCCGACCCTCAGCAGGTCAAGGTCGCCCTACTCGAAGCCTGCCAAAAAAACCAGGAAATTTTGACCGCTCCCGCCCCCCAGGTATTTTTCATCGGCTTTGGCGACAGCGCCCTCAATTTTGAGCTACTGGTGTGGATTGCTCAGCCCAGCCGCCAGTTGGTAATCAAAAGCGATCTGTACTTTGTGATTGAGGCTAGCCTGCGCCACTACGACATTGAGGTGCCGTTTCCCCAGCGCGACCTGCACATTCGCTCGGGGCATCTGCCTATGCCCTATGTATCGGAGGCCCAGCATCCCAATCAGACGGCCAACGAGACAGCCCATGGGTCAGATGAAGTGTAGAAAGACTAGATATTGAAGGGGAGGACGTAGCGCTTTAGAGAGCAGCAAAAAAAAGGAACGCTTTAGGGAAAGTTAGCTAAAATTACAGCCGTATTTGTAGAGAAACCGGGGTTCTATACCCGCACGTTCCCGAATTGGTCGCCTAACGGGTTTCTCGAGTGAGGAGTATAGGGAGCTAATTTTCATGAAACCAGTCTGGCCCAACGTCCCCCTTAGCCGCTGGTCGAAGCGGCTGTTTAAGTCGCTTGCGCTGTTTGTTACCTCGGTCTTTCTGGTCACTGGCCTATCGGTGCCAGGGTACGGTGCGGCTCAGCCCACAGCGTTAACGCCCAGCACCGAGGCTGGTTTGGAAGTGTTGATGGCCCAGGAGCCCAACACCTCAGGAAACGCCACTCTCTATTTTGAAACTGCAACCTTTACTGTTAGCGTTCATCCTAGGAATGGTCAGTTCCTCAGTATGAATGTCTACAACAGAGAGACTCGGCAGTCTGAACTACTCAATGCTCCTGTTACCCGCCGCGACGGAATCATCAGCAGCAACTGGATCAGCTATGACAGCTTTGGCTCGCGTGTAGGCCGCCGCGTTGTCTACCGGGCTAGTGGCAACCTAAGTAATAACCAGGCCCGCCTCGAAATCGTTGATGCCTCCTCCAGTTCCGTATTGATTAGCCAAAACAGCACCAGTGTTCGAGACTTTTTCCTTCCCGGAGCCAACCCCGGCCCTAACCCTGGCCCTAACCCTGGACAGGGTGACCTGCTCAACCGCACGTTTGTGGGCTTTGATACCCAAAACCACTCGGTTCGGGTGTTTAACGACAGCGGCGTAACCAAGATGAATGTTTACAACAGAGTCACTAGTCAGACGCTGGTCAATGGTCTGACTGCCACCGCAGAAGCCACTGATATTGCTCCCTACCGATGCTGGGTTAACTACTTTGGCGGTCAAAGTTTTGGCGGTGCTGCGGCCCGCTACTTCGTTCGAGTCAGCGGTGATGGACAGGCACTGCTGGATGTGATTGCCCCCAACGGCGGGGTGCTGCTGTCAGAACCTAGAATCAACTCTGCGCCTCTGGTGACTAATATTCCCCAGGGCGATCGCCCTGCTTGTTTTGGCAGCGGTGGTACCGTGCCCGATGGGGCTGGCCTAGAGCCTTTTGTGGCTGCCGTCTTTGGTGGGGACAATGAACTCCAGCAGGTGCGCCGGGTACTACCCAGTGGCAGCAGCCAGGGTGTAGGTGGTTTGACCTGCGTAATCAACCCTCGCTTTGAGGATGCGCGCCAGGGTCGATTTATCAACGCGGCGGAGTGCAGCGATCGCAACGATGCCAGTGCGGTGGTCAACTTCTTGCGGGGGCGCGGGCTCAACTCTCGCCTGGTCTACCGAAACTTTAGGTACCGCTAGGGCCTAATCCGCTGAGTTTCTCAGCCAGGAATCCAAAATCACGCAAAAAGGGGGAGACAAGGCTGTCTCCCCCTTTTTGCGTCCGTGCCATTAAGGGGCCAGGCGGGCTTTCTTGAGGCGGTTCTCTTCGTACCAGGCGGCGATCGCCGGTACCCAGGCGGCAAAATGGGGCCAAATTTCTTCGCACATTTTCTGCGCTTCGAGCTGGGCGTCGGCCTTCCAGCGCAGGTCGAGCAGGTGCATCACCGATCGCACATTGGCCGACATCACCCAGTGCTGACGAATATCAAAGGGAATCAGCCCTCGGGCGTGCTCTTCGGCAAAGCCTTGGTCGATGCGGGTTTTGTAGCGACGGCTGGCTTCGAGGCACCAGTCAAGATCTTGCTGGCGAGCTTCGGCGGTGTATTCGTACTTCTTGCCCTGGCGATCGGTGTAAAAGCCTAGGGGGCGCAGGTAGAAAACCTCCTCGACCTCGCGCTTGCCATCGACTACATCGAGAATGCGCTGCCCGGTATATCGAAAACTTTGCACATCGAATGAAACGCCGACCCGATGAGTACGGATCTGCTGCATGGTGCTGTGGGGAAACCAGCCCACGTTAAACACAATCTGCGGATGCTCTAGCGGGCCGTAGTGACCACGCCCGCCCTTGAGCAAACTGGTGACTAAGATTTCGCCGCAGCGCTCTTCGCTGGGCCATTGGGCGCGATCGTGCGCCACAAAGCCCTCGGCGTAGTCTTGGTGCATGGCGGCATACATGGTCTGTTGAGGGTTTGGGGTTTGGGAAATAACCTCAACGGTGAAGCGATCCATAGCGCAGATTTCCGGGAATTAAGCGATCCATAGCTTAGGTTTCCAGGAGTTAAATGTCTAGGTATTCCTCATATTCGACTACAGCCCGTCGCTCCTTAGGAACCGGTGAAGGCGAACGGGTTAGCTCCGTTGTAGATGCCTCTGTAGAGGAACCTGGGAACTGATATGAGTCATCCTGTTCAGCAGATGCTTCTAAATGCCCCGGTCCTAAAGTGTTGGGGGAATCTGAAAGTCCTGGTGCTGCAACCAATTGAGTTTCTAACTGCGAATGCTTCAGCTCGACAGCGTCGGAGGCAGAGTCTACAACGAAGGCAGGTGCGGAACTTGGCGGTAGTGGTTTGGCCGATCGCAGTAAGCTCTGCCCTTCTTCTAGGGCCGATCGCACAATAGCGTCGCTCTCCTGGCCCAGCTGGATCTGGAAGCAGTCGAGGAGGTGCGATCGCACCGATAGCCCCGCCAAATATTCCTCATCGGCCTGGGCCAGCCGCACCAGCCGCCGCACCGCCACCAGCCGCTTCAGCGGGTCAGGGTGGCTCAGCAGACCCAAATTGTGCTCCACCTGAGCGACGGGGGCAGCATTCCACAGGTCAGTGCTGCGATCGGTCGAACGAGACGATCGCAGCAGCGCCCCCACTGCAAACAGCGCCAGTGCCCCCTGCCCGGTGAGCAGCAGCGCCATCAGCAGCGAGTGAGTGCTGTGCCACAGGGCAGTAAAGGTATAGGTGCTGACCCCCGTGACCAAACCCAATATCAATGCCTGCTGCTGCGGGGTGGCGGGCAGCGGCAGCCCCTGCTGAAGACGCTGCATCAATCCCTTGCGCTGGCGTGGCGAGAGCTGCAAGATCTGCTGATAGGCCACCAGCCCGATCCCTGCTGAGATTACCAAGGCACCGTTGACCAAGCCCAGGGCTAAGCTACTAAAGCCCAAGCCCCACATTTGAGGATGCTTGAGACGGGGCAGCGATCGCCCCTCAGGGCTGCTAGACCACGGCAGCGATGGCCTCCGCCCCTGGCGTAGCGCTGACCTGGGGCGCGGCGACGGCGACGGCGAAACATCCAGAGCGGGTCGAGGGATAACGGGAGAAACCACGGGAAGCTGTTGTAGGCGTGATGAATCAAGGCTTAGCATAGCCTGCCTCCCTATCTTAGGCTCCTTTTTGCAGGAAAACTAAAAGCTCCAGCCCTCAAAATTATCTGACATCTGAAGAATGACTTTGTTGACTAGCGAGTTAGCAATCTAGAAGCTGTAGCTGTTGATATTTCCAGGAGTCGTTGTAGAGGTCAGCGTAGCGATGAAAGAGCTGCATTGCTTGGCTCGATCGCCGTTTTTCTGAGGCCTGGCTGAATAGTCGACCATAGTTGCGTCTAGCCAGATGGTTCAGATAGGGCAAGTCTTCTAGGAGGGTGAGGCTAGAAGCCAGAATCAGCACAGCTTTGAGCAATTCCCTAGGCCATGCCAAGTTACTAAACATTTGAATTGATAGGTGATGTTCTTCGGCGTTGAGAGGCACCACATTAAACAAAACGTGAATAAACTTTTGGCCGTAGGCTGGCACCTTTAGCTCAATTTGGTGCGGTGAATGAATCGTTAGCTCCACTTCAACCACTGGGTTGCGCCACAGCCGCAGAACGTTAAAAGGAGAATCTAGCATCGTTTCGAAGCGAATCTTGCCGCCCTCCTGGGTTTTTTGGAAGTCGCTGACCTTCACTACCCTCAAATTTCCCAAGCTGAAGCGGTGAATATCTTCCAAATGTTGAACGTTGAGCAGATGGTAGACCTGACACAGGTAGGGAAACGGCAGCCGATAGGTCTGTTGAGCGATGTAGTCTGAGGTAGGGGCGATCGCAGACTTGACTTTCTCAGTCTCTTCCAAAGAGAGAGTGGCAGGGCGATCTTCAGCCAAACCGATGCAAATCCATCCCAGCAGAATAACTAGCCCGATTAAACAATAGGAAATATTGGTCACATCGAGGACAGGGCCAGAGAAGGCTGCTACACCGCGATCGATCGCTCCATAGATAATCGCTGGAATTGCTAGCAGCCACAAACCATACTTAAAAATGTTGCGTTTGAGCACATCTTCTACAGGAGAATGGCTTTCGCTAATCGAGTTTAAGTAAGCCTGCACTTTGTCTGGCTGATACATAGAAATCCCCTTTTGCTGGGAATAAGAAAAATCTTTACTTCATTAGACATTAATTTTTCCGGCGCACTATCAACCTCATCCACAAGAATGAGATGATTTAACGATCTACAAATAGATAGATTCAAAAAATCTTTTGATATACTCCTTTTTCCCAGGATCAGGAGTAGCTCAAGCAAGCATTTTGGGTGCCAACTTAACCAATACAAACTCGCAAGATCTCATGCCAAATCCGAATTGCATAACCCCGATTCTCAAAAGACCAAACCGTAGGGGCGCATGGCATGCGCCCTGCTGAACCGGGGCGGGGGTTAACCAAACAGGATTTAGTATTGGAATTTGACGCTAGAAGCTGGCGCACCGACAGGCGAGAATCTGACTGAGCAGATTGCGCGATCGCACTCAGCCAAAAAGTTATTATTTCAGGGGCGTTGCCGCAGGCATAGTGTGCTAAAACTAGCCCCTATACTCTATACAAAGTTAGGTATTCACCTCAGCCTGACGTAGGGTTTCGTGAATTTTTAGCTGGCGAGAATTCATCGTTGCTTTGAATAAGTCTGTGGACAGCGCTTGCTCTACTGGGTACACCCCAGGACGTTTGAGCTTGCCGGTGAGCATCAGTTCGGCGATACTGCCCGTGCCCAGACCAGTGGCGATCGCAGCACTTTCATGGGCAAAGGTGCTGACGTAGTGAGTTTCCTGGCCCCCTTGCTGCCCCTTGATGTCACAGCGCATGGCCACCCCAGTACCGCTAAAGCGATCGGTCACACTGGTCATAGAATGACTAACATGGGCTAAAAACTCTACCGTTTGCCGATTGCGCAGCACCACTGGTGGCAGCCAATTGGCCATTGCCCAGGTAGCGTGGTTATAAAAATCGGGCACTACGCCAAACTTCGTAATTACGTTATCTACCGGAAAGGTTTGCTGTAGGGTAATTGACTCGGGCATGTCGTACCAGTAGACATTAGCCTGACCATAGGGAGCTGGGAACTCCAAACTTTCCCGACCTGAGTAAGGTTTCACCGATTGCCAGATACCGTTCAGCCAAGCCTCAAAGGGGCGTTGCAGACCGATAAAGGTAGTTCGCATCACCGTCACACCCGCGCCACCAGACCCGGCGACAATGTAGCTCAGCTGAATCGAGCTTGCTTTTTCTAGGGTTTCGACCCCCTGGCGCACCATGCTGTTTGAGATGCCAGGAAACACCCCAGTATTAATGACGGCTGTCACCCCCGCAGCCTCCGCCTCGGCCTGCATTGCCAAGGCCTTGCGTGTAAAACTGCGTTCATCGCTAACATCGGTATAGTCGACCCCTTGAGCAATGCAGGCACGCAAAACACTGCCATCTCGGTAGTGAAAAGGGCCAGCCGAATGAATTACCAAATCTGCTTTGCCGACCGCTGCTTCTACCTCTAGTTGATGCGACAGATTCAGCAGCTGGAACTGCACTTTGGAACCCAGTCGTTCTAGGGCAGCGGTACCCAGTTTGGGGTTTCGACCGGTGATTGTCACTTCAGCATCAGTATGAGCCAAAATGTCTTTGGCAATGCTGCCGCCAATCCGTCCGCAGCCGCCAACAATTAATACTCTTTGCATAATTTGTGGTTAATCTCTGCAATTCATCGCTACCAAAAGTTTTTAGAAGAATAGAAGCTGAAAACTAATTGAGCAAGATCCTTCAATCAGCATCTTTTGACAACCGTATTCAGAACGTTTTTGAGGTATCGCCATCAATCTGTATTTTGCAATAGGACAGCCTCAAACTTAAGCTGGTACCATTTCAAGCCTGACCAACTCTAGGCAAGCCAGCCCGTCGCTAAGCAATATTTAAAAGTCTAAGGTCTTTCCAGCCTATTCACCCTCTTACCTGGGAGGGAATAGGTTAGGCTCAAAGAATATAGCCGCTCGAATGCAAAGGTTTTTTGGAGCAGCAATGTTAGCTAAGCTGCTTGCGCAAGAGCTCTGTGTGGCTAGCTAGCGTCTCGCCACCCGCCTCTGCTAAGGCCTTCACATATTTGATTTTGAACTTGTCCAAGGCGCTAACTAACCTCGATTCAATCTCTTTCCGGGTATTGTATTGACTCAGTTCATGGGCGATCGCCTCGCGTAGATTGTGCTGCAAGCGAGCGGTAATCTCTGCACCTCTAGTATCTGAAAAGCTGCCAGCAACGCTGCGGTAAAGGCCCTGGGCTACCGAATGAGACAGGTGCTTGACCATTTGCACAGATACCTGTTCTAATCCCGGTAAATGGTTGAGCTGGGGGTATCCTGGCATCTGCTCTAGGGTTCTGGCAATGCTGTGCTGCACCAACTCTTCAATGTCGGGTTTGACCTGGGGCAAGATATTGTCTACCCCAACCTGGTAGAGGCGACTGCCGATCGCCGTGATCTCTTCCTCAGCCACCAGACCAACTGAGTTTTCAGAGTTAGCTACTGGGTCAATTAAGGCTATCCAATTCAGCAGCTCCCCCTGCCGGATCGAGTCCTGAAGTTGCTCGATGATCTCAATGCCAGCAATGCCAGCGATGTCAGCCCCAACTGTGACAATTACATCCCGCTGGGCCTCGGCCTGCACCGCTTCTAGCGCTAGCAAATCCACCTGATACAAGCGCAGGGCCACCGGCAAAATTCGCCAGGCGCGCCAGAATGGCAACAGCAAGAACAGGTCAGACCATCGCCGCAGGCCAGCCTCTACCCAAGTCAAATCTGGGTTGCGCCGTCGGGTAGCGCTAATACGCGCCAAGATATCGATCGCAAAAATCAGCACAAACGGCAGATCAATCAGCCAAAAATAATCGGTTGGCGCACCCCATCGGTTAACGGTGCGATAATAGTTGCCCTGAAAAAAGGGTTGGATTTGCCTGTCCCAAAACTCAAGCTCCGTCTGCCAACTGGCTTGGTCGAGATAGTCCGCACTCCAAAATTGAGCAAACGCATCCTGGGCTGAGGACTGCCCTGTTCTCGATCGCAAAGCTTGCTGTATGGCAACTAGGGCAAGGTCGCCGTGGGGCTCAGCAAAGGCGCGCTCAACCGACAGCTGCTGACTGAGATTTTGTAAGTTGGATAGCGCAGCTTGGCTAGGGAGCGATCGCAGCCCAGTTTGATCAAGCTGGCGCTTGAGGTGCTCAACTTGAGCTGAGTAACGCTCGGTTAGAGGATGGGCCTCAATGCCCTTAACCGGGTCATAGATATGCGTAACAGCGGATAAATATTGCCTGTAAACCGGCCGCAGGTTGAGATAGGTAAGATCGAAAAACACTAGCGCCAAATTAACTAGAGCAATGATGGCGATAACACGCTCTACGTGAGGATAGTGACGTTCGAAGTAAGATTTAAACTTAACCATGGGTGCGGCCTAGGAGCACAAGGACTGAGCTACCGGCATTGGACTTGAGTACAGGAAATCCGCATAGCCGCTGCCTATAAGCTTTGATTATTGTTTTCTTGGCTATCGTTGCCATCAATCATCGGTAGGAGTTGCGATCGCCCCCCTCGCCAGCCCCATATGGTGTCAGCCCGAGTACAGTGCTCAATCAAAGACTGATTTGCCGATGGCAGCAGCTCAGTCCTTGGCTTCAAACCTTAGGAAACCGAAGCCTCGGCATTGGACAGACTGCCCTGGCAGCGGGGACAGAGGCCAAAGAACTCCAGCGTGTGGTAAAAAATTTTGAATTCGTGGGCCTTATGCAGCTGTTTCTCCAGGTCGTGGACGGGGCACTGGTCAATGGCGATAGTGTTGCCGCACTGAAGGCAGGTGAGGTGGTGGCGGTCTGCTTGGGGCAAGCTGTAGAGCGCTTCGCCCGAGGGCAGAGTGCGCATCTGCACCGCCCCTTCCAGCTTGAGGGCATCCAGCGCCCGGTAGACCGTGGCAAGCCCCGTGGTGTTGCCGTCCTGCCGCATTTCAACATAGAGATCTTGGGCCGAAATTGGCTTACTCAAACCCTTTAAAACGGTCAAAACTTTTTCTTGGCTGCGGGTGCGTCGTACCATGCTGGCTCACTTGTACTGACTCAATTTTATCAACCGGTTGATACGGTAGGATGAGGGGTACAAACTATTGTGAATTTTCCCCGCCACCGGAGTCAGCCTTGCCCCACTACAGCGCTCGCATCTATGTCACCCTGCGCCCCTCGGTGCTCGACCCGGCGGGCACCGCAGTGCAGTCTGGGCTGGCCCACATGGGCTACGACAATGTCGGCCCGATTCGCATTGGCAAATACATCGAGCTGACCCTCGATGCCGAGAATGAAGTCGCCGCCAACCAGCAGCTCGATCGCATGTGCGATCAGCTCTTGGCCAACCCGGTGATCGAAAACTATCGCTTTGAGCTGCAAACCCTAGCGACAGTTTAGAGAGATAAGCGGGGGGAGTGATGGGGTAGGGGAGATGGAGGTGATAGGGGGGATGGCGAAGCCAACCGATCCCAACCTTCCCCATCCTCTCGACCTTCCCCATCCTCCCGACCTTCCCCATCCTCCCGACCTTCCCTACTCCCTCCCATGAAATTTGCCGTCATCGTCTTCCCCGGAGCCAACTGCGATCGCGATGTGGCCTACGTCACCCGCGATATTCTCGGACAGCCCACCCGCATGGTCTGGCATGAAGACAGCGACCTGGGCGATGTGGATATTGTGGTGGTGCCGGGGGGCTTTAGCTACGGCGATTACCTGCGGTGTGGGGCGATCGCCCGCTTCTCGCCCGCGATGCAGGCCACAGTAGAGCACGCCAAGGCTGGCAAGCCAGTGCTGGGCATCTGCAACGGCTTCCAGATTTTGACCGAGGTGGGGCTGCTGCCGGGGGCGCTGGTGCGCAATCGGGACATGCGGTTTATCTGCGATCGCGTGCCCCTCAAAGTCGAGCGCACCGACCTGCTGTGGACGGCGGGCTATACCACTGGCCAGGTGATTACTCTGCCCATTGCCCACGGTGAGGGCTGCTACTACGCCGACGAGGCTACCCTGGCCGAACTCGAGGCCAATCGGCAAATAGTGTTTCGCTACAGTGATACAGATGGGTCTGCGGATGAGAAAGCCAACCCCAATGGCTCTCTAGGCAACATAGCGGGCATCTGCAACCGAGCAGGCAATGTGCTGGGCCTGATGCCTCACCCCGAGCGGGCCGCCGATGCCGTGTTGGGCGGGGTAGACGGGCTGCCGCTGTTCGAAAGCTTGGTGCGATCGCTCGTGGCCGTCTAGGTTCAGCTTCGTGATTCCTTCACCCAGATCTGCCTGCCAGGGCATAAACTTTACCAAAACCATTGTCACGGCAACGCAGCTGGGTACACTTAACCCTCAAGGAACCAACCTTGGCCTGGGTATCAGCGTGGGCCAGAGTTGGTAGGTTGTGGGTTGCCGTGCCGGTACCCCATTGCTGTGTTGTTCGCTTAAACCCTGAGCCAAACCGGCTTGGGCCAATGGCTGTAGGAGACCCCCATGTCAGATGCCGAATGGCTCAGTAGCGCCCTGGCCTACCGCCCCACGGTCTACGAATATTGCCAGCTAGCGCTGCTCCCCACCCTTGATCGGGCCGCCGCCGAGCGTATGGGTGAGATTTTGCAGCAGGCCGAGGCAGAGCCGTTGCTAAACTTTTTGATTGACGAGGCCGATGAGCTAGTGGCGCGCTTGCAGCCCTGTCTTAGCCCCCAGGCGCTTCGCCAGCAGCAGCGGCGGCTCCAGGGTGCGATCGATGCGCTCTGGGTAAACGAACTGTTAGCCGCCTACGGGCCCTGCTCTTCGACCAACCCCTAAACAACTTGGTCGAAGAGTACGACACGAGGCATTCTACGGATATCAGGGCAGGCATTGGGACAACGGCTTCACGGTTAAGACGCCCATTGAGAGGGATATCGATCTGTGGTTTCTCAGCGTTGGCTAGTGCAGGTGTGTCGGCATCGATCCTGCGATCGCGGCGGTTCGGCGGGGGTACTGGCAGCGTTTCAGCGGCACCAGAGCCCGAATATTTTTGTGGCCGAGAGCGACTGCATGGGCCAGTGTAGCGCTGGGCCTACGGTTAAAGTGATGCCCGGCAATACTTGGTACTGCCGGGTCACCCCTGAGGATGTGTCGAGAATTGTGGAGCAGCATTTGGTAGGAGGGGAGTTGGTGCGCGATCGCCTCCACCCCCGCTTTCATCCCCCTGATGACCTGAGCAATTTCTAGGCTTCGGCTCTACTCAGCTTAGAGGTTGCCAGAGACAGCTGCCCTTACCGCTGCGCCTGGGCCATGGCTTCCGCTGGGGGCCGCACTACTCGTCGAGCCAGACCCAGTTTTTCTAAGACCCAGATGGCGTACCAGGTGACATCGACTTCCCACCAGCGCCAGCCGGCCGGTGCCACGTTAGGAAACGCGTGGTGGTTATTGTGCCAGCCTTCGCCGTAGGTGAGCAGCGCCGTCCACCACAGATTGCCCGAGTTGTCTTCAATATGAAAGCGTCGCTTGCCCCACATGTGAGTCGCCGAGTTGATCAGCCAGGTCGAGTGCCACAGCAGTGCGATTCTGAGAAAACCGCCGTAGATGACAAACGACCAGCCGCCGAGGGCAAAGAGGGCGATCGCAACCGGCACTTGCAAAAACAGAAAGTTGCGATCGAGCCAGCGGTAGTAAGGGTCGCGAGCAATATCGGGGGCATAGCGGCGATAAATCTGGCCGTTAAACACCGCCGGGTTGCGGTACACCATCCACAGCATGTGGCTCCACCAAAACCCGCGACTGGCGGCGTAGGGGTCCTTTTCAGCATCCTCAGTGTAAAGGTGGTGCTGCCGATGCCCCGCCACCCAGAAAATCGGGCCACCCTGGAGCGCCATCGCGCCAATGGTAGCGATTATGTACTCCAACCACCGAGGCACCTGCAAGCTGCGGTGGGTGAGCAGTCGGTGATAGCCCAAAC
>JANPIO010000075.1:0-1975 GCA_031425055.1 Phormidium sp. VAR_61_metabat_6
TATTTGGCTGGCATCGTCGCGCCAGTCAGCCGAGAACTGTTGGGTGAGCGCGAGGAAGAAATCGTGATAGCCCACTTCTACCGCGCTTAGCAATTCAATGGTTTGGCTAACTCGGGTACTAGCCAGATCATCCGTGAGGGCTGCAAAGCCCATTTTGTGAAGCATGCGCTGCTGGTAGTAGGTTGCGTAGCGCTCTTTGAAGGGTTCTAGAGCCGCTTCGAGATCCGCTTCGGGCATGATCAGCTTGAGGGGTTTTTGCAGCGCCTTGAGGTTCATTTGGCAGATGACCGGCTGGTTGCCGTAGCTGTAGCGCCCGGCATAGTCGAAGTAGGCGGCAGTAAAGCGCGGGTCATAGCCATCCATAAAGGCGAAGGGGCCATAGTCGAAGCTTTCGCCGGTGATCGACATGTTGTCGGTGTTGAGCACAGCGTGGCAAAAGCCGACCGACATCCACTGGGCAACGAGGCGGGCGACGCGATCGCACAGTTCCCCATAAAAATGCCGATACCGCTCTTGAGCATCGGTAAACAGCCGCGCCTCGGGGTAGTAAATATCGATCGCATGCTCTAGCAGCCTGGCAATCAGATCGGGGCGATTATGGTACTCCAGCCGTTCAAAGGTGCCAAAGCGAATATGCGACTGGCTAAAGCGCACCAGCACCGCCGATCGCGTGGGTGAAGGCTCATCGCCGCGCCACAGGGCTTGCCCCGTTTCGACCAGGCTCATGGCGCGGGACGTGTTGACCCCCAGCGCATGGAGTGCTTCTGCTGCCAGCACCTCGCGCACGCCGCCCTTGAGGGTGAGCATGCCGTCGCCGCCGCGAGAATAGGGGGTGGTGCCAGAGCCCTTAGTGCCAAAGTCGTAGAGATTGCCATCGGTGCCGCGCACCTGGCCGTAGAGAAAGCCTCGCCCATCGCCCAGAAAGGGGTTATATTCGCCAAACTGGTAGCCGTGGTAGCGCAGCGCCAAAAATGGCTCGCGTCCCTGAAACTTGCCAAACGCTTCGATAAAATTCTCGTCGCTAACGGTGGCCGGGTCGAGGCCGAGCTGCCGCACAACGTTGTCGTTGCGGAATCGCAGCACATGCTGGGGAAATTCGGCGGCAGCAACGATGTCGTAGTAGTCATCCCCCAGAGACTCTAGGGCAGGCAGATAGTCGAGGGCAAGCAGGGGATTGGCGGCGGTCATAAGTCTGAAAAACGCAACGGGACTTTAACAACAAGAGTATTACTAAAGTATTGCAAACTTTCTCCCTGCCCGTGCTCTTGCCCAGGGTTGACCTAACGCTGTTTTTTAAGCGGGTTGGACGCCACAACGCTGACAGCTCTAGAATTTGTGGGGTGATTTGAAATAAAGCGCTTTACCCGTTACCTATGGCAAAACTGATTTTGATCCGCCACGGGCAAAGCCTGTGGAATGCGGTCAACAAATTCACCGGCTGGGTCGATATCCCCATGAGCGAGCGGGGGCGGGCGGAGGCGACGATCGCATCGTGCAAACTCCGCGATGGAGGCTACACCGTCGATATCTGCTTCACCAGCATGCTGATTCGGGCGATCGAAACGGCGATCGTGTGTCTGACCGAGTGCGATGAGGTGTGTGGTGGCCGCCTACCCTACATCTGGCACGACCCAGCCGAGCCCGACTGGCACGGCTGGGATCGCCACTTTGGCGAACCCGACAAAGAACTCAAAATCATTCGCTCCCCCGCCCTAGACGAGCGCTACTATGGCGATCTTCAAGGGTTAAATAAAGCCGAAATGTCGCTAAAATTTGGGGCGCAACAGGTTCACCTCTGGCGGCGATCCTTCAATGTGCGACCGCCCGGGGGCGAGAGTCTGGAGGATACGGTGAAGCGCACGGTGCCGTTTTTTGAAGCAGCCATTTTGCCAGAGCTAAAGGCCGGGAAAAATGTGATGGTGGCCGCCCACGGCAACTCGCTGCGATCGATTTTGATGGTGCTCGATCGCCTCAG
>JANPIO010000076.1:0-7650 GCA_031425055.1 Phormidium sp. VAR_61_metabat_6
GTTTGGGTTAACTGGGGCAACCGCCGCGATCGCCTCAACATCAGTGCTGGCCTGCACCACGTCTACAACCCCAGCGGGGCCGGTGTTGGCCTTGGCGACCCCCTACCAGCCAACGGTGCCCCCGTGCTCACCAAAGGTAGCTGGGCCGCCGCCGTAGTTGATGAGCTAGAAGCTCAGCCCCAAGACATTTGGGTTGATAAGTACCGCATGAGCGGCTTTTGGGATACCCCCCTCGACAGCATTTTGCGCAACCTGGGCAAAACCACCCTGCTCTTTGCCGGGGTGAATATCGATCAGTGCGTCATGGCCACCCTGCAAGACGCCAATTTTCTCGGTTACGACTGCATTTTGCTGAGCGACTGTAGCACCACTACTTCACCTGACTACTGCATCCAGGCCACTATCTATAACGTCAATCAGTGCTTTGGTTTTGTGGCCGACAGCGCTGCCCTCGTCACTGCCGTAGAACCTTCCATGGCCACCTAGCTGAGGGCAGACTATACCTGTAGGTATAGGTTGTCCACAATGGAAGGTATGGGATTGCTAGATACAGGTGTGAACCTAAAATCTAACACCTCTTGGGGTGCCAAATCGCCGTTTGCCCCTGGCCAAAGTCACGCTACCCTTCAGCAACGCCGGTTTTGTTAACGCCAAAACTTTTCTTGACTAAAACGGGTGCAATTGCTCTAATGTGAACTACCCTTGGGCAGACCAATTTTCAGGCTTCTTCTTCGTTCTTAAAACGCCCCTTCTACCGTCATCATGAACGTACCCTATTCTCCCGAATCTGCTTACCCTGGAGCCGTGGCCTCAGAAGCACCTCAGAGCAGCCGTCAGGCTCCTTCGGTGCCGATCTCGGTCTACCGCGAGCTGGCCACCGAGCTGCGAGCCACCCAGGGCATGGTTGATTCACTGACCCAGCAAAATCAGCAGCTCAACCAGCAAAACCAGGTGCTGCGCCAGGAAATGATCCGCTTTGCGGACTCGGCAGCCCGCCTTAAGCAGGCGATCGAGGTCAGTCAACCCCAAGCGATCGAGCCAGAGAGCATCGTCCGCCCTGTCACGACCTCCTTGGGCGTTGAGGCCCCAGCGATGGCTGCGACTTACTCGATGGCTGAAGAGTCTTCAGCTTCTCTGCCAGAACGGCTATCAGAGTCAGTCGGAGAAGGGGTATCGACCCTAGCCAGTCAGCTGACTCAAATGGTGAAACCCAAGGCTAAGAAAGCGTCCAAAACGCCGCCTAAACGACCTCAGCCAGCACCTCAGCGGCTTTACACCGAAGAGCGCATCGATGCTAGCCGTCCTGGGCAGCTCAGCCAGAAGTCGTCAGACTTGAGCGGGCTGTGGCTGGCTGCAACGATTCTGCTAATTGTGATCAGTGCTTTTGGGGCTGGTTTCTTGATTATGAAGCCGCTGCTGAGCAATTCTCGTTAGAACGCTGAATTACCGTCTGTAGCTTGCTTTTTTAGCTGCTCTGATTCCGCTTACCCAGGCTTTTGTAGCTGAAGATACAGTATTGTAGGGGTCAAGCCCGATACACATAGACCGAAGCTAAGAGATATCCGCTGAAGCACCCTGATTTGATCTATGAAAAAAATAGAAGCTATTATCCGCCCCTTTAAGCTCGACGAAGTCAAGATTGCCCTGGTCAACGCTGGCATTGTGGGTATGACTGTTTCCGAGGTGCGCGGCTTTGGTCGCCAAAAGGGACAGACCGAGCGCTACCGAGGCTCTGAGTACACCGTTGAATTCCTCCAGAAGCTCAAAATTGAGATTGTGGTCGAAGAGTCCCAGGTTGACACTGTGGTTGACAAGATTATCTCCGCTGCCCGCACTGGCGAAATTGGCGACGGCAAAATCTTTGTCAGCCCCGTAGACGAAATCGTCCGCATTCGCACCGGTGAGAAAAACACCGAGGCCGTGTAGCCTCGGCCCAGATGCCAATGTCTCGACCCTGGCGCAGCCTATGCTGCGCCTTTTTTATGCCCGTTTCCAACGGGTAACCGGTTGCGAATTGGATCGCCCTTGGAGATGTTCCATTAAGATGCTTAATGGAACATCTACTTTATCCATCCCTGGCGGAGACAACTGCCCGTGCATCAGCCGCAGATAGAGCAAGAGCAACAGATTGAGAGCGTCCTCGCGCCCTTTGGGCGGTTTGGGGTAGAGCTAGGGCTAGAGCGCATTCAGCGGTTGCTGGGGGCATTGGGCAATCCTCAGCAGCGGGTGCCGCTGGTGCATGTGGCGGGCACCAATGGCAAGGGGTCGGTGTGCGCCTACCTGGCGGCAGTGTTGGGGGCAGCAGGGTATCGGGTGGGGCGCTACACCTCGCCGCACCTGGTGAGCTGGCGAGAGCGCATCGTGGTCAATGGGGAACCCATTGCGGCTGAGGATTTGATTGCTCGACTGAAGCAGGTAGTGGCGGCTATTGACTCGTCCCAACCCTCACCGACTCAGTTTGAGGTGTTTACGGCGGCGGCCTGGCTGCATTTCGCCGAGGCTGAGGTAGATCTGGCGGTGATGGAGGTGGGCCTGGGGGGGAGGTTGGATGCCACCAATGTGGTGGATGTGCCTTTGGTGAGCGTGATTACCTCCCTCAGCCGTGAGCATTGGCAGCGCCTTGGCCCTACCCTGGCCGATATCGCCCGTGAAAAGGCGGGGGTGCTGAAGGCGGGGCGTCCGGCTGTGGTTGGGCCGCTGCCTGGCGAAGCGGAAGCTGTGGTGCAGGCTCGTTTGGCCGAGTTGGGCTGCTCGGCGGTGTGGGTCGTACCGGCGGTTCCCTTGGCGGCTGGGACAGTCTGCTATGGGAGTGGTGATGAGGCTATCACTTATCCCCTGGCGCTTTTGGGCGAGCACCAGCTGACCAATTCGGCGATCGCGATCGCCACCCTAAAAATCCTGCGCACCCAGGGCTGGCACATTTCTGACGATGCGATCGCCCAGGGCATGGCCAACACTCGCTGGCCCGGACGCTTGCAGTGGGTGACCTGGGGGCAGGGTTCCGAGGGATACCCGCTGCTAATTGACGGTGCCCACAACCCCGCCGCCGCCGAGGTGCTGCGCCAGTATGTCGATCGCTGGTGGGTAGACCAGCCAGGAAGACCAGGCGAGACAGTGTGGCTGATGGGGATGCTATCGACCAAAGATCACAGTGATATTTTTGCGGCTCTGCTGCGGCCAGGGGATGCCCTGCATCTGGTGCCGGTGCCGGGGCACGAGACGGCAGTGCCGGAGAAACTCGGGGCGATCGCGCGATCGGTCTGCCCCGATCTCGCTCAGTGCGAAGTCCACCCGTCTCTCAAGGATGGCCTGACTGCGATCGCTCAGTCCCCAGCCCAACTCAAGGTGCTGTGCGGCTCGCTATATTTGATTGGCCACTTTCTTGCCACCGAGCCCTACGAGGATGACAAGGGGTAGGGGTGATGAGCCAGTGATACAAAATCCGGATCGCACAACCCCGATTTCAAACAGGCAAAACCGTAGGGGCAAACACCGTTTGCCCAGCCCAATCGGGGGTAGCCAAGGCAGATTCAGTATGAAACAGAGAAAAGGGAGGACTGTCCAACAGCCGCGCTCCAGACTGATCGCCTCATCCGCTCATCGACCCAGGACAAACTCATCAAATTTCACCACCGCCGAGTTTGGCTCTCGCGTGTCAAAGTAGTAGCTACTGATTGTCCCCGTGCCCGTATCAAACACGCTAAAGGCGGTGAGGTCATTGCTGGCCAGATAGGGTAGGGGCTGGCCACTATCGTCTTGTAGAGGGGCGATCGTGGGCACCACGGGCTCTAAACCGTTGGGGTCACCCTGGGCCACGTAGTCGTTGGGGGAGTAGGTCACCGCCGAACCCGCAATCGTTGCAGGGGGCACCGGGCGAAATTTATCTTTCCAAAACGCGCCATAGGAATTGCCCACGTTAGACGTTTCGAGGTAGTGGGTGCCCTGGGGCGACACAAAGCGGTTCCACAGGTGCGAGTGGCCATAGAACACCAGGTCTACTCCGGCCTGCTCCAGCAGGGGCACCAGGTCGCGGGCGATGTAGTCATCGGCGCGGGGGTACTCGTAGCGAACGGCGGTGAGACGGCCTGCACTGTCGCGATCGTAGCGGCGCACGGGGTTGGTGAAGGCGGGCACAATGTTGTCGCCCAAGGTGTGGGGCGGATGGTGCAGCATCACCACTTTGTACTTGGCCTGGCGAAAGGCCTCGCTGGCTAGCTCCTGCTCTAGCCACTGATACTGCAAGCTCCCTCGCTCAATCGGTTCAAAGCTGTGCTGGCCGTGGCCCCAGTTCTGCGGCGTGCCCAGGTCGGCCTCGCGCTCTTGGTAGCGGCCTCGTGCGGTGGCATCGAGGTGGTAAGGTCGCCAGATTTGCGTGACATAGAGCGACACCAGACGAACGTCGCCAAAGGTGACGGCATAGTAGCGGCTGGTGGTTTCGGGGCGATCGCGGTTGGGCACCTGGGTGACCGGCAGGCTAAACAGAGCTTCGTAGGTATCGCTGTTAAAGGAATTGTCAACAATCCACTGGCGGCGCAAGGCAGGGTCGCCAGCGGGGTTGAACAGATCGGTATTGGCCTCGTACAACTCCACGGCGACCGATCGCGGTATGGCCTGGTTAAACTGCTCTCCCAGAGGAGCGGCGGCGGCAAAGCGGCCCATCACCTCGTGGTTGCCCAAAATCGGAAACAGCGGCGCGTGCTGAATAATTTCGCCCCCCTGGTAGGTTGCGGTGCGGCCATTGCGCTCTAGCTCGTAGCGAGTGTTGCCCTGCAAACAAGGGAAAAATCCGCAGCCCCGGCTGTCGTCAAACCACTCCGAGGCGCGATCGGGAAGGTTGACCAGATCGCCCGCAAAGAACACCGCGTCTACTTGCCCCACAGTTTCGGCCACCTTTTGCAGGTTGGCAGCGACCATAGGCATATTTTGGTGATCGGAGGTGAGCAAAATCTGGGTGGGTTGACCAGCGGCGGGGGCTCCAGCTAGGGTAAACGTACGGCTTTCGGCCACAGTGCCATCGGGTCCAGTGCTGGCTACCCGGTAGGGCACCCGCTGCCCTGGAGGCAGTCCGGTAACTGCGGCTTCATGTCGCCAGATTGGTCGCGCTACGGTTCGCTGCAAGTCCACAAAATCGGGGTGATCAAGCCGCGACTGGCTGTCTTCTCGGGTGCGGACCAGCTGAATGGTAGTGGCCGGGGCCAGATTGGGTAACTTAGCTGCGGATGGTTGACCGGGGGCACCCCAGCGCACCTGGTGGTCTTGACCCTCAAACTCCGTAAACCACACCACTCGCACCGCACCAGGGGTAGGGTACTGCAAAAATGGATCGGTCAAAAGTTGGGTGGTCACAGCACTGGCCTCAGGGGATAGAGCAGCGGACAACTGACGGGACTCCAGAGCAATTAAAAGGATAGCCGTCATCACCAGCAGCAGGCCCGCCGTGGGTAGGGTCAAGCTTTCTCTCCGCATGGTTTGAGCCTTTGTGGGTAGAGCCTCAACAGCCCTAGCGTAGCGGCAAATAACGACAATATGAAAACTGTCTGCCCACTGCTAACACCATCTAAAAGATGTGCCACCTTGAGAACGTCAAACGCTAATATTTACCAGCGCAAAACAACGGGCATGGGCATAACATTTCCTTTCAAACTTAGAGTGGGTCAGCGCTCTCTCCGGTGGTCAGGGGGTGGGTTGCTGGCGCTGCTCTCCATCGGGCTGCACGGCGTGCTGCTAGCTTGGCCGATGCCCGAATCTAGCCCAGAGGTTCCAGAGAGTTTGCCGGAGAGTTTGACCGAAACTACCGCTCCGACCACGACCGTGGGGGTGTTGCGGCTACCGGTGGCCGTTAAGCCCGTGGCCGAGACCATGGCGGCTGCCCCAGCGTCTCAGTCGCCCCAAGCACCAGTTCCCAAAGCGCCGCCTGTCGTTCTCTCCGCTCCGCCCGCTTCTCCACTGCCGCCCCCCTCGCCAGTTCCAGTCGAGCCGGTAGAGGCTAAGCCGCCTGCGCCACCCACGGATATGGTAGCTCTGGAGCCGGTGCCCCCAGAGCTACCACCCGCGACCCTTGACGATCGCCTGCTTGATCCGGAGCAGTACCAGTTTAATCAACAGGCTAAGTCGCTAGTGGCTGATGAGTTCGCCTTTCACACCTCTGTGGTGCCGGGGTGGCTAGAGGCGGAAGGGCAGGGTTTAAGCGACAATGAGGCTCCTGTTTTAGGGACTAAACTCGCTCCTTTACAGGTGACCTATCCCATTTCTGCCTGCCTGACACCAGCCCCCGCTGAAGGATTAGTTGGGGTGATTGTGAATGCGGCGGGTCAACTGGTAAAGGAGCCAGTCTTGCTCGACAGCACAGGCTATACAGTGCTGGATGAGAAAGCATTAGAACTAGCCCTACAGCGCAGCTTTGAGCCTCAATCTAGCGGCCTGCCCAACCCTCAGGCCCATTGGCTGCCGGTACAGGTGCAGTACGACGGCGCTAACTGTAGTCTTTAAGCTATTCTTAGCCTTCCTCCCCTTGGGTAGAGGCATGGAAGAGCAACCCTTGTCATAGTGGCAGGTAAGTCGATTGCCACTACTGATTTACCCATGGCTCAAGCTATCTCCACCTCTAGCAATTCTGTTCAGGCGTACCTGAAAGAAATTGGCCGCATTCCCCGCCTAACCCGCGACGAAGAGATTTCGCTGGGTAAGCATGTGCAGCAGCTAAATCATCTTACTGATACATCGACTCAGCTGGCGACCACTTTGGGCCGCGAGCCTTCAGAAGACGAGTGGGCTGCGGCTGCTCAGATCTCGCTCGACGACTTGCGTCAGCAGATCGCTGCCGGAGAGGCCGCTCGTCGCCGCATGGTGGAGGCCAACCTGCGCCTAGTGGTTTCGATCGCCAAAAAATATACCAAACGCAACCTGGATTTGATGGATCTGGTACAGGAAGGCACCATGGGCCTGCAGCGGGGAGTTGAAAAGTTTGACCCCACCAAGGGCTTTCGGTTCTCAACCTATGCGTACTGGTGGATTCGCCAGGCGGTCACTCGGGCGATCGCCGAAAAGAGCCGCGCCATTCGTCTGCCCATCCACATTTTTGAGAAGCTGACCAAGATCAAGCGCGCCCAGCGCCATCTGGCCCAGGAACTGGGGCGCACCGCCAACCTCGAAGAGGTGGCTAACTATCTCGATATGCCCCTGGTGCAGGTGCGTCAGTTTCTATCGCAGTCGCAGCAGCCGATGTCGCTAAATGCTCTGGTGGGCGACAAAGGCGACACTGAGCTAGCCGATATGCTGGAGGATGAGCAGGGGCGATCGCCCGAAGAATATGCGGCCCAAAATAGCCTCAAGCAAGACATATTTCGCATTCTCGATCGCCTGACGCCTCAGCAGCGGGAAGTGCTGGTGCTGCGCTTTGGCCTCGGCACTGGGGAAGGGCTGTCGCTGTCTAAGGTGGGGCAGCAGCTCAACGTTAGCCGCGAGCGAGTGCGCCAGATCGAGCGCGACGCGATCAAGAAACTGCGCTACGCCCGCCACGATCTAAAGGCGTATCTGGCTGGGTAGAAGCGGGTGAGGCAATCGACTGGTGAATGGGCAAGGGGAATAGCCTCTTGCCCATTTTTGCGATCATTGATGGGCAACCAAATGCCCTAAGCTGTGGTTGACATC
>JANPIO010000077.1:0-13271 GCA_031425055.1 Phormidium sp. VAR_61_metabat_6
CCTGGCCGCCCATCAGCCCCAGCAGCGGGCCTAAGATCAGCCCAAACACAAACCCCCCCGAGTGAGCCCAATAGGCCACGCCGCCACCCGAGCCCACTTCACTGCCGAGGCTGGCGATGCTAAACAGCGCCTGCTGCACAAACCAAAAACCCAAGAAAAAAACCGCCGGAATCCGCACGGTGGTGAAAAAGATAATCAGCGGAATTAAGGTGACAATCCGGGCTCGGGGAAACCGCAGAATATAGGCCCCCATCACCCCGGCGATCGCCCCGCTAGCCCCAATAGTGGGCACCGCCGAGGCAGGGTCAAACACCCACTGGGTCAGCCCGGCCAGGGCTCCACAACCCAGATAAAAAATTAAGAATCTGACATGGCCCAGGCGGTCTTCAATATTGTTGCCAAACACCCAGAGGTAGAGCAGGTTACCCCCAATGTGAAAAAAGCCGCCGTGGAGAAACTGAGAGGAGAGCAGGGTAATCCACTCAGAAATCGGGGCCTGAAGCGCCCCCTGAAAGCTCTCCGTCAGCTGGGCCGGCACCAGTGCCCAGGTGTCAAAGAAGCCGTCGATACCCTCCTGCGACAAACTGAGCTGAAACACAAATATGGCAATATTGATCCCAATCAATCCGTAGGTGACTACAGGGGTAATGCTGGTGGGGTTGTCATCACGAAGAGGAACCACGGCTGTACCTAAAACGTGACTTCATTCTAAAGACGCCCAGACGGTGTAAACACCTAAACCGTTGGCAGAATTTCGAGGCTGCCTGTGCCACCGTCCAAGCGGGCCATAGCTCCGACTAGCAGAGCGGCGTTGTCACCGTCGTGGCCAAAGGGCAAATTGGCTATTACCGGAATGCCCAGATCGCCGAGGCGATCGCGCAGCACCTCAGCCACCGTACAACTGGGCACGCCATCAGGTGGCTCGCAGCGGCTAAACCTCCCTAGAGCAATGCCTTTAACTGAGGAAAACTTGCCCGCCATCCGCCAGTGGGTCAACATGCGATCGATGCGGTAGGGAGCCTCGGTGACATCCTCAAAGGCCAAAATTGCGCCAGTTAAATCTGGCTCGTGAGCCGTGCCCAGCAGATGGGTCGCCACCGTCAGGTTAGCGGGCCACAACTGTCCCTCTGCGGTGCCCTGGCTCCAGCCTTCGCCGTGTAGCGCGGGCAACCCGTGACCCATCACCAAATTTTTGAGCCGCTGCTGCGACCACTCGGGCTCCGCCGCTAACGTGGTTAGCAGCGGCCCGTGCACACCGACGATCCCCTGCTTGCCCAGGCTCCAGAGCAGACTGGTGATATCAGAAAAACCAATCAACCACTTGGGTGGCATCGCTGGCCACTCCCACCCCTCCAGCAGCCGAGTGCCCCCATACCCCCCCCGAGCGCAGAGAATGCCTTTATAGGTAGGGTCGGCCAGGGCATGGCCCAGTTGGTGGCGGCGGTTGGCATCTGTTCCAGCTAAATAACCCCACCGATCTCCGGTGCTAGGACTAATATCTACCCCAAATCCCCAGCTGCGCCAAACCTCTATGCCCTGGTTAAAGCTCTCCAGCTCTCGCAGAGCACCACTGGGAGCAATGACCCGCAGGCGATCGCCCGGCTTGAGCGGCGGCGGATAACGCCATATCCTCGTCCGATCATCCGCAGACATCCTTTGACTCACCCCGGCACTCCCCAACTAACTCGCTATAATACTTAATAAAGCGTTACAAAAAAATCTATGGCTAACATCCCTAACCCATCTGCAACCCGCGAGTGGGGCTTTACCCCCGCCGCCGAAAGCCTCAACGGACGACTGGCCATGCTGGGATTCGCCTTTGCTATTGCGATCGAGGCTCTGAGCGGCCAGGGCGTGCTGCACTTTCTAAATCTAATCTAGGCACGTCGCAGGGAGAGACAAAGATAGGAACAGAAGCATCTAAAAATGTCCTTGTTCTCCTCTCCCATAATTGCCTTCTCGCCCTGCGGTTCCAAACGACTCTCTTCTACCCCAGACCTACTCAAGGATGCTGGCCAGCAGCGCTTTCTGGGCGTGCATCCGGTTTTCCGCCTGATCCCAAACCCGAGAGGCAGCACCTTCCATCACCGCGTGGGTAATTTCTTCTCCTCGGTGGGCCGGCAGACAGTGCAGCACAATCGCTTCCGGACTAGCTTTTTCTAGCAGGGCATTGTTGACCTGGTAGGGCTGAAACACCGGCAAGCGCTGGCCCGCCTCAGACTCTTGGCCCATGCTGGCCCAGACATCGGTGTAGAGCACCTGAGCATCTTTGACGGCGACCTCGGGGTCAGTGGTGACGAGCACCCTGCCATTCCCCTGCATGAGCTGGTTGGCCTGCTTCACAATGGTTGGGTCTGGCGCATAGCCCTCTGGCCCAGCGATATGCACGTTCATCCCCACCATGGCACAGCCCAGCAGAAGAGAATGGGCGACGTTGTTGCCATCCCCCAGGTAGGTCAGGGTCAATCCGTGGAGGGAGCCAAACTCTTCTTGAATGGTCAGCAGGTCGGCCAAGATCTGACAGGGATGCTCCAGATCGGTCAGGGCATTGATCACGGGAATCGAGGCGTAGTCGGCAAATTCCTGAATCTCAGCCTGGTCAAAGGTGCGAATAGCTACCACATCTAGGTAGCGATCGAGCACTCGGGCTGTATCGCTGGTAGGCTCACCCCGGCTCACCTGAGTCACCCCAGAATGGAGATCGAGCACCTGTCCACCCAGCTGGTACATAGCCACCGAAAAGCTGACGCGGGTGCGAGTCGACGCTTTGCGAAACAAGAGCCCCAGTACCTTCTGAGGAAATTGAGGATGGTGTTTACCAGCCTTCAGCTCAGTGGCAAAGGCTAGAAGTTCTAGCAGCTCATCGACACTCAGATCGCTCAGGCTTAGCAGGTCGCGCCCGCTCAGGGGTGGTGTGGACATGGGCAAGCATTTGTAAAAATAAGACACTAGCAGATTATTGGGGAAGCCTCTCTCTGGTCTGTATCCACAAGGGCAAAAAGTCGCTAGCGGGGTCTGCGGAGGTCGCCGAGGCTATCTCAGTACAGATGTGTCGCCCTCTTAAGTCTGCACTATCATTGGGGCATCGCATTTGCTGTGGTAGTTTCGCCCTTTAGCCGCAGGGTTTTGAGGAACGATCTATCGCTTTTCATTTGCCACCTTGTTACCCCTGCACATTTATGATTAGCGCGGTTATTCCTCCTCAGCCACAGGTGTTACCCCAGGGGCCTTTGCTTCAGCCGCCCTCAGTGAAAGAACGGGCAGCGGCCGGATACTTTCGTGACATTGCCCTGTGGCTCAATCAACCCCTAACCCCCCACGGTATTTTTGTGCAGGTGCAAGCCGATCGCCCCGGCTGCCTACAGTTGGTGGTGGAATTTCGGCAGCCGCCGATTAAAGACCGACTGCTGCGGTTTCTGTGTCACCGCGTGTGGCTGCTCAATTCAGAGCTGATCGAAGGGATTTTAGTAATTGCTCGCCCCTTAGGGCACCGCCGCGTGCTCTGGCAGCAGCGCGTCAAGATTGTTACCCCAGCCCTAAAGCGCCGCCAGAGCAGCCTCAAAGCCCAGGCCCAACGCCAGGCGGCCTTGGCGATGCCACCCAAAATTCGGCAGCCGCGATCGGCTAAAACGCTGTCGCGGCAGCGTCTGCAAACCCTGCGTGCCTTTGTGTTGTCGGGGTCGGCGGTAGCGGCCTTCATCATGGGCTGTCTGCTCGAAGTGATGATTTCTGCACCGTCGCCGTCGCTGCCTCAGTTTTCTGCTCAGACCGAGGTGCTGCCTGAGACAGACTTAGATCAAGACACTGCTCCGGTAGCACCCACCGCCCTCAGGGATTCTGGCGAGGGCAGGCCCGTCTCTGCCCCAGGAAGAAATTCAGCCGGTGCCAATGGCAACCGCCCGACGGTGGTCGATACTGCCCTTGAGCCCGTGGGAGTGATTACCCATCAAGCTGTCACGCCTGCTCCGACCGATGACGTCACCCTACTGTTTGGCGGCGATATTTCGTTAGACGACATTGCCCCAGACAGCCTAACGGCTCCTGGCGGATTTTTTGCTGACGTGGCTGAGTATGACCAGGCCGATTTGGCTCTAGTAAATTTGGCTACCCCGCTCGCTACGGCGGCCACCAACCTTCAGGAGGGGCTGCGGCATCAGACCCGCACCGATGCCGTCAATCTACTGGTGAATAGCGGCGTAGACATTGTCAATCTCACCCACAGCAGCCTGATGGACTACGGGGCTGAGGGCCTGGATGAAACTCTCACCACTTTGGACAGCAAAGGGCTTTATCGCATTGGGGCCGGGCGCAACGCCCTTGAAGCTCGCCGCCCAGAGGTGCTCGATGTCAAGGGCAAGCGGATTGCCTATCTGAGCTATGCCATGGGGGGTAACAACGCGGCCCACGATACCGACGTGCTCAAAGAGCGCGCTGGGGCCAGCGACAAGGCGATCGCCAAGGAAGTCGAGACATTCAAAGCCGCCACGGCCTTTAAAGACAGGGCCGGGTTCAACGCGCAAAACATGCCCGAAATCGTCGCTGACATTCAGGCCCTGCGCGACGAGGTGGACTGGATTGTAGTGAACTTTCGCTGGGTTGACCACCTCAGCGAGCAGCCAAACTTTATGCAGACCAACCTGGCCCGCCTAGCCATTGACCAAGGTGCCGATGTGGTAGTGGGCTACCATCCCACCGTAATTCAGGGGGGTGAAATCTACAAAGGTCGGCCCATTGCCTACTCCCTGGGCGACTTTGTGTTTCGACCCGACGAGCCGGTCGAAAACCAGGATTCAGCCGTGCTTAAAGTCTCGCTAAAGGATGACCAGATGCGAGTCGAACTGGTGCCGGTGCGGGTACAAGACTCCCATCCCAAGACCCTCAGCGGCAACGACAGTCAGCAGGTGCTCCAGCGCATTGAGCAAGCGTCGTCGCAGTTTGACAAACCGCTCAAGTCACCCGTCGTGCTTGACCTCAAAGCCCAAGAAGCACCGCCAGAAACCGTCAGCGACCCCAGCAGCCCTTTTGTCTCACCCGATGCGGAGGACATTCTGCCAGTGGAGCTGGAGGCCGAGCCAACGCCGGAGCCCAAGGACAGACTGGAGAACGGCACTGAGTCTAAGGACGTCCTGGAAGATGCGGCTGCCCCCACCCCTGAAGATCCTGAAGCCGTCGATGATGGCGGTGAGCCTACCGACTCTATAGATCAGCCTGCGACAGTTCCAGGGGCAGATCAGTCTGATCCCGCCGCGCCGGAACCGCTAGAGATGGAGGTTGAGTTTGATGGCGATCTAGAAGAGTGGGGACCGAAGGTTTCACCCGAGCAGCAGGAGTTTAAGCCGGTGCCGCCCGAACGCAGCGGCGGCACTTCGCAAAGCGCTCGAGAGCCAGTTCAGAACGAGTCGCCCTCCGGGAACCGCCCTAGCGAAGTCCCTGTGCCGCTGCCTGCCCCAATCCAGATAAAGGCCGAACCCGTTGCGATCGCACCCTTGGTCGCGCCCCAGCCTGATGTGCTAGCAGATGACGCTGAGGCCGAGGCCTGGACCGATACCATACCTGAGACCCCAATCCCTACCGCAGGTGAATAACCCACCGCTGGGGACTTTATATCTCTGGTAAAAAGCCTATAAACAGCTGTGGCCAGAGCCGCTGACAACAGAGAGCTGTGGTAACGTCTAGGCATTGTGCCGTTGAGGTGTTCTGTGTTTGCCGTTGCTTTGAAAGCGGACCTCCACTCCACCTACGTGCTGTCGGATACTGACACCAACACCCGGCTAGAACTGGTGCCCGATCGCGGCGGCATTGCCACCCGCTGGCAGGTAGAGGGGCAGGATATTTTTTACTTTGACGGCGATCGCTTTGCCAACCCCGAGCTATCGGTGCGGGGCGGTATTCCCATCCTGTTTCCCATCTGCGGCAATCTGCCCGATAACCAGTACGAACTAGATGGTCAAACCTACAGCCTAAAGCAGCACGGCTTTGCCCGCGACTTGCCCTGGCAGGTGACTCAGCAGGATGTGACTGAATCGGCCAGCCTCACCCTCGAACTAACGAGCAGCGAAGCGACCCTGGCGCAATATCCCTTTGCGTTCAAGCTGGCCTTCACCTTTAAACTGCGCGGCCACATTCTAGAGTTGCAGCAGCAGTTCACCAACCTGTCGGCTCGGCCCATGCCCTTTTCTACCGGGCTGCACCCCTATTTTTTAGTAGAAGACAAGTCTCAGCTAGAGTTTGAAATTCCCTCAACAGAGTTTCGCAACCACTTGACGGGCGGGGTTGAGACCTTTGAGGACAGCTTTGACTTTAGCCAAGCCGAAATTGACCTGGCCTTTCAGAATCTCACGGCTCCGGCGGCGACAGTCACCGACCACCACCTGGGGCGACGCCTCACCCTATCCTGGAGCGATGACTACAGCAAGCTGGTGTTTTGGACGGTGCAGGGCAAAGACTACTACTGCCTAGAGCCTTGGACAGCCCCCCGCAATGCCCTGAACACTGGGGAAAATCTGCTGATGATTGAGCCCCAGCAAACCCTGGAAACCCATGTACGGATGGCGGTAGCCTTTCTGTAATCGGCCAACACAGCGTTGGAATAACGACGATCCACCCTTTCACAACCGCCATAGTTAGCGAGGCCTTGAAAGGATCGCGATCGCCCTACAGTGGGGGAGACCTTCCAAATTAGCCACCGTCGGCGCGGGGATCGCCGCTGTCCCTAGCGATCCCCGGCAACAGACAGCGGTCAACAAGATCCGCTAAAATGTGCGTCTGCCTGGGGGTAACTACCCGCCGGGATACTTTTTCTGCCTATGGCTGGTTCTATGACCCAACTCAACAACGGCATTACGCTATTTTTTAGCTTGCTGGTCGAGGCCATGCCCTTTCTGCTGTTGGGAGTGATATTTTCCAGCGTGCTGCTGCTGTTTGTTGATGAGCAAAAGCTGCTGGCGGTGATTCCTAAGAATGTAGTGCTGGCGGCGCTGGCGGGCAGCTTAATTGGCTTTCTGTTTCCAGTGTGCGAGTGCGGCAATATTCCGGTGGCGCGGCGACTGCTGACTAAGGGCGCACCGACGGCGGTGGCGATCGGGTTTTTGCTGGCGGCCCCCACGGTCAACCCGGTGGTGTTTTGGGCCACCTGGATTGCCTTTCGCGATCAGCCCGAGATTGTGTTTCTGCGGGTGGGCTTTACCCTAGTGGTGGCGGTTACCATCGCCCTAATCTTCAGCGCCCAGGCCGATGTGCGCCCCTTTTTGCAGGATAGCCTCACCCGCATGATGGGGGAGCCTGGGCCTGCCATATCAGCCCCAGCGGAGGCCGAGATTTCACCACTGCTGAAATCGGGCACCTTTTTGATGCAGTCACCTGGGCAGGTGCTCCAGCTCGATGCGCCGCCCGCCCAGGTGTTGGCCCAGGTCGCTGTCGCCGCGCCGCCCATGGGCACTCGGCTGCGGATGATGGTTGACAACATGGTGCTAGAGCTGCGGGAGCTGGGCGCGGTGCTGGTGATCGGCAGTGCGATCGCCGCCTTCGTTCAAGTCGCCGTTCCCCGCGAGGTCATTATCAGTCTGGGTCAGGGGCCGGTCACCTCGATTGTGGCGATGATGGCCCTGGCCTGGGTGGTGTCGATCTGCTCGACGGTCGATTCGTTCTTTGCTCTGTCCTTTGCCTCCACCTTCACCAGCGGTTCGCTGCTGGCGTTTCTGGTGTTTGGCCCCATGATCGACCTAAAAAACATCAGCTTACTGCTAACGGTGTTTAAGGGCCGGGCGATTCTCTATTTGTTTGTGCTGGCGGCACAGCTAGTCTTTTTACTGACCCTGGTGATGAATCTCTACACTGGCTAGGGCGAGCACTGCCCGACATCCCACCTACCCGCCCTTTCACCATCTCCCCTCGCCCATGACCTCAACGCCTAGTTCTAACGGTTCTCGCGCCTCTATGGGGCGATCGCTGCCCTGGCAAGCCCTAGTAGATGCCGCCATGCTGTTGCTGTGGGGGCTGATGCTGCTGCGCTTTACAGTGACAGGCAAGCTCTACCTGCTGCTGCACCCCGACTATATGTGGCTAGCTCACCTGGCCATGGTGCTGCTGTTGGCTATGGGGGTGAGCCGCCTGGTGCAGGTGGGGCTCAGCTACCGCCAGGGAACCGGGCAAACCATTCGCAGTCAAGAACATACGGCTCTGCTGCCTCGGCAGTTTAGCGTAGGCCTGTTGATTACCATTGCGGTGTTTGGGCTAATTTACACGCCGCGCCCCTTTGCCAGCGAGACCGCCTTTCAACGGGGCATTACCGATGTACTGGGTCAGACGCGATCGCGGCCCCAGCGGTTTTCCCTCAGTGGCGAGTCGGAGGAGCGCACCATTGTCGACTGGGTGCGCACCCTCAACGTCTACCCCGAGCCCGACGCCTACGCTGGCCAGACTGCTAAGGTGAGTGGGTTTGTCACCCACATTCCCGGCTGGCCCGAGGAATTCATCATGATTTCGCGGTTTGTGCTCACCTGCTGCGCCGCCGATGCCTACCCCGTCGGTCTGCCGGTGGAGTTGCCCCCAGGCACCGCCCGACCTAGCCCCGACACCTGGCTCGATGTCAAGGGCACGGTGCAAACCACCACCCTCGACGGCAAACGCCAGCTCACCATTGGCGACCCCACTCTGACCGAAATTCCCGAACCCCGCACCCCCTACGAATATTAACCATGGCCCGTCGCCGCTCTCGCCGTTCTCAATCCCAGCCCCTCGATCGCCTGGCGATGATGATTATCGCTGGGCTCTCGCTGGCCATGGGGCTGCTGATACTCTCGGGCGACCACGCCACGGCGCGGGTGCGCGACTTTACCTGGCAAAACCGCCAGGTAGGTGCCGAAGACCAGGCCTTTTTGCTCACCTTCAGCCGCCCGATGGATGTGGCCAGCGTAGAGAAAAATCTCACCCTCGACCCGCCCCTGCCGGGCAAAGTGAGCTGGGCTGGGCGACGGATGGCCTACACCCTGACCGAGCCACTGCCCTATGGGGAATCGTTCAGCGTGAGCCTAAAGGAAGCCCGCGATCGCTACGCCGCCACCGCCAATAGCGCTAGCCGATTTGAACCATTCCAGAGCCAGTTTGAGACCCGCCCCCGCGCCTTTTTATATATTGGGGCCGAGGGCGACGAAGCCAACCGCCTGGTGCTGGCCGATTTGAGCCACCAAGAGCGCACCATTCTAACCCCCAAAAACCTCTCGGTAATGGCCTTTAAGCCCTATTCGCTGGGCGACAAGGTGCTGTTTTCGGCCAGCGACACCAGCCAGGCCGGTAGCCTGCTCAACCAGCAGATTTACACCGTCACCACGGGCCTTACCCCGCGTCCGCCCATTGACTTTGCCGTCCAGCGCCCGCCCCTATGGCAGCAGCTCTGGCCCCAGAAGAAAGCCGCTCCATCGGGGGAAACCAACCTGGTGCTCGACAACAGCACCTATCAAAACCTCAAATTTGACCTCTCCGCCGACGGGCAGACCATTGTGGTGCAGCGGGTCAACCAGCAGAACCCCGCCGATTTTGGCCCCTGGATTGTGCGCCAGGGTTCAGATCCTCAGCCCATCGAAACCGAACCGGGCGGCGACTTTTTAATTGCTCCTGACAGCCAGTCGCTGCTGCTGCTCCAGGGGCAGGGCACCGCCATTATCGACCTCGGTTTAGAGAAAACTCGCGGCCCCAGTCAGCCCCTCGACTTTTTGCCCAACTACGGGCGAGTGCTCGATCTGTCCACCGATGGCTCCGCCGCTGCCATGGTCAACTTCAACCAGAACGACCCTGAGAAACGCTTTACTGAATCGCTGTTTTTAGTCACCAACCAGGGCCGAGAAGAAGAGCTATTGCAGGTGAGCGGGGGCATTGTCGATGCCCAGTTTGACCCCACCCAACCGGTGCTCTACGTACTGGCCACTGAACTGGTCGAGGCTTCACCCGATCCTGATGCTCTCCAATCTGAAGATGCCTACGCCGAGCAGCCGCTGCTGCTGGCCATTACCCTAGCTGACGCCAAGGTCAGCCCACTACTGCGCTTACCCCAGCAGCAACGCATTCACATGAGCGTGGCCCCCGACGGGCGATCGCTGCTGATCGACCTGGCCGGACAAACTACCCCCGAGGGCGAAACTGGCGCACCCATCATTTGGAACCTACCTCTGATTCACCCAGCGGCCTCTCTCGACGTCGCTCCATCCGCCGCAGGTGCCGACACCACCCCCGCTGTAGCCGAGACTGAGTCCAGCGATGACTCAGTTAGGGATGTCGCGACTGCTATGCCCACCGTCACCGATCCAGAGGAGTTTCCCTTTAGCGGCCTCCAGGCCACTTGGTTGCCCTAGGCAACGGCTACCGAGATGCCCCTGCCCCCCGGCTGACAATACCTGACCACTGCACCTGCTTTTCCCCCGTGCGGCGGTAGGAGAAAAAGCGCTCCGACTCCTGAAAGGTGCAGTGAGGGGCGATCGCCACCTGATCCTGTCTCAGCCCCAGCTGCTCCAACTGCCACTGATTGGCCAGCCGGACATCCAGCCGCGCCTTGTCGGGGGCGTCATCCCCAAGCACAGGGGAGTTTTCGCGCCGTTGCAGATCTGCTACCACTGCGTCGTCGTTGTCCACGGAATCAACAGGCTGGGGAATAACTGTGCGCCCCACCGCAGCGGCCACGTCTACAGACACCTGGTAGACCTCCCCCGCGATTGCCGGGCCGATGGCTACCACCAAATCTGCTAACCGGCTGCCCTGGGCCTGCATCTTATCCACCGCTACCGGCACGATCGCCTGGGCCGTGCCCCGCCAGCCCGCGTGAATAGCCGAGACCTGCCCGGTAGCGCGATCGCCAATCAGCACCGGGCTACAGTCTGCCGAACAGACCCAGAGAGCTTGATGGGGGCGATCGCTCAAGAGGCCATCGGCCTCAGCCATTTCCCCTAAATCGGGAACTGGCAGGTCAACGGAGGTTAGCACCTGGTTGCCGTGAACCTGCTTCACCCGCTGCACCGCTGCCGTCGCATCCAGGGCCGCCGTCAGCACCTCGGGGGTTTGGGGCCAAAACTGTCGGGTAAAAAAGCCGTGGGGCCAATCCTGAAGCAGATCACAGTTGAGAAACCATTGCCCTTGCCAGGTCTGCCAATGCCAAGTTGCCATGTCTTCCCCTGTGGTGATTGTGATGCCTGTGCGCTGCTACAGCGATCGCAACTCTACCCAGCAGTGTAGAGACCGCTATATAGAGAAAGCGTTAAGCTGTAGCGCCGTTTTATCAAGTTCTATTTTGCGATGCCCCCAACTGTCTCCGTAGTTTTTCTGAGGTGGTAGCGTGATCAGTATTAGTCAAAGACCTATCCTAAATTTCTATATAAAATTTTAGGACGATTAGCGGGTGAACCTAGATCGACTTCGCCAGGCTCTCCTACAGCCATCCAAAAACTTGGGAATAATGCCCGACTATCAGGCATTGCGCCCTCGTTTTCACCTCCACTGGGCCGATCACATTGACTCCACCAACCGATCGCTGGCAGCCATGATGGCCGCTGGCGCTCCAGCGGGCACAGTGCTGGTGGCCGGCACCCAGCAGGCCGGGCGGGGGCAGTGGGGGCGGCAGTGGCAGTCTCTCCCCGGAGGGCTGTACCTGTCGCTAGGGCTTAAGCCCGATTTGCCCGCCTCCCGTAGCCCATACCTCACCCTGGCCAGTGCCTGGGGTGTGGCCACCAGTCTGGCCAACCTGGGCCTGCCAGTGCAGGTCAAATGGCCCAACGATTTGGTGGCCGAGGGCAAAAAGCTGGGCGGCATACTAGCCGAAACCCAGCTCGAAAGCGGCCGAGTACAAACCGTGGTGATTGGTCTGGGGCTAAATGGGTTTAACCCGGTTCCTGACACCGGTACCTCAATTCAAGCGCTAATTCAACCGGAACTGGCCCCCGACCCGTTGAATACCTTGGAGGGCCTGGCTGCGATCGCCCTCTATGGACTCATGCAGGGCTATCTTCACTGGCAAAACCAGGGCGACGACGCCTTTCTAATCGATTACCAGACTCGCTTGGCCAATCTAGGCCAGGGCCTAACGGTGGAGGGGCAGGCAGCAGAGGTCATTGGCGTGGCCCCATCGGGGAACCTACGGGTGCGGCTAAAGCCCATGCATAACGACATACCAGCGGTCAAGATGCTGGAGATCGAACCAGGTAAAGTAACTTTGGGCTACAATGCGTAGCGGCTGATCATATGGTGAAAAGAAATAACGCAGAGCCTATTCAAGCGCATAAACTCTCTGGAGTTTATCCTTCAGTAGCCTGGCTACAAATAGCGTTGCTCGTTGGGGGCATGGGGCTAACCCATAACGGATTGGCCGTCGCCGGAACTACCGATACCCCTGACTCGTCTGAGCAAGAAGTGCCAGTTGAAACCTCAACTGACTATCTCATGCCGACCCAGGGCAACGCTCACAGAGCTAGCCCTCAAGCGACGCTAAGTTTGCCTTCACCCTCCGTAGCACAGCCTGAGTTTACGCCTCAGCGTCCGTCTACTTCAGCCGTTGTGACATCACCCCCTTCAGCGAGTTCGCCGATGTTCTCTCCGGTTCCCCCGCCGCCCCCAGCGGCCATCACCGTTACTGTTCCGGCTACCCCTACGGCCCCCACGATGGCGGAGAGCTTGCTGAAGCCCGCGATCGCCTCTACACCAGGCGAAGCAGCTGCAACTGAGGCTCCCGCCGAAGCCAGTACCCCTGAGCCGGTTCCTACAGAAGCTCCTGCAACCGTAGTTCCCGAAGCCATCGCTGCCGATGAATCGGTGCCTGCGGGCTACAACAGCGTTTTTATTGACCCCACTGATTACAGCCTAGGGGCCACCCAAGCTCCAGCGGCTCGACCCGGCGGCTCTCCAAACGTAGTCTTTGCTGAACGCTCTAGCGGCTGCCAAATTACTGTCGCCGCTGGGCAAAGCAGTCCCAGTGCGGCGTGTGGTGCCAGTAGCGTCTCAGCTTCAGCTTCCCAAGGCGCTGGGGCCGCCAGCTCTGGCCAGGGTGAAATTCGGGTTGGCCCCATTGCCGTGAGTTCCCAAGGGGTAAGGCTGGGCAGCACCACCATCGTCGTTGGATTCATTACCTTGAGTTCATCGATGCTGGCTAACACCTAGACCGACCGCTTTCTGTCGGTATCAACTTCAAGGCGGCAATCCCCTGACGGTCTGCAAGTGATACCTTCGCCTCCGGGCGGATCAAAGCTTCGATTTATCCTGTGGCGACCACGGAGTAGTCATCCGGCAGACAAGGC
>JANPIO010000078.1:0-10956 GCA_031425055.1 Phormidium sp. VAR_61_metabat_6
AGATGACGACAGCGAAGAAGAACAGCGATCGACCTCCCACAATCGCTACTACCGCTACCAGCGCAGCACCTACGGCAGCAGCTACTACGGGGCCAGCCAGAGCGACGGCAACCCATCCTCAGGTAGCACATCTAACGGTGGCCCCGCTTCAAATTCCAGCACCCCCGGCAGCGGCACCTCTTCCTCAAGCTCTAGCACCGGCCAGTCGCAAACCTACCGCCAGCGGCGCGATGCGGCAGCGGGGGTGGGGGGCGATAGTGCCAGCGCCAAAGGCAACTCGGACACCCAGGCCAGTACCAACGGCAAAGCACCTAGTTCCCCCAGCAGCCAGGCCAGCGCCAAACCCGCCAACGACTCCTACAACAGCTACAACGCCCACACCCGCAACGGAGCCGCGCGATCGCGTCAAAGCCCCGATCTCAGCGGCACCGACATGAGCGGGGCCAACCTACGCGAAAAAGACTTCGCGGGCCGCAACCTCAGCGAGGCCAACCTCAGCGGGGCCGACCTCAGCGATGCCTTTTTGCACAAGGTCAATCTCAACCGCGCCAACCTCAGCAAGGCCAAGCTGTTTCGCGCCAACCTGCACCAGGCCGACCTCAGCCACGCCAACCTGCGCGAGGCCGACTTGATCGGGGCCGATTTTAGCGGTGCCGACCTCAGCGGCGCAGATCTCAGCGGCGCGAAGGTAGCCGTCGGCGGTCGTACCATGGTCAAGCTCACCGGCACCATTCTCACCGGGGCGATTATGCCCGATGGGTCGATCCACGACTGAGACCCTACAGGATGGATGGGTTTCTTTTAAGGAGCGGCAGGGTTTACTGCTACAGGCCCGGCCTGCAACTTAACTAGGGCTGCGTTTGGCGTTTTCACCTCCATGGCGCGGCTTAATGGCTGTAACGAGCAGTCCTCATGATGGTGGGGAACTGTCCTCGCTGAGTTGGGTCGCCTCGGGCAAAATTAGCATCGCATCGCCAAAGGAATAGAAGCGGTAGTCGTGCTGAATAGCGGTTTCGTAGAGAGCCAGCAACCGCTCTCGGCCCATCAACGCGCTGACCAGCATCAGCAGACTAGAGCCCGGCAGGTGAAAGTTGGTGATCAACCCATCGATCGCTCGGTACTGATAACCGGGATAAATAAACAGGTTTACTTTGCCCTGGTAGGGTTGTAGCTCGCCGCTTTGGGCAGCCCCTTCTAGGGCACGCACCACCGTTGTTCCTACGGCAATCACTCGTCCGCCTCGGGCTTGAGTAGCGTTGATCTGGGCTACGGTTTCTGGCGAAACATCGATCCATTCGCCGTGCATTTTGTGGTCGAGAATGTTGTCGGCCTCCACCGGGCGAAAGGTGCCCACGCCGACGTGGAGGGTGATGTGCGATCGCCCCACCCCCTTCTCCTCTAGTCGCTCCAACAGCTCTGGCGTAAAGTGCAGCCCCGCCGTCGGAGCCGCCACCGCTCCCGGGGCCTCGGCATAGACCGTCTGGTATTGCTCAGCAGAAGCTGCCGTATCGGTGATGTAGGGCGGTAGGGGCACTTCCCCTAGGCGCTCAAACAGGGCCAATAGGGACTCACTTCCCTGGGGCTCAAACTTCAGCAAGCGACCGTTGGTCTCAGGGTCAGTAGTGAGCACCTGGGCCACTAGGTCGGGCTGGTTGGGGTTGGGGCCAAAATGCACCGTGGCCCCTGGCTTCAAACGGCGGCCAGGGCGCACTAGAGCCAGCCACTGGTTATCGCCTCGATCCTCCAGTAAAAACACCTCCACCTGGGCACCGCTAGGTTTATACCCAGGTAGCCGGGCCGGGATTACCCGAGTGTCGTTGAGAACCAGCAAGTCACCCGGTTGCAGCAGAGTAGGTAGGTCGCAGAAGTGGTGGTGACAGTGGGTAGTCGGGCTATCGACCACCAGCAAACGCGACGAATCTCTTGGTGTGACCGGGGTTTGAGCAATTTTCTCTGGCGGAAGAGAATATTGGTAGGCCGCCAGGGAATACTCATCAGAAGGGAGCTGAACCTTTAGATCCGTCTCTGGGACAAGTTTTGAACTATCGCACATCGTCTAGCAGGTTGGGTGTATACACCCAGGTGGATTAGGGGGACTTAACCCTAACAACCTCAGGGCTGATCCCAGACAATAAGGACATAAGAACTCTAGCACCTGCCTAAAGGTCAATGATGGAATACACCTACTATCTCGCCAATGCCAGTTTGACCCTTCGTGTGGTCGAACACCTGCTGGGCACCCCGAGATTGCCTCTGGAGTTTATGACGGTGATTCATCAGATCGATGGATGGGTCATCCGAGTCAAAATGAATGACAACATTGGCGTTCCCGACGCCGAAGATTTTCGCGCCTACATGAATGAACTGGGGGTGGCCTACGATCCCGGCATTCGAGTCCGTATGGCGCTGTGGGGCCTAGAAACTGGGCAGTCACCCATTGATGTCATGCGCCGCTACCAGGTGGCGATCGTCTCCCACGGCAAGCCCGATCGCGAAGAGATTGAAGCCTTCCGCCGTCAGTTTGTGATGGGCCTAGGCTACTGCCCCGAGACTCTAGCCTGAGTGGCTTTGCAGGGGCACCCTCACCGATGGCCTCTGCCCATCTCAAGACATGTCCTTTAGGGGCGGGGTAACCTGCCCCTATTTTTTGACCCATAGGGCCAGTCCGCCGCTGCGCCCTCGAGCGGCAACGTAGCCTTCCTCAGCCACAAAGAAAGAGAAGAACGGCAGCTTAGCCACTGAAGTAGCCACAAAATCGCCTGCTTTAGCGGCTTTGCTGCGCAGGGGTAAATTAATCAGAGTTAAATTACCCACCAGCACCTGAAGGCGGACGAAATCAAAGGCCAGCAGGTTCTTTTTGGGCAAAAACTTGGCTGGCCCCGTAAACCGTAGTTTGGCTGGCCCCACTTGAAGCTGGTTTTGAATCGTCAGTTGGTCAGCATCGTCTCGACTGAAGCAGAGGGAGGCGATCGCGACTCCCGGCATATAAAACCCACTCCCCTGAGGTTTTCCCGCTTTGTAGGCGGGCTTTTTGGGGGCCGTAAACCGCAGCCGCCAGGTGCCCAACAGAGCCTCGGGAGAAAACTGCCGCCGCTCTGCCTTAGTTTGCCGCTCGGCGTCTAGCAGGGCAGCCGTTACCTGCTGAGCGCTAGGTTTCGCGCCAGAGACGGCGGCCTCTAAGACCTGAGGCGTAGGTACAGTAGCGATATCGGTGACGGTCATGGGATCTCCAGAGAGTAGGTAGGGCCAAGCCACAGGGAGGACAGGTCTTGCTAGGCTGAGCAAAATTTGATCCGGCATCGGGTGAGGTCTGATTAAATTCATTATGACAAGGCTACCGGGGCGGGGGGCGAACGCCCCCAGCCCCGGTCTTTGGCCCTGCCTCTGGCATAATAAGAGCCTATTCACTACTGCCCGGTGCGCTGCTATGGCTACCACTCCGCGATTGCCCCTGCTGCGCCACCCAGCCGCCAAACCAGCGGCCAACGTGTCGATGGTGCTGATGGGGGTGGGCTCGGCCATCACCCTAGCGTTTATTTTGATTGCCCTGCTAGCGCCGCTGATGCAGAGCTGGGGCTGGCTACTAGACCCCACCACCGCCCTGCAAAACCCGATTCATGAGCCCCCCGGTGGTGCCCACTGGTTTGGCACCACGCGACAGGGCTATGACGTGTTTTCGCGCACGCTGTTTGGCACCCGCGCCGCCTGGCAGGTGGTGCTGCTGGCTACGCTGCTCAGCGTGGCGATCGGGGTGCCCTTGGGCATGATCAGCGGCTACCTGGGCGGCTGGCTCGATCGCGCCCTGCTGTTTTTTATGGATACGATCTACACTTTGCCAGGGCTGCTGCTCTCGGTCACCCTGGCGTTTGTGGTGGGTCGGGGGGTGGTGAATGCGGCGATCGCCCTCAGCATTGCCTACATTCCTCAGTATTACCGGGTGGTGCGCAACCACACCGTCAGCGTCAAGACCGAGCTGTTTGTCGAAGCCGCCCAGGCCATGGGGGCCTCAACCTGGACGGTGCTAACCCGCTACCTGTTTCTCAACGTGATTCAGAGCGTGCCGGTGCTGTTTACCCTCAACGCCGCCGACGCCATTTTGGTGCTGGGGGGGCTGGGGTTTCTAGGATTGGGTCTGCCCGAACAGATACCCGAGTGGGGGGCCGACATTCGCCAAGCCCTCGATGCGCTGCCCACGGGCATCTGGTGGACGGCGCTGTTTCCGGGGCTGGCCCTGACCCTGATGGTGACGGGGCTATCCCTGGTGGGTGAGGGGCTAAATGAGCTTATGAACCCCCTGCTGCGCCGAGAAAACTGGCGCTAGCACCCCATTAGGGTACCTCTAGAGATACTATCAATCCCAAGCTGACCCTAGCCTGGGCAGCAAGATCTACGTTGAGGAGAGGATAGGAGATCTGCGATGACAAAACCCTTAAGACCCCTGGCCGTTGGGCTGGCAACGGCGGCGATCGCTTGCAGCTTAAGCCCTACGGCCCTGGCCCAAACCCCTAGGGCCATCATCCAAGGCCTGCAAGAAAATCAAGGTCTAATTCGCCAGTGTCGCCAGCTCAACCAGGCCGCTGAGGTGTTTGACAACACTAGCCTGGGGCCAGTCACCAATCGCTTGGGCACCCTGCCAGGGGGTACTCAAGTGCTCTTAACCGGGGTTCTGGCCCAAGGCCGCGCCCAGATCTTCTTAGGAAATAACTTTAACGGCCTGTCGTCTGTACAGCCTATGGGCTGGGTTAGTGCCTCATTTTTAGGCCCCTGCGGCAGCCCACCGCCTGCGGTGCGAGCCTGCTTTCGAGCCAATGTGCGGCTTTCGGTGAGGGCCACACCTGCCAACAATGCCGCTATCTTGGCCAACTACAATGCTGGAGACACAATCTACGCATCTGCCAATCCGCCCCGGCGACAGGCCCCTGGCGATGGTAGCACCTGGGTAGAGGTGACTATCTTTGATGGCAGCACCGGTTGGGTGGTGGAAACCAGCGCTAACGGCCAAGTGATCAATGCCAGCGCTGTGCCCTGTCCCTAGGTCGTACCAGGGCACCAACTGTTAGCAGTCTTCCGTCACACGCTGCGATCGCTCCCTCGAGCCCGCAGCGCCGTAACGGAATACAGCAGCAGGGCCGCCCAAATGCAGCCAAAGGTAACGGCATGCACGGGGGTAAACGGCTCATCGTAGACAAACACCCCCAGCAGCAGCGATAGCGACGGGGCCAGGTACTGAAAGAAGCCCAGGGTGGCCAAGGTCAACTGCTTGGCCGCCTTGTTAAACCACAGCAGCGGCATCGACGTTGCCACCCCGGCCCCCACAAACAGCAGAGTGATCGGCAGGCTTTCCCCAAAATGCCCCTGGCCGTTGACGGCGAGCCAGCTCACCACCAGCAGCACCAGGGGGGTAATCAGCAGCGTTTCGACCGCTAGGCCCACCAGGGGGGCCACCGCCGCCACCTTACGCAATAGGCCATAAAACGCAAAGGAAATGGCTAGGGCCAGAGCAATCCACGGTACGGTGCCCAGCTGCCAGATAAAGTAGCCCACCCCCACCACCGCCAGCGCGACAGCTACCTGCTGTCCCCGATACAGGCGCTCTTTGAGAAAGATAAACCCCAGCAGCACGGTCACCAGCGGGTTGATGTAGTAACCCAGGCTAGCTTCGACGACGCGATCGCTATTCACCCCGTAGATATACAGCCCCCAGTTAAAGGTCAAGAGACTGGCGGTGAGCAGCAGCACCAGCACTTTGCGGGGCGATCGCAGCAGCATTTGCAAATCCTCCAGCCGCCGCTGCGCCAGCAAAATGCCGACTAAAAACACCGCCGACCAGATCATGCGGTGACTGAGCACCTCCACAGCAGAAGCAGCGCCTAACAGCTTCCAGTAGATGGGCAGCAGCCCCCAGGTGCTATAAGCCAACAGGGCATAAATCGTCCCCGTTCTGGCGTCAGGGCGATCGCCAGGGTCAGCCGACGCAGATTTAGGTAAGGTCAAAGAAATCGCCGCTCAAAGCACACATTCTAACGGTCAGGGTCGCCGGTGGTGAATGGGCAGCCGCACCACCATCGTCGTGCCTTCGTTGGGCTGGCTGCGGGCGACAATGGTGCCGCCACAGTACAACAGCAGCTGCTGCACAATCGACAGCCCCAAACCAGCCCCCTCGGTTTCGTCGGGCGGCAGATTGCGGCCCCGATAGAAATGCTCAAAAATGTGGGGCAGATCGTTGGCCGACATACCGGCACCGGTATCGCGCACTTCGATTTCGGCATGGTCTGCTGTGCTAGACGCTGTTACCCAGACCTGGCCGCCACTGGGGGTGTATTTGAGGCTGTTGTTTAGCAGGTGGATCATCATCTGTCGCAGCCAGCTGTCGGGGCAGAGCACCGGCGGCAGATGGCTGGGGATAGTGTAGGCCAGCATAACGCCCCTTTCTGCGGCCAGAGGCTGGTAGGTGCTGACCACCGGAGGCACAGTTTCTGACAAATTTAACGGGTCAAGCCGGGCCTGGCTCACGCTGGTTTCCATCTGCAGCAGGTTGAGTACGCCGGTAATCAGAGCGCTCTGGCGATCGCACTCATGGCTGATCATCTCCATATACCGCTGTCGCTGGGGAGGCTTGAGGTGGGGTGAGTCGAGCAGGGTCAGGGCAGTTTTGATGGTGGTAAGGGGAGTGCGTAGCTCCTGGCCCACCGTGTTGAGAAAATCATCCTTAAGGCGCAGCGTGTTGATCAACACCTCGTTTTGGGATGACAGGCTCGACATGCTTAGCGCCTGACGGCGGTAGGTCGAGGCCGACTGGCGCAGGTTTTCTTGGCGCGTGAGCTGCCAGTTGAGCCAGCGATCGACCAGAGTCAGATAGGCCGGGGTGAGTGACGGAGTGGGCCTCAGCTGGGGCCACTGCTGGGCCAGGGCAGCCAGATCGAGCCCGACATCGGCAGTGCCCAGGCCTTGATCAATCTGGCGGCGAATGGCGCTGACCACTGTCGCCACCAGGTCAGGATTAATGGAACAGCACACGGATAGATACGACGATCGCGCCGCCGTCGCTTCTTCTAGGGGCGGCGAGGCCTCGTCGTCATCCTCTGAATCGCGTTGACCCTCGGGGGTTAGCTGTGGACTCTGTCCTGCCGGAGTAGCCGACAGTGGCTGCAGTCGATGGGCGATCAGCATGGCCGCGAAGGACTCAGACTGCACCACCACAAAGTAGTCGCCGCGCCAGATATGGCTATCAGGCAGGGGCACCACCACCTCGTTGCCCAGGTTAGACGACTCTGCATCAGGGCGAGCAAACCGCAGCACCCGATGGGGCAGCAGCAGCCCTTGACTGTAGCGCAGCACATCCTCGTTCCAGGGGTTGCCCACCGGCAGCTTGACCAGCAGGTGGGCCTGAATGTCGTGGGCTTCGAGAAACTCTACCGTTGACTGTAGAATCGCCTTAAACCCCTTGGGTTTTACCTGGACATAGTCTGGGGCTGCCGCAGTAAGCTGTAGAAGCCGGTGCAGCGACACCTGTTGTTCTTGGTAAGACTGCATAGTGCTCCAACGGGCCAGGGCCAGGCTAGCGCCTACCCAAAATCAGATCAGCACTAACACCTATTAGGGTATCTTTAACCACTGAAAATGGCGGTGGGAATGTTGCGTGTGTTCACATAATGCCGCCATTTCAGGGCAAAAATGTTAGCTCATATACCGTTTTCCAAGAAAATGGCGGGCCTGTTCGCGGTCGTCAAAGTGAATTTTTTCGGTGCCGAGAATCTGGTAGTCTTCGTGGCCCTTGCCCGCAATTAAAATGCCATCCCCCGGCTGGGCCAGGTTGATCGCTAGCTGGATGGCGGTGGCGCGATCGCCCACCACCTGGTCTTCCCCCAACTCCGCCGGAATACCTGCCACCACATCTCGCAAAATCTGCTCGGGGTCTTCGGTGCGGGGGTTGTCGGAGGTGACCATCACCACATCGGCCAGTTCGTAGGCAATGCGGCCCATCTGGGGACGCTTGGTGCGATCGCGATCGCCGCCGCAGCCAAACACGCAGATCAGCCGCCCCGGCACAAAGGGCCGCGCCGCCTGTAGCGAATTCTTCAAACTGTCCGGCGTGTGGGCATAGTCCACAATCACGCTGATGTCTTGGGCCTCGGAAATCTTCACTTGCTCCATGCGCCCCGGCACGCCGCCAAAGCCGGGCAGGGCGGCTGCGATCGTCTCTAGGGCCACGCCCAGGTGCAGGGCTGCCCCCGCCGCCGCCAGCAGATTCTCTAGGTTAAACTGCCCCACCAGCGGCGAGCTAAAGGGCACGGTGCCCGCTGGGGTCTTGAGCGTTCCGGTGACGCCGTTGGCCTGGTAGGTGAGATTTCCGGTATACAGGTCGGCAGCAGAATTCTGGGTGCTGTAAGTCCAGACGCGATCGGCGGGAAGCTGGTCTACCAGCCTTTCGCCGTAGGGCGTATCGATATTCACCACTGCACGACCCGCCAGATACCCCTCGCTAAACAGCAGCGCCTTGGCCTGGAAGTAGTCTTCCATATCGCGGTGATAGTCGAGGTGGTCTTGGGTCAGGTTGGTGAAGACCGCTACTTCAAAAGGACAGCCCCAAACTCGCTTTTGAGCCAGGGCGTGGGAGCTGACTTCTAACACCGCGTAGCGACAGCCCGCATCCCTTGCTATGGCCAACTCAGCCTGAAGCTCGACCGCAAAGGGTGTGGTGTAAAGAGCGGTTTTTTGGTGCCCTGGCCAGCGAGTGTAGAGCGTTCCTAGCAGCGCGGTAGGCTGCTCCGCCGCATTCAACAAATGCTCAATTAGGTGGGTCGTTGTCGTTTTGCCGTTGGTGCCCGTCACCCCCACCAGCCCCATCTGCCGAGCCGGGTAGTTGTAGAACCGCGCAGCCACCTCGGCACAGGCCACCGACATCTCGGTCATGGGCACCACGCAGGCATCGCTCTCGGCTGGGCGAGCCCTCAAGGCCTGAGCAGACACCAGCGCCGCCGCCGCCCCAGATTCCATTGCATTAGGCCAAAATTCGCCGCCATCCACCCGCGTGCCCGGCATGCCAATGAACACATCCCCCGGCTGGCAAGCGTGGGAATTGGTGCACAGACCCTTGATGTCAGGGTCGTTCCCCTCCAGCAGTGTGAATTCGGCATCGATCAATCCAGTGGGTAGGCCCTCAAGCAGTTGGCGCAGCTTCATGTCAGCAACTCCTCACATCATTGAAGTTGCCCTATTCTGCCTTACTCTGGCCCATATAAGTCTGTATCAATTGCTCCACCTTGGCCTGGGGTGCCCGAGGCGACAGGCGCGGCAGCGGAATCTCTTGGGGACCAGAGTCTCCACCGCGAACACAGCACAGCACGGGAATCTCGTACTGGTAGCGCTGAAACCAGTCGTCGCGGGTGGTAATGTCGCGCACCTCTAGCTCAAAGGGCAGGTGGGCGGCGGCCACGAGTTTTTCTTCGAGCCCTTCACACAGGTGGCAGCCGGGCTTGCTGTAGAGCACAAATTTGGTCACGGGGTCGGTCCCAGAAAGGGCGTTTACTGCACGATCGCTCGGTAGGCGCTGGGGGTAGTGCCGGTGGTCTGGCGAAACTGTTTGCTCAGGTGGCTATGGCTGTTAAACCCACACAGCAGGGCGATTTCCACAATAGAGTGGTTGGTTTGTTTCAACAACTGCTTGGCCCGCTCAACCCGCTGTTGCAGCACGTATTGGTAGGGGGCCACCCCCATCGCCTGTTTGAACTGATGGCTGAAATGGAAGGGGCTGAGTCCGGCGATCGCCGCCAAATTCGCCATTTTTAGTTCGGCATCCAGGGCTTCGTGGATGTGATCTAACACCGGCAAAAGCTGTCGCTGGGGTAAGCCATTGAGCTGCACAGATAATTGCGGTCTGGACACTGCGTACTGCCGCAGCAGGTGCACTGCCAGTAGATTAGTCAGCGATTCGACGTAGAGCTGGCCACCGGGGTTGACCTGGTTGAGTTCGTCGAGCAGCATCAGGGCGATCGCCTCTAGCCGTCCATCCCGCAGCCGAAATTCTGGAATGAGCGCGATGCGATCGGGGTTCAACCCGAGGGATTCTTGAGCGACGGTGGCCACAAAGCCGGAGTCAAGCCGCAGCTCGACGTAGTGATCGTCGTCATCCCAGCGGGCAAAAAAGGGCGTCTGGGCCGGAGTGATGGAAATGTCGCCTTTGCCGTAGAGACTGCTGTGGGTTTTGCCGTCTTTGATCTGCAAAAACCGCACTGGCCGAGCCGCCAACGACACGCAAATCGTATGGGCCGCCTCCGAGGCGATCCGACATTCTCCCGGCGGATGCTGAAACTGCCCTACCTGAAGGTGCTCCCATCCTAAGCCTTGGCTCGACAGCGTCGGCAGACAGTCTAACGCGGTCTGAGCCGTGACTGGCTGGCTGTGGCAAGCCCTGGCATCAGCGGGTTTTGCATTCATCGCTAGATTCTCCATCTTGGAGCTAGGTAAGCTAGGCCCAGACAATTCGCGAAGCTCTCCGGTTCGGAATCTGCCCAACTCTCTCAAGTCTATCTGGCAGAATGGAGCGATAGGCAAATTCTCACCTGACTGGCAGCCAGAGAAAAGCGATGACCCCTCACGTTGCGATCGCAAAATGGACTCTTTCTGAAGAAAGATTTGGAGCCTAAGGCAAATGCCTACGCTGCGGCAGGCATTTTCGAGTATTGGGTGATCAACCTTCAACGCATGGAACTTGGCGTCATGCGCGACCCGGTCAACGGGGCGTATCAATCACAAACCACGCTAACAGAAGGAACTATTGTGCCGATCGTATTTCCTGATCTACCCATATCTGTGCAGCGCTTGCTGGGTTAATCGACAGTTCGCCGCAAGATTTTGACAGCGCCCCAAGAATCAAATAGCGCCCCGTTAGCCCAGTTTCCTAGGCTAAACGGGTACTGACCTGGAGGCCCTATGGCACACCTTCTGCATGTTGAT
>JANPIO010000079.1:0-4884 GCA_031425055.1 Phormidium sp. VAR_61_metabat_6
CACCAGCTGAAACCAGGGATTGTGCAGCCACATGGGAATAAACGGAATCGGTAGGCCCAGCATCATCGGCAAGGAGCCGACCACCAAAATGCCGCCGATGACGAGGCTAAACACGGCTTTGCGGGTGAGCTGGCGGTTTTCAGTCTCCCGTTCCCGCCGCTCGGCGTCGTCTTCGGGGGCCAGCACATCGTCTTGCAGCGGCTGAGCTCTGTATCCCGCATCATCCACCGCCGCCTGGATGTGAGTGAGGTTGGTCTGATGGGGGTCATAGGTGACAGCGGCTTGCTCAGCGCCAAAGTTGACGCTGCACGCTTCTACACCAGGCACGCTGCGAATGGCGTCTTCAATGGTGCTGGCACAGGCGGCGCAGCTCATGCCCCGCAGCTTTAAGAGTTGGTTTTGCATCGATATCCTCCTTATCGGGATCAATGGCTGATCAGAATCAATGACTGAACGGCAGAGCTAGGCAACGGTATAGCCAGCGTCGATAATGGCCTGCTTAATGACGGTCTCAGTGGCGGTGGTGGTAACGTTGACCTGCTTAGTTTTGGAATCGGCGTTGACCTGGGCGGTGCTGTCAATCGTTTGAATGGCTTGGGTAACAGCCTTGACACAGGCGGAACAGGCCAGGTTAGGAACGGTAAATGAAAGGGACATAACAAACCTCTAAACGCTGTATGGGTCTATCTTGGAGCCTCCAGTGCGCTGGAGAGTCAAGGGGGTAAGCCAAACAATTTGTGAAGCGGTTGATTATTCTTTTTATTAAGTCTTGAAACGACAATGAGGGGCATAAAGACTATGCCCCTCATTACGTTAGCTGTCAGTTTTTATGAGCTTGTATCTGTGCTACATTGACAAGCTCCAAGCCAGCGTGGATCAGGCCATTGCCATGCTCATGCGGCGGCAGGTTTCTGCACAGCGGCGGCACATCTCGGCGCAGGCTTGCATTTGGACATCGTCGCCCATGTTGGCGCAGTCTTGGGCACAGCGATCGCACACCTCAGCACAGGCCCCGCAAAAATGAGCATGTAGGTCAGACCCGCGCAGCATGAAATTGGCGCTGGTTTGGCAGCTCTCCACGCAGTCCATCATCAGGCGAATGTGGAACGGCTCGGCGTGGTGACCGCCCTGCTCTAGGCAGTAGGCGATGGTGTTGAGGCACATGCTGTGGCAATCGAGGCAGTTCTGAATGCACTGCTGCATGTCGTCATTTACGTTGTGTAATTTGAGGGTTTGAATCGGCATAATCAACCTCTCTAGACGTTCAAGATCCTGGCTATTTCAGTCTTCTCTAGCTTAAAGAGAGAGTGAAAATAACAAAATCTAGCTATTGAGAGAGATTGCCAAATTCGATATCTCATACCGTCAGCGGCTCAAATTTCATCCTGATTTCATTTTTGCTTGGCACACTCTATATAGCCAAGCACAGACTGCGCAGATAATTGAGGTATTGAGATGACATTAAAATTAGCTGCGATCGCCCTGCTCAGCCTTACCGCCGCTGTTGGCCTGCCCGCCTGCACTAACTCCCGAGACGCGGCAGTTGAGCCAGCCACCGAAACCACCCAGATGGATGGTGGCGGCATGGGCGAAATGGATAATGGCGGCATGATGGATCACGGCATGATGGATCTTGGCCCCGCTGATGAGAGTTTTGACCTGCGCTTTATCGACGCCATGATCATGCACCATCAGGGCGCGGTGGTCATGGCCGAGGATGCCCAACAAAACGCCACCCGTCCTGAAATTCAAACCCTGGCTAGCGACATCATTGCCGCTCAAGAGACTGAAATTGCCGAAATGCAGGCGTGGCGGCAAGCCTGGTACCCCGATGCTCCGGCAGACCCGGTCATGTACCACGCTGAGATGGGTCACATGATGCCTATGAGTGCAGACATGATGTCAGCCATGATGATGAATATGGATCTAGGTGCCGCTGACGATGAGTACGACCTGCGCTTTATCAACGCCATGATTCCTCACCATGAGGGGGCGCTGACGATGGCGCAAGAGGCTCTGACAAAGAGCAGCCGTCCCGAAGTTCAGGAGTTGGCGGAAGCCATTATCGCCAGCCAGCAGGTGGAAATCGACCAGATGACCCAGTGGCGGCAAGACTGGTACGGGCAGTAGGCAAAGGGCGATCGCCCATCCAAACGCCAGATGAATGCGCATCATCCAAATCCCCCCAATGCCGCCTCCAACAGGTGCACTGGGGGGATGACTTTCTTGCCAGCAAGAGATTACTAAGCCGAAATTTGAATGTTGCCCATCATGCCTAAGTCTTCGTGATCAAGGATGTGGCAGTGGTAGACGGTTTTGCCCGCAAAGGTGCGGAAGGGAATCCGAATCCGTACCGTTTCGCCGCCCTTCACCAGTACCGTATCTTTCCAGGCTCGATAGAGTTCGGGCTGGCCATTGCGGCTGATGACCTGAAATGGGTTGACGTGCAAATGGAAGGGGTGATCCATCCGGTCAGGGTCGACGTTGGCCAGTTCCCACTCTTCCACGGTGCCAAGCTGGGCTTCGATGTCGATGCGCTGAGGGTCGTAGGGTTTGCCGTTAAACCAAAACTCCATATCCATACCGTGCCCCATGGTCATGGAAAGCTCGATGCGGCGGGTGACGGTTGGGGCGGGCAGTGTTTCCACGGTGCCCAGATGACGGGGTAAAGGTAGCGCCGCGACAGAACCGCGATAGGTCAGGGTGGCTAGGGGTTGCGCGTCACCGGAGGAGCTACTGCCACCATGCATCATGCCCATGCCATGGCCGCCGCCCATCATACCCATGCCGATACCGTTGCGGTTGTAGGGCAGGTTAAGTAGGCGATATGCGCCCGGTTGTTGGTTGCCTTGTACGAGCACTTCGGCCCGTTCACCGGGGGCTAAGAGGAGCTCCTGAAGTTGGACGGGAGCCGCGATCGCTCCCCCATCTGTGGCAATTAATTGGAACGGGTGCCCTTCTAGCTGCAACCTATAAAAGCGGGAGGCCGACGCATTCATCAACCGCAGCCGCAGCAACCCGCCTTGGGAAATGCTCAGGCCGGGATTAAGCTGACCATTCACTGTTACCAGCGACCCCTCTCGCCCCATCATCAGCGCCATGTGGTCAGGTGCAGGGATATTGCCAGCCCGGTCAATCTCATAGTCTTTGAGAACGATGAACTCTTCCTGGGCCGCTTTCACTTCGGGAATGTCATCCAGGTCGCCTCGAATGACGAATAGACCCGCCAGGCCGCCAAAGAGCTGCGCAGCGGCGTGGTGATGGTGGTGGGGGTGATACCAAAAAGTGCCAGCAGGGTGATCGGCGGGAATGGTGAATTCGTAGGTGAAGGTTTCGCCCGGTGCCGCACTGACAAACACGTTATCGCCCGTGCCCTGGGGGGTGATGTGCAGCCCGTGGTAGTGCAAATTGGTGGGCTGATCGAGCTGGTTGCGCAGGCGAATGCGAACGGTATCGCCGGGGCGGGCCTCTAGCCGGGGGCCGGGGCTTTGGCCGTTGTAGCTGAGCAGGTTGGCGGTACGATTGCCCATCTGTACTGGTCTCAATGCAGCGGTTAAATCGACCTCTAGCAGATCATCTTGGCTGGTGTAGATAGTGGGGGAAGCGACGGCAGACAATCCATTAGCAATAGAACGATTCCTGAGCCAATTGAGGGTGGCCGCACTGCTGATGCCAGCAGCTCCGAGGGCGATGAATTGACGACGATGCATGGTCTTTTCCTTTTCCCTAGGGAAGGGTAATGATTGGTTGAAATGCCCGTCAATGCAGCGTGACAGGGGGTTAAAAAGCTTGATGACTCTATGCTAGAGATTCCAGTGCGCTGGAGTGTCAAGGGGGCGTTGATAAGTTCACAAACCTGAGGTTGCTCTATCGGAACGCCTTGATCATGCGCTGCTGCAAGTTGCCGATCACGATATAGAGCACCGGCACCACAAACAGCGTGAGCACCGTCGCGACCAACATGCCGCCAAAGGTTGCCGTTCCCAAAGACTGGCGGCTAGCGGCCCCCGCCCCCGTGGCCACCATCAGAGGATAGGTGCCCAGTAACGTGGCAATAGCGGTCATGAGAATGGGACGCAGCCGCTCTTGGGAGGCTTGCACCACGGCTTTAGTCAGCGAAAGGCCTTCATCCCGCAGCTGGTTGGCGAACTCCACAATTAAAATGGAATTTTTGCTAGCGAGGCCAATCAGCATCACCAGCCCCACCTGGCAGTACACGTCGTTATACAGCCCTCGCATCGATTGGGCGACCAGCGCCCCCAGCACGGCCAAAGGCACCGACAGCATAATGGTGAGCGGATCGACAAAGCTGTTGTACTGAGCCGCCAGCACCAAAAACACAAAGAAAACGCCCAGGCCAAAGATAATCGGCGCTTTGCCGCCAGATTCTAGCTCTTCTAGCGAAATACCCGACCATTCAAAGCCCAAGGTGGGGGGCAGCAGGTTTTTCGCTAGGGTTTCCATGGTCTGCATGGCCTGCCCAGAACTGGTGCCAGGAGCCGCTACACCGTTGATTTCAATCGAGCGGTGCAGGTTGTAGTGGTTGATAATCTGCGGGCCAGTGGTGCGGGTGACGGTGACCAATGTGCTCAGGGGAATCATCTCGCTCGTTCGCGATCGCACGTACAGTTGCCCAATGCTGTCAGGGTCGGCGCGGAAGGCGGCATCGGCCTGCACATAGACCCGATAGGTGCGGCCAAAGGCGTTGAAATCGTTGACGTAGCGGGAACCCAGGTAGGTTTGCAGAGTGCTAAAGATATCTTCTACAGGCACTTGCAGGGCTTCGGCCCGATCGCGGTTGACCTCCACCTGGAGCTGGGGCGCGTTGGCCGTGTAGAGGCTAAACACCCCCTGCAAACCGGGGGTCTGGTTGGCTTTCGCGAG
>JANPIO010000080.1:0-4539 GCA_031425055.1 Phormidium sp. VAR_61_metabat_6
GATCAAGTCGCAAATGCGCAGCTCTAAACGGTTGAGGTTGTAGGGGCGGCGATCGCCGTTGGGCCGCACCGACGACCACAGGTGGCGCACGTTTTGCATAGTGCCTGCCGCTAGCTGGGCTTCCATCCACTGAATGTGATGGGCGTGGCTAGTGAACAGGGGCACATGGGCCGGGGTCTTGGGAAACACCTGCCAGCGACTGGAGTGGGAACCCGTCGCTTTCCCGCCCAAAAAGGGTGATGAGGCGGTGAGGGCCAGGTACAGGGGCGCTTCGACCCGCACCAGGCGGCAGGCTCGCATTAAAATTTCTGGATCCGAGATACCAATGTTGATGTGGACGCTGGCGGTGACTACGGTGGTGCCGTAGGTCTGCTCAATGTAGGCGTGGTAGGGGTTGCTGGGGTCAGAGCGGTAGAAGCGATCGGTATCGCCCAGCGCTAGGGTGCTGCCGGGCACAAGGGTATAGTTGCCCAACCCCCTGAGGTACTGGCGCAGCTCGTGGCGGGGGCGCACTAGCTCACACAGCAGTTTCTCGTACTGGCACAGCGGTGGGGTGGTGTACTCAACGTTGCGGCTGTCGGGCTCACGCACGAAACCATTGAGATCTGCCACAATCCGATCGGAGAGACCGACCACATCCCCGGTGGGGGTGCCGGTATACATCTCAATTTCAAACCCTTTAGACAGCAGCACGGCATTCCTCGCTGGAGACGGCACTCTATATATATTTAGTCAGTTGATCGCTGTTCTCATACTATCGGCAACCCTGCCCCCCGTTCAGGTGCCGGGGGAGGAGGGTTGTGGCCCCCTAGGGGAGGGCCGCTAGGAGATGGCTGCCGTCGTCAGGGCGATCGCGCGTTTGGCAGCATAGGCGCGGGCAATGGTGTCGCAGCGCTCGTTGCCGGGGTCGCCGGAGTGGCCGCGCACGTAGATCCACTGCAAGGGGCGATCGAGGGTCTGGTTCACCTCGGTGGTGACGCTGTCTAGGGCCTCCCACAGATCGCGGTTGAGCACGGGCTTTTTGGCTGAGTTGACCCAGCCGCGCCGCTTCCAGCCGGCGATCCACTGGGTGATGCCCTTGAGCACGTACTCGCTGTCGGTGTGAATGGTGACGGGCTCGGTTTGGCCGCTGTCGCGCAGCAGGGTCAGACCGGCGATCGCCGCCTGCATTTCCATGCGGTTGTTGGTGGTGGGAGATTCGCCGCCGCCGATCTCGTGAACACCACCATCGACCAGATACAGCACTGTACCCCAACCGCCGGGGCCAGGATTACCGGAGCAGGCACCGTCGGTGTAAATTCGCTGAATGATTGCCATTGTTTCGAACTGATCCTAAAAAATCGTTAATTCAACCGTGGGGGCTTTGCGGTACCAGGGGGCATTCTAGAGCTAAGACCGGATGTCCTCCCCGGACAACCTCCATTCAGGTCATGGGCAGGGTGCACCTATTATCGTCACGGTTATCCCAACGGTGAAGTTAACCCCATGATGCTACGAGAACTAAAAGCTTTTGAGGCTTGCTGGCTAGATCTTAAGGATGTGTATCCCACCAGCGGCCAGGACAATATGATGATTGCCCATGCTATGGGTCAGCTGGTCGATTGCCTAGCTAAGCCCAACCAGGTCGAGCAAGACCTGCCGAGCCATTTGCAGGGGCTGTTTCGGCGGCTGGCGCTGGCCTATTTTCAGGGATACTCTGCTGCTGAAGGGCCGTTGGAGGCCGCTGTAGTCACCCTGCCGGTTCCCCAGCCCTGTCCCCGTAGCGATCGCCAGCGGCGGCAAGACATCTCAGCGGCGGTCGAACGGGTTAAAACTCTGGCCCAACAGACTCAGTCCCGCATGTGTACCTCTCGGGGGCAGCCCACCCAGTGCGTCACCTCGGAGATGGAGACTCTAATTATCGAGTTTCCAGACTGACTAGACACAGCCTAGCCCCGACCTGATAGAAGAGTCAGGTTAACCCTCCAGAGATAGGGGCGGGCGCGGTATCTTAGTGCTATGGCCTACGAACCGCTGCACCACAAGTATCGCCCCCAGACCTTTGGCGCTCTGGTGGGGCAAGATGCGATCGCGACTACCCTCACCAGCGCCCTCAACCAGCGGCGCATTGCCCCTGCCTACCTATTTTGCGGCCCCCGGGGCACGGGCAAAACCTCCAGCGCCCGCATTTTGGCCAAGTCGCTCAACTGCATTGCCCAAGATCATCCCACCCCCAATCCCTGCGGCGTCTGCGAAACCTGTCGCTCGATCACCAACGGCTCAGCCCTCGACTTTATTGAAATTGATGCCGCTAGCAACACCGGGGTCGACAACATCCGTGAGCTGATCGAGCGCGCTCAATTTGCCCCAGTGCAGTGTCGGTACAAGGTCTATGTGATTGACGAGTGCTTGACTGGCGACTCCTTGGTCCTCACCCTAGACGGCCTAGTCAGGATCGACGATCCTTCGATCGAAGGCAAGCAGGTGCTCAGCTACAACGACCAAACAACCTCTTGGGAGTTTAAACGAGCCCTACGTTGGCTAGACCAAGGCACCCGAGACATCTTGGAAATTCAGACTACTCACCGTAAGATCAGGTGTACTGAAAATCATCTAATTAGAACTGATCAGGGATGGGTAGCCGCAAGGGACATCAAATCGGGAACCAAGATCTTGTCCCCTGCGCCTGTGGCTGCGGCACCCTCATCAACAGAGTCGGCTCTGACCGACGACTTCGCCGTTTCGTCCAAGGGCACCAGTTTAGGGGCAACACCTACGGCCAGAAGCCTTACAGCCTGGAGCTTATCCTTGAGCAAGCTGAGGCCCTGCGGCCAAGATGCAAATGCGGCTGTGGCGAAAAGCTGGGTATCCCAGGATTTCTACAGCAAAAAGGGAAAGGACTCAAAAGCATTCAAAGCTATTGGGAGAAGCACCCCTACAGAAAGGGGCATGGGCTTTGGGATCTCAGAACCGAGCACCTTAACGAACAGCTCAAACCACTCTCTGCCGAAACCCTTGGGCTTATCTACGGCACATTGCTGGGAGATGGATCCATCATTTATCCCAACAAATACAGCAGATTTCCCCGCTTGGCCTGGACTCATGGAGAACAGCAACGGGCATGGATGGAATACAAAGCATCCCGGCTTTCTAACTTACGGCCAAGCCTATACGGCACAGCCAATGCCGGCTACGGTGCAACCTCTATCTGTGGTCGAACCGTTTGCCACCCTGAACTTGTCCAGGTCTTCGACCTCGTCAGAAGCGACGGTGGACGGAAAGTCGTTTCCTGTGACTGGTTATCCCAGATTTCTCCAGAAGGACTTGCCTGGTGGTACATGGATGATGGCTCCCTCAGCCTCAGCCCTCAAGGCAGCCCTCAAATCCAGTTTCATACCGAAGGCTATTCCAACGCAGAAAACCAGCTTATTGCTGAATGGCTCACAGACTTGGGTTACTCAGCAAAAGTTAGATCCTACACAAGAGCCCTCAGCGGCAAGCGATACGACTACATCGCAATGGGGGCAAAGGCGGCTCGAAGCTGGCTGGTCGAACTTCAAAAGTTCTCCATTCCTGAAATGGACTACAAATTTGGAGACGGTCGTATCTGTCTGCCCCGCTGGAGTTGAGCCGGTCTACGACATTGAGGTTGAAGACAACCACAATTTTGTTGCCAATGGACTGTTGGTTCACAACTGTCACATGCTCAGCACGGCGGCGTTCAATGCGCTGCTCAAAACCCTGGAAGAGCCGCCCAGCAATGTGGTGTTTATCCTCGCGACTACTGACCCCCAGCGGGTGCTGCCGACGATTATTTCTCGCTGCCAGCGGTTCGACTACCGGCGCATTCCCCTAGAACCGATGATCGTTCATCTGCGAAAAATTGCTGACCAGGAGGCGATCGCGATTAGTGACGAAGCCTTGCGGCTGGTAGCCCAGGTTTCCCAAGGGGGGCTGCGCGACGCCCAGAGTTTGCTCGATCAGCTCAGTCTGCTAGCGCCTCCGGTGGAAGCCGATGCGGTGTGGGATCTGGTGGGTGCCGTACCCGAGCGCGATCTGCTGGCCCTGGTGCAGGCCATCCTCAGCGACGACGGTACCGCCGTGCTCGACGTTGCCCGCAGGCTGATGGATCGGGGCCGAGAGCCGCTGATTGTGCTGCAAAACCTGGCTGGGTTCTACCGCGATCTGCTGATTGCGAAGACGGCGGGCGATCGCCACGACCTAGTCGCTATCACCCCGCCAACCTGGGCCGACATGCAAACCTTGGTGCAACCACTCGATCCAACAGTGCTGCTGCTGGGGCAACAGCACCTGCGCAGCGCCGAGGGGCAGGTCAAAAACACTACTCAGCCCCGACTGTGGTTAGAGGTGACGCTGTTGGGGCTGCTGCCCTCGACGCTGGCGGGGCTGGTTGGTGGAACCTTGGGTGCTGGGGGGTCGTTGGGTGCGATCGGTGGTGCTATCGCACCCAGCCCCACGCCTCAGCCAGTACCGCCAATCGTTAGTCCACCGGCCTCAGGGCCACCGCCCGCCCCGCCAGACCTGGCGGTGCCGCCGGAA
>JANPIO010000081.1:0-1927 GCA_031425055.1 Phormidium sp. VAR_61_metabat_6
AGGAATGCGGTCTTGAAGGACGATCTGGGGCGCGAGGGTTTGCTGAAGGGCGATCGCCTCGGCAGGCGTCGTCGGCCAGCTCTCTGGAAACTGAATCTGCACAGGCAAAGCCTTCGTTACGCCGTAGCCTCTACCTTGCCGCAGATGCCATAGTAGAAACAACCTTCCATTGATTGAGATGGGTAGTGTTAATGAGCTGGCTGCCACTGGGTTAACGCCATAACCAGCTGCTACAGAAACTGATTGCGATACGGAATACGCTAAGAACTGTTGCTATGCCTAGGAAAATTCGAGAGCTAAAAGCTCAAATCCAGCAAGCAGGATTCATTTATTTGCCTAAACGCGGGAAGGGAAGCCATGAGCGTTGGAAGCATCCACTACTGACAAAAACGCTCACAATTTCAGGCAAAGATGGCGATGATGTTCCACGCTATTTAGAGAAGCAAGTATCACAGCTATTGTTTGAATTAAGAATAATTCAGGAGGACAGAGAATAATGAATCGATACAGCATGATTATTCAATGGTCAGAGGTTGATCAGCTTTTTTTGGTAACCATCCCTGAATTTTCGGAGCGGGTAACAATGCCCTGTACCCATGGCAAATCTCGTGAGGAAGCAATCTTACAAGGCGAAGAAGTAATCGACATGTATTTGGAAGCCTGGCGTGAAGAAGGTCAACCCATTCCTGAACCCAATATTCTCCAAGTCGCTTAGACAATAAAACTTATAGTGCTTAACGATTAAATCTCAGACCCTAGACCTAAACCTCTCACCTTTTCGCCGTGATAGGGTGATCATGCCCTTACCCGCCTAGTGGTTATGACCAATCGCCTAGCAGATTCGCCCAGTTTGTATCTGCGTAAGCATGCCGAAAACCCGATCGACTGGTGGCCCTGGTGCGACGAGGCGCTGGAGCGGGCGCGGCAGGATGACAAACCAATTTTTCTGTCGATTGGGTACTCCAGCTGCCACTGGTGCACGGTAATGGAGGGCGAGGCGTTTTCGGATGGGGCGATCGCATCCTACATGAACGCCAACTTTATCCCGATCAAGGTCGATCGCGAAGAGCGACCCGATATCGACAGCATCTATATGCAGGCGCTGCAAATGCTGACCGGGCAGGGGGGCTGGCCATTGAACATGATGCTGCATCCTGAGACGCGAGTGCCGTTTTATGGGGGCACCTACTTTCCCCTAGAGCAGAAATACGGGCGACCCGGCTTTTTGCAAGTGCTCACGGCCCTGCGCCAGTTCTACGACACCGAGAAAGCCCGCCTGTCTGAGATCACTGAGGCAGTGATGGGCAATTTGTACCAGGGGGCGCAGTTGCCAGAATCCCCCACAACTCCATCGGCGGATGTACTCTATGCAGGGCTGACCACCAACGCCAAAATCCTGATTCCCTCAGGTCAGGGCACCTGCTTTCCGATGATTCCCTACGCGGCGGCGGTGCTAGGCGGGCAGCAGTTTGACCTGGAGCTAGATGTGGCCCACATCTGCGGCCAGCGGGGGCGAGATATGGCCCTGGGCGGCATTTACGACCACGTGGGCGGCGGTTTTCACCGCTACACCGTAGACCCAAGCTGGACAGTGCCCCACTTTGAAAAAATGCTCTACGACAACGGCATGATTGTGGAGTATCTGGCTGACCTGTGGGCTAATGGGCAGCAAGAACCGGCCTTTGAGCGGGCGATCGCCCTCACCCACACCTGGCTCTTGCGTGAAATGACCGCCCCAGCCGGGTATTTCTATGCCGCCCAGGATGCCGACAGCTTTGTCACCCCCAACGACGCCGAACCCGAGGAAGGCGCATTCTACGCCTGGCCCTATAAGACTTTGAAATCGGCGCTGACCGCCGACCAGCTGCACGCGTTGGCGAATGCCTTTGCGGTGACCCCCCAGGGTAACTTTGAGGGGCAAATCGTG
>JANPIO010000082.1:0-19128 GCA_031425055.1 Phormidium sp. VAR_61_metabat_6
GGGTGGGCACCAGCGATGGGCTGGCCATGGTCGACGAAGCCCTAGAAAATGCCCAAAACTGCCTGGTGGTTTTGTCTCCCCATTGCCTAAAAAATCCTCGCTGCCTGGCCGACCTGGGCTACGCCAATACCCTGCAAAAACGGGTCATTGCGGTATCGGATGGGCCGATGCTCCGGAGTAATTTGCCTCCGGCCCTAGTCGACTGCCCCGTGGTCAATTTCCAAGACCACGACGGCGACTATTCCTCTAATTTTGGCGAGCTGTACCGCATTCTAGAGAGCGACGCCGTCCACGTAGATCGGCACACTCGACTGCTGGTGCGGGCACTGGAGTGGGACAATGCTGGGCGCGAACCCAGCCTGCTGCTGCGGGGGCGAGCCCTTGACCAGGCCAATGACTGGCTGATCCAAGCCGCTGGGAAAGTGCCAGCCCCCAACCAGGCGCAGCTCGACTACCTGGCGGCCAGCCGCCAGCTGCCGTTCCGGAAGGTGAAGCTGCGCTCTGTGGGCCTGGTGAGCCTAGCCGTCACTCTGACAGTAGCTGCTCTGCGGCTGGTTGAAGCCCTACAACCGCTGGAACTTGCTACCTACGATGCCCTCATGCGCCGCCGCCCCAGCGAACCTCAGGATTCGCGCCTGCTGATTGTGGCTGTGGACGAAGCCAGCGGCGACTGGCTACGCGAGCAGGTGAAGCAGGGCCGCTACCCGCCGGGGTTGGGCACCATTCCCGACCGGGCGCTGGCGGAGGTGCTGGCCACCCTCGCAGCCTTTGACCCGGCGGTGATTGGTCTAGATTTTTACCGCGATTTTGCTGCTGACCCGGCCCTGGCGGCCCAACTGCGCCAGAGCGACATTTTGTTTGGCATCTGCAAAGCCGCCTATCAGGACACTGCGGTGGAGCAGCCCCCCGAGCTGCCCAGCCGCCAGGTTGGGTTCAACGACTTTGCGATCGATGCGAACAATTTCGTCCGCCGCCACTATCTCAAGCATGAAGCCGACCCTCTCTACTGCGATACTCCCGATGCCTTTAGCTTGCGCCTGGCCCGGTACTATCTAGAGGGCCAGGGTGTCGCTTACACCGACCCCTTTTTGCCGGATGGCGACATTCAAGACATGGTCTTTGGCTCGGTGCGCGTACCCCAGCTGTGGGCGGGCGGCATTTTGCCCAGCCAGACCGGTGGCTACACGCCACTCCGGCGCAATACCTTCAACGGCTACCAGACGATGGTGAACTACCGCACCCACGCTGGCGACCCCAACCAGTTTGCTCCCCAGATCACTCTCCAGCAGGTAATGACGGGGCAGTTTGACCCCGCCCTGGTGACGGGGCGAATTGTGCTGATTGGCTACAAAGACCTCACCGATCGCAATGCCGACTCCTTTAATACCCCCCTAGGTGAACTGACAGGGGTTGAGGTGCATGGCCAAATGATCAGCCAGTTGGTAAGTGCTGCTCTAGATGGTCGCAAATTGCTGTGGTGGTGGCCCGTCTGGGCCGAAACCCTGTGGATTGGCCTGTGGGCCTTGATTGGTGGACTGCTAGCCCGCCAGATCGTGCGACCCTGGCGGCTCTGCCTGGCGGCGGTAGCGGCGGTGACATTGTTGGTGGTTGTCAGCTACGGAACCCTGACTATCGTTGGCGGCTGGCTACCGCTGATTCCGGCCCTGGTAGTGGGGTTCGGTACCGCAGGGCTGGTGGAGTATTTGAGCCGTCGAGTTCGTAATCCGTAGTGAGAAAATTTTGAGTTTTGAATTCGGGCCTTCAACTCAAACCTAAACATTCAAAATTCAAAACTGCTCTTTCTCTTTCCTGAACCGTTACCTCCTGATCTAGACAATGACCCTCTTCCTGAACCGTTCTGCTAAATCTACCCTCAGACCCCGGCTCCTCCTGGCTGGGCTGCTGGGGATGGCGCTGCTGGTGCTGCTGCCCCCCGTGCCTGCCCAAGCCGGGGTGTTTGACTTTTTGGTGGGTGGGCGAGAAAACCGAGGGGGACGGGCCTCTAACCGTCAGCAGGGCGGCGGCGTGCGGGCTGGTCGCTTAGTCGGCGGGTTTGATGCCACAGTGCCCTACATCATTACCCCTCGCAACACCTTTCAACCCAGCGATCAGTTCACCATTCGCTGGCACCCGGTGGCAGGAGCCGATCGCTATACCGTGCGACTCTGGCAGTGGCAAGACAATAACGGCGGGCGGGAACGGGTCGTGTGGGAAACCACCACTACTGAATCGTCAGTGCTCTACAGCGGCGATCCGCCCCTGGCCCCAGAGCTGTTTTACTCAGTGGAAGTAGTTACCGACCAGGGAGTGTCTTCCGATTTAGACGCGGGCTGCGCGATCGCCGGGTTTGCGGTGCTGTTTCCCGAGACGCGATCGCGCCTAGAGGCCGATCTGGCCAGCCTCAGCGCCTTGCCCCTCGCCCCCGAAGAGCAGGCCCTGGCCACCGCCCAAATCTACCTGGCCTACCAAATGCTAGACGCCGCGATCGATCGCCTGGCGATCCAAGCCGCCGTTGCCCCCACTGCTACCCTGACGCTGGCCCTCGGCGATCTTTACAGCTTTGCCGGACTCAACAGCCTGGCCGCCGAGCAGTATACCCTCGCTCTGGAGCTGGACGACGACGATGCGCTCTGGCAGGCGATCGCCCTAGAGGGGCTGGGTGAACTAGCGGTGGTGCAAAACGATTTAGATACCGCGCTACCCCAGCTACGGCAGGCCCAGCTAAGCTACGCTCTGGCCAACAACAGCACCAGGGCCAACCAGCTCAAACGCCGCATCGAGCTGCTCGAAAAAGCCCAGCAGCTCAACATCCCCGCCACCGATGACCCCGAAGTCTGCGACACCCCACTGGTTAGATAACCCATAACGCCTACCCCCTTTACCCATCCATCCACCCCCTACCCCCCACCCATCTACCCTCATGCGCCCCCACCCCATCCTCTCCGCCCTGCTCTGGGCCACGCTCACCGCCCCCGCCTGGGCCCAGTCGATCATCCCCGCCGCCGATGGCACTGGCACCCTGGTCATGCCCGACGGCTCCACCTACCAAATTACCGGCGGCACTCTGTCGGGGGATGGGGTTAACCTGTTCCATAGTTTTGAGCAGTTTGGCCTTACTGCCGCCGAGGTGGCCAACTTTTTGGCCGACCCCACGGTGCAGAACATTTTGGGCCGCGTTGTGGGGGGCAATGCCTCGGTAATTGATGGCTTGCTACAGGTCAGCGGCAGCAGCGCCAACCTCTATCTGCTCAACCCGGCGGGTATTTTGTTTGGCCCTAATTCGGCGCTGAACTTGGATGGGTCGTTTACCGCCACCACCGCCAGCGGCGTGGGGTTTGGGGAAAACTGGCTGCCCGCCCTGGGCGACGCCAACTACGCTGCCCTCACCGGCAACCCTACGGCCTTTGCTTTTGGCAGTGAGCCTGGTGCCCTGATTAACCTCGGCAACCTGGCGGTGAACCCAGGGGAGGTGATCACCCTAGCCAGCGGCTCTGTGATTAACCTGGGCACCCTCACCGCTCCCGGTGGGCAAATCATTGTTTTGGCCGTACCGGGAGAAAACCGGGTCAGCATTCGCCCAGAGGGAGCCCTCCTCAGTCTAGAACTGGCTACCCTGCCAGAGGAGGCACTCTCCACTGCGCCCCTGCCCTTTTCACCCCTGGATATTCCCTCGCTGCTGCGGGCGGGCGGGCCGGAGGTAGCCACGGGTATTACTCACAACCCCGATGGCACCGTTATCCTGACGAGCTCCACAGCGACGTTGCCCACGACTCCCGGCACCGCCTTGGTATCGGGAACGCTAGACGTAGTAGGGGGAACGGGCGGTGAGGTGCAGGTTTTGGGCGATCGCATCGCCATCACCGCAGCCACTATCGATGCCTCGGGCACCCAGGGCGGCGGCACAGTGCTTATCGGTGGTGAGTACCAGGGTGGGGGCACCACTCCGACCAGCGATCGCACCTACGTTGATGCCAACTCGACTATCACTGCCGATGCCTTAAACACCGGCAACGGTGGCGAGATCATCGTCTGGGCCGATGAGACCAACCGGTTTTACGGCCAGATTAGCGCCCAGGGAGGAGCCAACGGCGGCGACGGCGGCTTTGCGGAAGTCTCAGGTCGAGACTACTTAGATTTTGCTGGCACCGTAGATCTCAGCGCCCCCCAGGGACTAACCGGCACGCTGCTGCTCGATCCCACCAATATTGAGGTGATTGCCGGGGCCAATAATCCGGCGGAGCTAGCGGCTAACGACGAGTTTGCCGATCCAGGAGTGAATAGCACTATTGCTAACAGTACTATCAATGCTGCCACAGCAAATGTGGTGCTACAGGCTACCAACAACATTACTGTTAACGCCCCTGTCAGTATCGCGGCAGCAGCGGTCGGCTTTACCGCTACGGCTGACAACAATATTGCAATTAACTTTAGTCTCGCCACCAACGGCGGCGATATCACCTTAAACGGTGACCAAAACCTAGACGGAGTTGGGTCGGTGTCCTTGAATGCAGGGTCGAGCCTGTTGTCTAATGGTGGCAACATGACAATTACTGGTCGTGGAGGAGGAACCCCTGGCGTTAACCTATCAGGAGCCAGCTTAAATGCTGGTGGTGGCAATATTGCTTTTGATGGGACAGCCAGCGACTCTAGTGGTGTGGCCATAGGTAATAACTCCAGCCTGCAGACTAGTGGGGCAGGTAACATCACGCTCAATGGAACGGGAGCTGGGACTGGAAATTTTCAATATGGTGTGTTTCTCTTTGGCAATGCTGGAGGAATCACGACCGAGAATGGCACGATTACCCTGACCGGGACATCTAACTCAACCGGTGGTGGCAGTAGCCGCGGCATTGAAGTAAATCAAACCCTCATCCAATCGGTTGGTGGAAACATTGGTTTGAATGGCAGAAGCAATGGTTCTGGGGATGTAGGCGTAGGCACTAACAGCCGAATTCAATCTACGAATGGGACAATTTCAATCACTGGTGGCAGTATTGCTGGTGTTGGTGTTTCTATAGACAATAATCTGGGAGGGCAAATCCTTCAAACTACTGGTGTAGGGGACATTATCATCACCGACACCGGCTCAGGACTTAATCCTGGTATAGGACTGGGTAATCCACTTGGTTTAGTTACAGTTCAAACTACGGGTAGTGGCAATATCACCTTGGTCACTGATAACCCTGTGTTAAACGGAGCAACTATCAGTGGCAGAGGCAATTTGCAAATTCGGCCTCTGACACCATCCCTACCCATTATCCTAGGTGGTAATAGCGGCTCTGCGATCGCCTTCTTAAACCAGAACGAGATCGCTCAGCTGGGCAACGGCTTTAGCAGTCGCACCATTGGGCAGGTAGGCAATACCGGCACCGTTACGCTAGAACCCTTTACCCTCAGTAGCCCCCTCACCATTGCGGGTGGCTTGCTTGCTGGCCCCAACCAAGATACTACCTTTAGCTTGGTCCCCGACGGCAGCCTCGAAGTCGGGGGCTTTGGGGCACCCCTGGTTCTGCTCAACCCCACCGAAATCATCGGCGGCCTTGCCGTCAACACCGTGCTGGGCGGCCTGGCCGACGACACCTTCACTGTCACTGGCGACGGCACCGGCCTGCTGGGAACCATTCGATTCTCGAACATCAGCGCCTTTGACGGCGGTGCGGGCTTTGATGCGATCGCCGGTACCGTGGCCAATGACTACTTTGTGGTGAATAGCAGCAGTGGGGGCTACACCCTAGATTCTGATTTTCTTCCAGACATTAGCTTTACTAACGTTGAGCAAATTGCCGCTGGGGGCGGGGCGCAGGATGTGGTTGAACTGGTGGGGGTGCCCCTAGATCTGGCCGTCAGCGGCGGCAGCGGTACGCTCTCTGTGGCAAGTCAGGGCAGCGTAACGCTCAATGCCGATGTGACCACCCCCGGCGATTTGGTCATATCGGCCAGCGCGGGCGATGTGGCCCAAACTAGTGGTGAGGTCACGGTAGGGGGCAATACCAGCCTAGATGCCCCTGTCAATATTACCCTTAACGACAGCAACGATTTTAATACTGTGACTGTCACCACTGGTCAGAACGTTACCCTCAACGATCGCAACAGCCTACAGCTCAACGAGCTTACATTTTCGGGCGAGTTACAGGTGACGGCGGGCGGCGACCTCACCGCTACTACCAACCTACAGCCTGGAGACAGTACGCCTCTGAGTGACCAATTCACCGCCGACATTAGTATTCTCGTTGCCGACAGTACTGTACTCGCCACCGACAGCTTGGCAGGCATCAGTCTAACTAGTGGTGGCAGCCTGACCACCGCCGACATCACCGCCCTCGGTGCCCCCATTGCTCTCGATGCAGGGGGAGCAATTACCACTGGCAACCTCAATAGCAGCGGCAGCACAGGCGGATCGGTGCGTTTGGAGGCGAATCGCATTCAGGTCAACAGCATCAACGCCCAGGGCACCACCAGCGGCGGCACGATTACTGCCCTGACCCCCAGCACTTTCCGGGCTGTGGGCAGTTTTACCGACCAAAACGGAATCGCCGCCAGCCTCTCCACCGTAGGGGGCAGCCGGGGCGGGGCCGTCATGCTGGGCTACGGGGCTTCTACGTTTACCCTAGGCGATCCCAGCTTCAACGGCACCCTGGCTGCCATTACCACGGGCGATGTCACCCTGCTGCCCGATCTAGCCAACCCCATTCTGGGCGGCCGTATTTTTGGTCGCGGTCTGCCCGGTCAGGTGCAGTTCATTTCCTTGGGCGAAATTCCAGTTGAGATCGAGCCCCCACTGGACGAAATTGATCCGTTTTCCGACCCCAATCGCCCTCTAGAGACTGTAGAAGAGGATGCCCCGGTCTTCTTAACCAGTGCCGGAAACGTACTCGGGCAAGAGCAGCTCAGCGAGGCCGAAGACTCGGTGAATAGCGACTTCGCAGGCTACTTTGGCGATTTGATCAAATCGCCGCGATCGGTCAACCTAGAGCAGGCAAGGGCCACCCTACACGACATTGCGGCCCAGACGGGGGCCGTGCCTGCGTTTATGTACGTGCGGCTAAACCGCGATGCCAAACCTGGGGAGGGCGGCGTAGAGCTGCTGTTGATCACCGCAGAGGGTGAACCCACCCGAGTCAGGGTGCTCAACACCACCGCCGAGGAAGTGCTCAAAACCCAGGAGCAACTGCGACGGCAGATCACCAATCCCAACCTGACCAACAATACTGCCTACCTGGGGGCGGCCCAGCAGCTCTATGGCTGGCTGATTGCCCCCATCGAAGCGGAGCTGAAAGCGGCCGGGGTTAACAATATTGGGTTTGTTATGGATGCGGGTCTGCGCACCCTGCCCCTGGCGGCCCTCCACAACGGGGAGCGGTTTTTAATTGAAGACTACAGCTTCGGCCTGATTCCCAGTTTGGGGCTGATCGACCCCACCTACGTTGACCTCAACCGGCAAAACTCAACGCTGCTGGTGTCGGGGGCATCACAGTTTATCAACCAGCCGCCGCTGCTGGCCGCTGAGGTGGAAATGCAGACCCTGCAAACCCTCTGGCCTAGCACTAAGGTGGCCGAAACCAGCTTTACGGTGGGCAATCTACAGCGCGATCGCCGCCAGTCCCAGATCATTCACATGGCCACCCATGCTCAGTTTTTGCGCGGCGCTCCCGACAATTCTTACCTGCAGTTTTTCGATCGCCGCTTGCGCCTCAACCAGGTGCCCGATCTGGGCTGGTTTGACCCCCAGGTGGAGCTGGTTACCCTCAGCGCCTGCCAAACTGCCATGGGCAATGCCGATGCCGAACTGGGCTTTGCCGGGTTTGCCCTGCTGGCCGGAGCTAAATCGGCCCTGGCCAGTCTGTGGAAGGTGAACGACGAAGCCACCGCCGGATTGATGATCGCGTTTTATCAATCCCTTGATGATGAGGCGATTAAGGCCGCAGCCCTGCGCGATGCCCAACTGGCTATGGTGCGCGGCGAGATTTATACCGAAAATGGCCAGCTCGTTTGGCCCGGCGGGTCTCTGGCCCTGCCCCCCGACCTGGTGATAGACGGTCGGCAAGACCTGAGTCATCCTTTCTACTGGGCGGCCTTTACCATGGTAGGCAGCCCCTGGTAGGTAACCCTGAGTAAACAATAGGGTAACAATCGGATGGCATAATCTTCTACGAAATCATCCAATAGCAACCCCTATGACCAATCCCCTCCACGTATTAGTCACCGGTGCTACCGGGCGTACCGGGGCGATCGCGGTGCAAAAACTTCAGCAGCGGCCCGAACAGTTTGTAGCTCGAGGCTTTGCCCGCTCTGAGGCGAAGGTGCAAGACCTGTTTGGCACGACAGTGGGGTTTGAGCTGGGGGATGTGAGCGATCGCGATCGCCTCACTGCCGCTCTGGCCGACTGCGACGCCCTAGTCATTCTCACCAGCGCCGTGCCGCAAATGAAAGCCCCGCCAGCACCAGGGCAGCGGCCAGAGTTTACCTATCCCGCAGGGGAAACGCCCGAACAGGTTGACTACCACGGCCAGATCAACCAAATCGAAGCCGCCAAGGCCGCCGGAGTCAAGCACATCGTCCTCGTTGGCTCCATGGGCGGCACCAATGAGCAACACCCCCTCAACCGCATGGCCAACGGCAACATTTTGATCTGGAAGCGCAAGGCAGAAGCTTACCTAATCGACTCTGGCCTCGACTACACCATCATTCGGGCAGGGGGGCTGCAAGATCAGCCAGGGGGCCAGCGCGAGCTGCTGGTCGGTAAAGACGATAGCTTGTTAGCCAATCCGCCGGAAGGCATTCCCACCTCGATTCCCCGTGCCGATGTGGCGGAGGTGGTGGTGCAAGCGTTGCTAGCGCCCGCCGCCCGCAACAAAGCCTTTGACGTGATCTCTAAGCCCGAGGGCACGCCTGGGGCCGTAGTCACCACAGATTTTGACGCTCTCTTTGCTCAAACCACCCCAGGCCTGTAGCCAGACTCAAGCGGTGGGGTCAGACGCGGTTTCGGCCAGCTTGCGCTCGCGCACCAACATAAATAGAGCAAAGCCAAAGGCAAAGGAGATCGCAAACATCAGAGCGATATAAATCCCCCAGAGCCGGAGTTTCAGCCGTCGCCCCTCCGCCACAATAAACGTGACTACCAGCAGCAGCGCCATGGTGAGATCGACAGCGACAAAGCTAGAGGCCGGGTTAGCCCAGACCTGCTCGATAAAGGCAGAGAGGTCAAAATTCAGCAGGTTGGTGGCGGTGAACTCACCCTTGGTGGCAATGGTGAACTGCACTAGGTAGTAATTCGTCCAGATGAAGCCGATCAGGGTCAGCGCGGCATAGATAGCTTGACGAATGAGCGTTCCGGGCATGGGTAAGACTCGGTAAACTTAGCCTCATTGTCCCAAGCGATGTCTCTATTAGACCTAGGGGACGCGCAAGAAAATAAGGTACCAATTGGCAGCTTTCCTATTGGTGCACTGCTGCGCGAATGCACCCTATAGCGATCAATGCTTCCGGTACTTTATTTAGACGCACGTCCCTAGGCTATATGTGCGATCGCTACTCTGAAAGGCGGCAGCGGCCAAAGTCGATCTGTGGCCCAGTGGAATACTGCACTAGGCTGCGCCCAGCCGCCAGGGCCGCACTGCTAGTGGCATAGGTTTCGCCATCGGTGAGGCTCGATAGCTCAGGCGTTATCACCCAGCAGCAGAAGCCCGTCGAGTGTCGATAAGTCACGGCCACAAGCCAGTCGGCCAGGGCAATTAGGGTGTTGAGTTGTTCAGGTGCCATAACTAACCTCCTCCATAGGTTTGGGAGGTTTAACTACAGGAAGACCGAGTTCACAAACACTAGAGGAACTAGAGAACTATCGATTGCGATTTAGGTCAATTGTACTATACTGGTTTTCTGAAGACAACTGTTCTGGGGTTCAGGCGTCTTGTCCTAAAGCATTGAGGCGACTATGGCGGCAAAAAAAGGCGGAAGCAAAGAGCAAACCGAAAAGGAAAAAGCCCTCACGCTGGTGCTGGGCCAAATTGAGCGCAACTTTGGCAAAGGCTCCATCATGCGCCTAGGCGATGCTGCCCGCATGAAGGTGGAAACGATTTCCACGGGCGCGCTAACCCTCGACCTAGCCCTAGGCGGCGGCTTGCCCAAGGGGCGCGTCATCGAAATTTATGGCCCTGAGAGCTCGGGTAAAACCACCGTAGCCCTGCACGTGCTGGCCGAAGTGCAGAAAACGGGTGGCGTCGCGGCCTTTGTGGATGCTGAGCATGCCCTCGACCCGATCTATGCCGCCGCTCTGGGGGTCAACGTCGATGAGTTGTTAGTCTCCCAGCCCGACACGGGTGAAATGGGGCTTGAGGTGGTGGATCAGCTGGTGCGATCGTCGGCCATTGATGTCGTCGTGGTTGACTCCGTAGCCGCCCTGGTACCCCGAGCTGAGATTGAAGGTGAAATGGGCGATGCCCACGTTGGTCTGCAAGCACGACTGATGAGCCAGGCTCTGCGGAAGATCACCGGCAGCATTGGCAAGTCGCAGTGCACAGTCATTTTCTTGAACCAGCTGCGGCAGAAGATCGGCATCTCCTACGGCAACCCTGAAGTTACCACCGGGGGCAACGCGCTCAAGTTCTACGCTTCGGTGCGCCTCGATATTCGCCGCATTCAAACGCTGAAGAAAGGCACCGAAGAGTACGGCATTCGCGCCAAGGTCAAGGTCGCCAAAAATAAGGTGGCCCCACCCTTCCGCATTGGTGAATTTGACATTCTCTTTGGCCAGGGCATCTCGACCATGGGCTGTCTGGTTGACCTGGCTGAGCAGCACGGCGTGATCGTCCGCAAAGGAGCCTGGTATAGCTACGAGGGCGACAACATCGGCCAGGGGCGCGAGAATACGATTCAGCGCCTGCAAGAGGATGCTGAGTTTGCCGCTAAGGTCGAAGCCCAGGTGAGAGAAAAGCTCGAAATCGGCGGTGCGGTGGCTGAGCTGGCCGATGTGGAGATTGAGGTCGAAGACGAAACCTACCTGGACGAAGACGAGTAAACCCGGTAAATCTCAAGAGACCTTAAAGCAGCCTCGATGCTCAAGCTTAAGCATCGGGGCTGCTTTAATAAAGCGTTGGCACGGACGTAGTTCAAGTTTCGCTGACAAAATCTGGTGAGTCGCCAGCGAGATATTGGTCCGTTGCACCACGCTATCGGTGCAGAGACGATCGCGATCGCCCCAAAATTACCAACGGTTTCAGGGGTTAGAGAGCCGCTGCAAAAACGCCTCGATCCCAAAGAAAGGCTTAAACATAAGGTACCCGTGCGGGTCATAGGAAAGCGGCGGTGAATTTGACAGCATGGGGCTTCACGCTCTCGCTGGGCAGAAACAACCATTCCTCTCCGACCCCAACACGAGGTACACCATGGCAACCGATTTTCTCCCCATCCCCGGCTGGGTGTCTTGGGAAAACCAGGGCGCAGGCGTCGCCGTGGCCGACCTAGACGGCAACGGCAGACCAGCTCTGATCATGTTTCAAATCGACAACCCTCCCGGTGCCAACCAGGGGTTCTATAAGGTCGGCAAAAATTTAGACGCTGATGGTACGGTGACGGGGGGCTGGAGCGATTGGATCGCCGTGTCCGACTGGTTTTCCTGGGAAAATCAGGGGGCCGATATTGCGATCGCCGATCTCAACAACGACGGCAGACCGGAGCTAATTGTCTTTCAGATCGACAGCCCACCGGGGGCCAACCAGGGTTACTACCGCATCGGCTGGAACCTCGACGGCAATGGCAATGTGACCGGCGGCTGGAGCGACTGGATTGCCGTGCCCGACTGGTTTGCCTTTGAAAACCAGGGCGGCGGCATCGCCGTAGCCGATTTGAACAACGATGGCCGCCCCGAGCTGGTGGTGTTTCAGGTCGATAGCCCAGAGGGGTTGAACCAGGGCTATTATCGCGTCGGGTGGAATCTTGGCCTCGACGGTCTGGTCACGGGCGGCTGGAGCGACTGGACCGCAGTGGATTGGTTTTCCTGGGACAATCAGGATGCCAGCATTGCGATCGCCGATCTCGACGGCAACGGTCGCCCCGAGCTAGTCGTCTTTCAGATCGACAATCCCCCCGGTGCCAACCAGGGCTTCTACCAAATCGGCTGGGACCTCGATGCCACCGGCAAAGTAGCGGGCGGCTGGAGCAACTGGACGGCGATTCCCGACTGGTTTTCCTGGGAAAATCAGGGCGCGGGGGTGGCGATCGCCGCCCTCGCCGCCAATCAGCGCCCCGAACTGATTTTGGCCACCATCGACGCGCCACCCCAGGTTAACCAAGGCTACTACCGCACCGTTGAGCTGCCCCTAGATCTAGACACCGCCGCTACCGATGGCCTCTGGCGGTTGCTGCCCGACACCTCGCAAATTCTCGCGATCCATGCCGCGCTATTGCGCACGGGCAAGGTGCTGTTCTTCTCCGGTTCGAGCAACAACCCTGACAACGCCAATGGCGAGTTTGGCAGCGTCGTGTGGGACTACAGCCAAAACACCTTCCAGTTCCCCGATACCCCCGCCGACTTCTTTTGCGCCGGGCACTCCTTTTTGCCTGACGGTCGGCTGCTGGTGGCAGGCGGCACCGAAGACTACGACTTTGGGCATCCCTTCCTAGGGCTGCGCGACGCCTACACCTTTAACCCGCTCACCGAGCAGTGGGAAAAGCAACCCTCCATGGCCGACGGGCGCTGGTATCCGACCCTTGTCACCCTGGCCGATGGGCGAGTCTTTACCGTGTCGGGCTTAGACAAAGACGGCAACCTCAACCAAACCGCAGAGATTTACCAAGACGGGGCGGGCTGGACGACATTGCCCCCGGCCCTAAACCGGCGCTATCCCCTCTATGCCCATCTGTTTTTGCTGCGCGATGGTCGCATCTTTTATTCTGGCGCTCAATACGGCATCAACGAAGGCACCCCACCCAGCCTGATCGATCTGCAAAGCAACACCGTGACGGCGGTCTCTGGGCTGAGCGAACCCAACCACCGCAACCAGGCGGCTAGCGTGCTGTTGCCCCCGGTGCAAGAGCAAAAGGTCATGATTATGGGCGGCGGTGTCTTGGGCGGTGGTGCGGGCCACCAGCACGCTCAGGGTGCTACCGATAATGTTGATATTGTCGATCTTAAAGCCGCCACGCCGGTGTATCAGGCGGCTCCGGCGCTGCACCACGCCCGCACCCATGCCATGGCTGTCACCCTGCCCGATCGCACCGTTTTGGTCTGCGGCGGCAGTGGGGCCGACGAATCGCGGGCCGAAGCCACCCTGGAAGCCGAAATTTACGCCCCCACCACCAATACCTGGACAGAAGTTGCAGCCGCCCGAGTGCCCCGCCTATACCACTCCGTCGCCATTCTTCTGCCCGATGGTCGGGTGATGACAGCGGGGTCTAACCCGGCCCGCAAAGACGAAGAGCTGCGCTTGGAGATGTACTATCCGCCCTATTTGTTTAAGGGGGCGCGTCCGGTCATCAGCGCCGCGCCTGCCACCGCTGTCTACGGGGGGGCGATGGAGATTCAAACGCCCCAGGCGGCAGAGATTCAGTGGGTTAGCCTAATCAAGCCTGCCGCCCCCACCCACACCCTCGATACCGAGCAACGGCTGGTGGAATTGTCGTTTACGCAGATCGGCGGCGATCGCCTCAAAGTTGACCTGATCGACGCCCCCAACCTGGCTCCGCCGGGCTGGTACATGCTATTTGTCACCGATCAGCAGGGCGTGCCCTCGGTGGCCAGGTGGGTGCAGCTCGCTTAACTTGATGCGATCGGGGGCGTTCAGCGTATCCCACCGCTGAACGCCCCATCAACCGCTGGCTGCTTCAGATCTTAAAGGCGTAAAATGACGTTATCTTTGGCCTTGATGCTGTTTTTGCGGAACCAGCCATGTCGATCTCTACCTACGAGCCGCGATTCACTACACCCCCAGGCAGGAGCAGATGCTGGCCAATATCAGGGCGTCTCTCGATCGCCCCAAGCCCAGCCGGAAAATCCTCCCGGACTTCGAGAAACCGCCAGAATTTAAGGATATTGTGGCGCAGGCGGGCACCAAAAAGCTGGCTGACAAAGCTGGCTTTGGCGGCGGGCTATCAATCGCCCCCCAAAAGAGCAAGAAAAAGAAGAAGTAGCGCCAATTAAATCTGGCAACTTGAACGCCAGCGATGATCTTTTGCATGGCCCTCTCAGCTATAGCCCACAGCACAAGCGGAGTCTTTAAACCGCAAACGGCTCGTTCGGCTTAGGCTAAAGCATCCATTAGCCAGCGCATAAGGGTGGTAAAGCTAGGTCAATTGCGCCCCAGCCACGCCGACTAATCGGCGAAAAACTTTAAGATAAGTAAAGACTCTACCTGTCGCTGGGAGCTAATCCTTTCGTGCAACTTGCCCATCGTCCCACCGATGATTGGACTGAAAATTCCTCACCGGGCTCCATCGTGCTAGACACCCGCGACCTCTCCAAAGTGTATGGGCGGGGCAAACAGCGGTTTGAAGCGGTGAGGCACGTTTCCTTAACCCTGCACCAGGGAGAGGTGCTGGCCTTTTTAGGCCCTAACGGTGCCGGCAAGACCACCACCATCAAGATGATCGCGGGCCTGGTGCGCCCCACCCAGGGGCAGGTGAGCGTGGTGGGAGAAGACCCCCACCGCCAGCCCCGCGCCCTGCGCCATATTGGGGCCGTGCTGGAGGGCAACCGCAATTTGTACTGGCGCTTGACGCCAGAAGAAAATCTGGAATATTTCGGCGTCCTGCGGCAGGTGCCCCGCCAGGTGGCCCATCGTCGAGGCCTGGAACTGCTGGCCCGCTTTGGGCTAGAGGAAAAGCGCGATACTCCGGTGCAAAAGCTCTCTCGCGGGATGCAGCAAAAGGTGGCGATCGCCGTCGCTCTGATTCACAACCCTAAGCTGCTGCTGCTGGATGAACCCACCCTGGGGCTGGATGTGGAAGCTAGCGAAATGGTCAAAGCCCTGGTGCGCCAGATTGCCCAGGAGGGCCGAGCCGTGCTGTTGACCACCCACCAGCTCGATGTGGCCGAAGAACTCTCTGACCGAGTGGCGATCATTCGCCGGGGACGCATCATTGCCGAGCAGTCTACCGAAGCCTTACTAAAGGAGTTTTCGAGTTCCACCTATCACCTGGAGGTGGAAGGCAATCTGTCTCCCCAACAGATCCACGCCGTGACCCAGTTGGGGGCAACGGTGCAGGGGACGCAGATTATCTACGCTGGTACGCCAGAAAATCTCTATGGGCTGCTGGGGGCGCTGAGCCCTCTGCCGCTGGTGTCGGTGCAGCGCGATCGCGCCGACCTCACCCAGGTATTTCTCAAACTGGTCAACGACCACCCGGATGCTTCCCTATGATCGATCTGCTGCAAGCCGAACTTAAGCGCACCTGGATTCAGTTCATCCGCTACCCCACAGAGGTGATCTCAGGGATCGTGATCATCATGGCGGTCTTCTACGGGCTGTTTGCCAGTGCTCAGTATATGGCTGGGCCGGGGTTTGCCTTTGGCGATCGCCTCGATGCGGTGGTGCTGGGCTACGCCCTGTGGACGCTGATTATTTCGGTCAACAACGACATTGCCATCAATCTCCAGATCGAGGCCGAAACCGGCACCCTGGAGCAGGTCTTTCTATCTCCCTATGGGGCACCGCGAGTGTTTTTGGCCCGCGCCTTTGCCAGCCTGGCCCTGCGGTTGATCATTTTGATGGTGGTGTTGCTGCTGCTGATGGGGATCTCGGGCAGTCGGCTGGCCTTTCCCCCTATGCTGCTGCTGCCGCTGGTTTCGCTGCTACTGGCCGGCTATGGGCTGGCCTTTTTGCTGGGGGCGGTGGCGCTGGTGTTTAAGCGGGTGCAGCAAATTTTGGGGATTTTTCAGTTTTTGCTGCTGTTTCTGCTGGCGGCTCCGCTGGAGGAAGCCACCGGCCTGATGCAATATCTGCGGTTTTTGTTGCCCATGCTGCCCAGCACTGGCCTGCTGCGCGATCTGATGGCCCGAGGCCTGGGGCTAGACTGGTTTACCTACGGTCTGGCCCTGCTAAACGGGGTCGTCTATTTTGCCCTGGGGCTGTTCGTTTTTCGCTGGGCCGAAGCCACTGCTAAGCAGCGGGGGTCGCTGAGCGGGTACTAGACCCAATTCGAATCGCATAACCTCGGTTCATTCCGTCCCGTAGGGGCATTGCATGCAATGCCCCTACAACGCGGTTAAAGGGTGACCGGGCGAATGGGGCCGTTATAGAGGATTTCAAAAGTCCGGTCGAGGTTCACCAGCACTTCCGTTTCAAAGGAGAAGGTGGGATCGCCGTTGATATCGCGATCTTCGGGGCGAAAGCCCTTGAAGGTAAACAGCAAGGAACCATCTTCATTAATCACCACGGGGGCATTTGCCGTGGGGCCATGCATAGCGGGCTCGGCCATGTAGTTCCCCAACCCTCCATTGGCAGTCTCGGCAGCAGCGCGGGCTATGTTTCTGCCACGCAGCAGGAAGAGTGGGTCTACGTCGCCCTGGGCTTGGGGACTAGCGGGGGCAGCAGGGGATTGGGCAGGGGTGCTGGTGTGGGAGATGCCCACCACACTCAGGGCGAGGGCTAAAACTAACCAATATCGCATCGCAAAGTCTACTCAAGGAAAGGACGATAGCTCATACGGTTTCCCTAAATTACGACTACATCCCTAGAGCAGGGGCTGAGGTAGGCGACCTCTAGAGAACCCGGTAGAACAGCAGGCAAAACTGCCGCAGCACCCCAACCAACTATAGCGATTCTGGGCGGAGAGCAGAACAGGTGGCGCGCACAACCCTTGGCCCACGGAAATGACTACCTCCTCAACGAAATCGCGTAGGGCTGGCAGTGCCCACCCTACTTGCTTACTGAGAAGGTCTGTCCACTGACTAACTACCGGCGGCTTCCATTAGAGCATTGACGTTGCCAATAAGTCTGGGAAGACTAGTCTGGATGATGTCCCAAACCACAGCGTCAGAGACGGCTCCGTAACTGTGGGTTAGAAGATTGCGAAAGTCTACAATTTTGCGGGCTTCGGCTATTTGGCTCTCTAAATCGGGCGATCGCCGCATGGCCTGGTTCAAGGCTTCGCCAATAGTGATGAACTGGCGCTCTACAGCCGATCGCACCATATCATCGGCGCGATAGCTGTCAAAGGTTTTGGCGGCGACAAAGGACTGAATCAACTCGCCTGCCACCTGAATGTCGTAGAGGTATCGCTGAACCTCAATGTCCATAGAGGGTAATGCGATCGCCCGCGATCGCCTGCAAAAAGTAGGGATTTTTGGCGGCGGCAAGGTCAACCAAATCTACGGTGCGACCTAGAACCGCTGATAACCCGTGCTTTAACCCAAAGAAGCGATCGGCAGCACCCTCGGGGGTATCGGTAGCAAACTCGACTAGAAAGTCAAAATCGCTGGTTTGGGCATCAAAGGTAGGCCGGGTAGCGGAGCCGAAAAGGTCGAGCCGAGCGACTTGGTTGAGGCGGCACAGCTCTACAATCTGAGCCTGCTTACATTTGACTAATTCAGCGGCTGTTATATCCACGGTTGGGCTATTGATCAAGCAGGGGCTATGAAGATTTAGTCTAACCCACCGTAGGTTAGGTGAAACGCAGTCATCAATTGCGAAGGGGGCCTCGGCTTTGACGGTGTGAAAGGTTTGACGGAGTAGCGCTATGGTTTCGTCGCTGCGAAATACGGGTTGTCGGTTGTAGGTGACGATGGTGAAAAAGTAGGTTGCCCCTGGGTTTTTGGCGTGGCGGTAGTGCATGGGATGGTGGATGGATGCATGCGCTTAGGGTAGGTTGTTTGGCGGATGAACTATCAGCGATGTTGGGTTCCGCTAGCGCTCCACCCAACCTACTTAGCTAAAATCCTTAGCTTATTAATCGTTTTAGAAGTTTTCAAACTCAGATCTCTTTAAAGAAGCAATAAAGTCAAGCATGAAAGAATCAACAAGTGTTTCATATATTTTGGCCACGTTTTACGGTAATGCAATGTAGTAATCTTTCCCCAGCGTTTGCTTTCCCTTACGCTTTTGTCTGTTTTCTGACGGTTTTGGAGAAGTACCACACTTATCTAAGACAATGATTTTTCCCTCTTGTTCTAACTCCAGAAGTGCCTCACGATAGGCGGTTTCTGCAAAGTAGTCATCACGCCTGGATACCCAATCCTCATAAAATACACTAGCTCGAATTTTTCCATTTTTCAGGCCTGCGATAATGGATTCCTTAAATGAATCCCACTTGGGCCTAAACAAAGGTAAACCATCATATTTCGATGCTTGCACAAGACCCAAGTGACCTGTTCCTTCATCAGAAGTCCCAAGCTTCCACATCACGTCCTTCATGATCTTGAAGCCTAGTGGGTGTTTTGTAACATGAATTAAGTAGTGGCTTGTGATTCTCTTTTTCTCATGTTCAATAGCAAATGGTGTAATGAAAATATTCCTACCTATTTCCTCAGTCAGTGCCTTACGGTAAAAGTTTACAATGGTTGATTCCTTCTCAATGGGTAGTAAACACCCTTTAAATTCCTGCCGCAGTTGCTCGGCTCGATCTTCAGTGCCAAATACTTCAACAAGGCTATCGCTTAATTTAGTCAAGCCACATACTCGTCGAATTCCATCAACATTAAAAAAGATGAAAGCTTCGCATTTCCTATTAGAGAGTAGCCTTGTGATGACTTGAAGTGACGTCCCAGAAACTCCACATGGATCGATAAACAAAAACGTTGGAGCTATTGAATCGTTTAGACGATCAACCAAGTCCAGCAACGCTGTCATTTTATCGGCGAAAGTTCCGTGGAGAACTTCGGGTGCTCGGATATGGGAATTTTGAGAATAGAAGAGATCAACTTCTTTTCTCAGTGCGGAGAAATTCTTAGGATCTGCTTCAACAAAAATTGATGTGACCTTCTCTGAAAAGTCAAGGTTTTCTGCAATCACTTGCAGTGCTTGCAGCGGCGAACCTTTAATGCATTCTCCTGATGCAGAATCATCGTAGGTTCCACGTCCCGCAAACCCATCAATGTAAATTAAGTTATTTTGTCTGACTTTAAGGATATGAAAGAAGCTAGGAATATACTTGCGAACAATTTCGTGTTTAACACGAGTCTGGTCACGATATTCGGTG
>JANPIO010000083.1:0-19489 GCA_031425055.1 Phormidium sp. VAR_61_metabat_6
CAAGATCAACGAAGTCGTTGAAATTATCGGTATCAGAGACACCCGCGAAACCACGGTTACCGGAATCGAGATGTTTAAGAAGCAGCTTGAGGAAGGTTTAGCAGGGGATAATGCGGGTCTGTTGCTCCGTGGTATCAAGAAAGAAGACATTGAGCGCGGCATGGTGCTGGCGAAGAAAGGCTCAATCAAGCCCCATACTCAGTTTGAGGGTGAGGTGTATGTGCTTCAGGAAAAAGAAGGCGGACGTAAAACTCCCTTCTTTCCTGGCTACAAGCCTCAGTTCTATGTGCGCACCACCGATGTAACTGGCAGCATTATCGCCTTTACCTCTGACGATGGCAGTGACGCTGAAATGGTGATGCCTGGCGATCGCATCAAGATGACCGTTGAACTCATCAACCCTATTGCCATTGAGCAGGGTATGCGTTTTGCTATCCGTGAAGGTGGTCGCACCGTGGGAGCGGGTGTAGTTTCTAAAATCCTGAAGTAGTTTTTGAAGGACTTTTTTGGGGACAGGAGTAAGCCTCCAGGGTTTGCTCCTGTCTTTTGTCTCCAAAACTTTTGCCGCTGTACCTCGACAATTTATTCTTCTAAGACCTATGGCCACTATTCAGCAACAAAAAATTCGCATCCGTCTCAAAGCTTTTGACCGCAGACTGCTCGACACTTCCTGCGAAAAGATTGTGGATACCGCCAACCGCACCAATGCTACAGCTATTGGCCCTATTCCTTTGCCGACTAAGCGGCGTATTTATTGCGTCCTGCGTTCTCCCCACGTAGATAAAGATTCACGAGAGCATTTCGAAAGCCGTACCCATCGCAGAATTATCGACATTTACCAGCCTTCTTCTAAAACTATTGATGCTTTGATGAAACTGGATCTGCCTGCTGGGGTCGATATCGAAGTCAAGCTATAAGTTCTTACCTACTGAACCCGCTAAATGCTTGATATTTGGCGGGTTTTTTGCGTTGGTTAATTTGTGTTAGTTAGATTGAGCTACTCAGAGCCTATGCCTTAAGCCGCAGCATTTAGCTGGGGAGTTGGGTTAGAATATCCTTATGTAAACAAGTGTTACAGCTGCCGTACTAGAGACGGTGTGCTTGAATTCGCAAGAGGCGATAATGTCATTCTCCGAGTCCATATCTGTGCGAGAACTACCGCTTTTTCCGTTACCTGAGCTGGTTTTATTTCCGGGGAGACATCTGCCGCTTCATGTGTTTGAGCCCCGTTACCGGATCATGATGAACACCATTCTCCAAAGCGATCGCCGCTTTGGCGTGCTGATGCTTGATCCTGTTACGGGGCAGCCAGCCAATGTAGGGTGTTGCGCTGAAATTCTTCACTACCAGCGACTGCCGGATGATCGCCTTAAAATTCTTACCCTAGGTCAGCAACGGTTTCGGGTTTTGAGTTACGTGCGCGAAAAGCCCTACCGAGTTGGCCTAGTAGAATGGGTCGAAGATAAACCCACTAGTCAGGATCTCAGCCCGCTGGTCTCCGACGTGGATCAGCTGTTGCGAGATGTAGTACATCTATCGGCTAAGCTGACCAACCAGGATATTGATCTGCCTGACAATATTCCCGATATTCCTATTGAGCTGTCGTATTGGGTAGCTAGTAACCTGCATGGGGTAGCCCTTGAGCAGCAAGCACTGCTTGAAATGGATGATACCAGCGTGCGGCTAGAGCGTGAGGCTGAGATTTTAACCTCTACCCGCAATCACCTGGCCGCCCGTACTGCTCTCAAGGAAGTGCTTGAGTAGATTGAGTTTTGGCTTTGGCGGCGGCTCGGCCAGGATCTGCGGTAACCACATCATAGGTGCCAAAATTAACTAGGGATTCGGTACAGTACAGAAGCTCGTTAAGGGCCTGCTGTCCCGTTTGGCTATAGGCATCGGTTTCTAAATCGACAAAGAATAGGTATTCTCCCAGAGATCGCTTGGTTGGCCGCGACTCGATGCGGCTGAGGTTGATGCCGCATCGAGCAAATACGTCTAGCGGTTTGAGCAGAGCCCCCGGACTGTTCACCGGCAGGCTAAAGGCCACGGATGTGTACTGGCCTTTGACCGGTTTTACCGCCCTATTTTCGTCCTTAAGCACCCAAAACTTTGTGCAGTTGTCGGAATGGTCATTAATGTTGTGAACCAAGATTGGTAGGTTGTAGAGTTGGGCTGCCCACTCTGAGGAAATGGCGGCTACTGTGCTGTCATCGGTCAGGTGCTCCAGAGCTTCTGTGGTCGAACGGGTGGCGACTAGATTGGCATGGGGGAGGTTGTGCTCGAGCCATCGCTGACATTGGGACAGTGCCTGGGGATGGGAAAAAACTGCCTCTATGGCGCTGAGGCAAGTCGCTTGGGACAGCAACCCGTGGCGAATGGGCATGACCACAGCGTGGTGAATTTTGAGTTGCTGAAGCTGCCAAAGAGTATCAAGGGTCGTGGTGACTCCCCCTTCGGTAGAATTCTCGACCGGCACAATAGTCAAGGTTGTTATGCCGTCAGCCGTAGCCTGCATAGCTTTGGGAATGCTCGGGAAGGCTATTAGGTCAACCGGCAGGCTGCCGCGCTGCTGCTCTAGGTTAAGGCTATAGGCTAGGGCCGCGAGCTGGGTATAGGTGCCCTCAGGCCCTAGGTAGGCAATGGTAACGGTCATGAGGACTTGCAATGGCAGGCTTGTTCCATAGTAAGCCGAGGCTGTCGCGATCGCGCCCTCTGACCACCGATCTCTGGCTGGCTTAAATTAACAAGCTCCTTAACCGAAATGCGGCATACTCTGGGCGAACAAAGTCGGCATTGCCCAGTAATATGTAATGGGTCTTAGGCAGGGCCTAACTTGGTGGGGAGTGGCGGTAATGGTTAAGGACGAAAGGAAGACAGACGGTGCTAAGCCGTCTAAGGTGCGAACACTGGTTACATTAGGGTCAGGAGCATTTTTGTTGGGGGCCGCTGTGCCCTTGGCCGGTGCCCTCGGTACCGGCTTAATCAGCATTGGTAGTGTGGGCCTTGCCGCCCCCGCAGCCCTCGATCAGCCCCAGCCCCTCAATGCAGGTTTTCTGGCTCTAGCCGATGCCCCTGGGGTAGATGCATTTCCTACCGTAGTCAGCAGTGAGAGGCTTTGCCGTCGCCCCGTGGAGCTGAATCAGACTGGGGTCAGCAGCGCTACAGCGGGCGAACAACTCTTCCACGGCTCTAGTCTAGCTAACGTTGCGGTAGCCCAAGTGACTGAGGCGATCGCCCAGCTTGGGGCTGCACCCTGGCCCAGTATTCATCCCCTAGCAGCCGAAGCTCGGGTGCCAGTGTTGATGTACCACGATGTTCTAGAGCCACCGGAGGTATTTTTCGACCTTACCCCCGCAGATTTTGAGGCTCACCTAAAAACCATATTAGATAATGGCTTAACGCCAATTAGCCCCGATCAGCTGGTGCAGCACTTGCGTACCGGTGTGGCACTGCCCGAAAAACCGGTGTTGATTACTTTTGATGATGGCTATGTGGGCCATTACGAGCATGTTTATCCGCTGCTGCAAAAGTATCAGGTACCGGCCACCTTTTTTGTCTTCCCCGGAAAGGTAGACGGCACCGTCGCTGGGCGCTCAACCCTCACGTGGGATCAGCTCAAGACTATGGCCGCTGACCCCTTAGTAACCATTGCTTCCCATAGCGTGACTCACCCCCCTGACCTGCGAACCCTCAGCGATGAAGAGTTAGCCTACGAAGTGGTTGAGTCGAAGCGGCAGCTAGAGGCCCAACTGGGTATCCCTATTCAGTACTTTAGCTATCCCACCGGGCACTACGACGAGCGGGTTGCCCAGGCCGTAGCCGACGCCGGTTATCTGGCCGGGTTTACGATGCGTGAGAATGACGAAAAATTTGCCGGTGCCTCAGAATCGCTGCTAGCTATCGAGCGGTTTGGTCAATCCAATCTTCAGGCGCTGCTTGAGGTGGCTTGGGGTGGCCCTACTGTGGCTGGGGTGATGCCCGTCGTCGCCGATTCCGCATTTAATTTTGCTACTCCCGTCGCCGTGCAAACGATCGATCAGGAGGATCAATCGTTTTCGTTAATTAGCGGTGGACAGCCGGTTACTATCCATGCCAATAGTCGTTACCAGCTGCCTGAGATGCTAGCGGGTAGCAACGTGGCCGGAGCTGTTGACGGGGGCTTCTTCTCCCTCAAGTACCTGGACTCCAACGTCATGATCGGTCCGGTTTTGAGCCAAAGCACACGGCAGTTCGTGCCAGGCTATCCCGGAGAGACGCCTAAGCTCAACGGCCGCCCGCTAGTGCTAATTGCCCCCAATGAAGTGCAGTTTGTGCCCTTTGATGCTGTCCAGCACAATACTCTGGCGGGCTTAGCTCAGCAGCTACCTGGGGTAACCGATGCCTTTGTGGCAGCTGGCTGGCTAGTTAAAGATGGTCTACCTCAGCCCGCTAGCAGTTTTGGCACCCTGTTTGACTACGACGCTCGCCGCCATCGGGCATTTTGGGGTATCAATACCGCTGGGCAGCCGGTGGTTGGCGTGACCCACACCATGGTTGATTCGGTACAGCTAGGCGAATTGCTGCACCAATCCGGTCTGCGTAATGCTGTCATGCTTGACTCTGGGGCTAGCACTTCACTGGCCTATCAGGGAGACTCTCTCGTGGGCTATATTCCGCGCCCGGTACCCCACTTGCTAGGACTGGTGCCTCCCGAAGCTAACGACGGTAGCCCCTGTCCTTTGGCGATCGATCCAGAAAACCCGACTACCACGAAGCGATAGAACACGCTGAAGTTTTGCTCCTAGAACCGTGTCCTAGGAGCAAAACCCGTTATTCAAATTTTTCCGCAGACCTGTGTTTGAGCCTAAAGCAACTCTTGTTGGTTAGAGAGCTCGTTTTTAGGTCAACCATTGAGGCCGCTCATGAACCAATCGACATCAAACCGCTTGCTTGTCTTGACCTGAGGGATTGGGAGGACTTAGGGCTTGCGGTAAGGGCTGTCTAGCTTTAGTTGCCGAAGCCAACGTACCAAAAATAGGTCGCCATCGGGATAACGGTGGCGAGCACTAGCAAAACGATCAGAACCACTGTGCTGTTGCCGCGGTTTTCGGCGGTTTCTTCGGCCGAAGCGAAGGTACTTTCGCTGTCAAAGGAGTTATCAAAGTTGGGCGGGCCGGGATCTGCTTGGCCGCCTAGTACGGCTCCGAGGCGATCGCTGGCGGCCAAAAACGACTGGTTGTATTTGTCGCCTTCCAGTAGGGGAAACAGCACCGTTTCCTGGGCAACGCTAGTAGCAATATCGTCGGTAAGTATGGTCGCAGCTTGATCGCCAACGCGGATGCCTACGGTTTTAGTGACTTCATCAAGGACCAGCAACGTTTGGTTTGCTTGCTCTTCTGGGGTGGAGTACCAGCGCTCAAAGAGTTTATCCGTGAAGCTTTGAATGGTATCGCCATAGTCAAAGTGGTGGATAGTTACGAGACGCACCTCGTTGCCGGTAGCGGCCGCTAGATCGCTGAAACGACTTGAAATCTTGTTTTCATTGATACGGCTGATGATATTGGCTTCGTCAACTACCCAGGTAGACTCGCCCGCCGCTACGGTTGGAACTTGGAATACGGCTACGGCTTCAGCAGGCGCGGCGAATAGCCCCAGCCCGAAAAACAGGGGTAAAACTAGGCCCAAGAGCGCGCTCCAGCAGACCTGAATCCAGGGGCTAGGCGATCGTTGGGAGGGGTGACTATTCATGGGCCTAAGCTACAACGACGACTGAGCCAGAAAGGACTAACTGGGTTCTACCCTGGCCTATTAACCAATATACGGGGCTAAGAGCCCTGAGGGAACTAGGTCGTTTTGTTTGCCCCTTAAAGGTCAGTCAACTGGAGAGAGTGTTCTTCAAGCTGAAGGCAAATTGCGTAGCCGAATTAGCTGTCGCCGCATCAGTGGTGATGCTTGGAGTTCGGCAACCTCGGCAACCTCTACCTGGGCGTCAAGCTGCTCAACGAACTCGTCACTGCCGTAGGAAAAGGCATCGATCAGCTGTTCCAGCAGGTGTTCACGATCGGCCATGACGTGGCTTTCTTCTAAAATGCGAAACTTGAGAGTAATGGCGCACTCATAAACGCCAACCTGAGGCTCAACCGACGGACGGGGTGCAGACGTAGCCATAGTCAAATATGTACTCCCTAACTAAATATGAAAGGAGTCATCAAAGGAGACTGGGGGCTAGGGTGTTTGTCCTGCTGAGGGCTGGCAGGGGCATCGAAGCGTTGTAGGCTGTGGAGAATTTCACAGTCGGTAGCGGTGATGCAATCCCTATTGATGACGATGAGGTGGCTTTGGGCCAAAGTGATGGTGCCTGTTGCTAGGCAGCGATCGCGCAGATTGAACCACCTGATATCATCAAACCAAAAAAAATAGCTAGCACTGGGTTTTCTAGCCTGTTTTTACAGGATTGATACAGTTTTGTGAGGCCAAGATTAATAGTATTGAAACTCGTCCGTACAATTTCAGAAGAGGCTCATTTTTTTATACTTTAAGCCCGTCTTAATGTTGTAGTTGGTTGTGTTTCAATGATCTTTTTAGAGCCGAGCTGCCGTCTAAAGGTTTGTCGCAGGGCCACTTCAGCTTTGTTAAGACAGGCAAGAAACTAAGTTTTAATGGATCAATGACTCTATTTAAAAATATTGATCGATTGGTGGTTGGCGTTGAAGTCGTGTTTACGGCTAGAGCTGCGATCGCACTAAATAAATATCAACGTGACCAAAACTCCGTAAACTACTGAGTGGGGTAAGTGCCATAGCGAACTGCCAAAATGCGAGATTCTCTGATTCAAGCCTATCTGCCGCTGGTCATTTGGGTGGGGCTGGGGGCTGGGCTGGGCCGATTTTTGCCGGCGGCGTTACCTCGATTGCTGGGACGAGGGTTGTACTGGATTGGCATTCCCCTCGAAATTTTTGCCCTGGCGCGTCAGACTCACTTTGCGAAAGACACAGGGCTAGCACCGCTGTATACCGTTGTTTCGCTAGGGCTGGGGCTGGGGCTGGGGCTAGTGGGGCTAACGGTGGTGCGATCGCTGACCGCTACCAGCTCCGTTGAGGCTGTCGCCACCGAAGTAGGGGTTGCCCCAGGGCCAGAGCTGTGCCCAAATCAAGCAGTGGACTTGTCGCTTTGGCCTAACACCGCAACGATGACCTGGGTCGATAAACCCCGCCAGGGCAGCTTTGTACTGGCGGCTATGTTGGGCAACACAGGGTTTGTTGGGCTAGCCATAGTGCCTACCCTAGTCAGTGGCCCTTATCTGGGCTGGGCTGTGTTCTATAGCGTGACCCAAAACGTGGTCGGCACCTATGGACTAGGCGTGTTTATAGCCAGCTGGTTTGGACGCGGTGCCCACGCCCAATCGCGTTGGCAGCAGTTGCGTGACGTGGTGACCGTGCCGTCGCTGTGGGCCTTTGCATCGGGCTCAGTCTCCCAGGTTTGGGCCTGGCCGTCCCTGATTGACGGTGCTTTGCATCAGTCAGTGTGGCTAGTGATTCCGGTAGCGCTGGTGCTGATGGGGCTGCGGCTGAGCCAGTTGCAGGGGTGGAGTAGTCTACAGCCAGCACTGGTGCCAGCGATACTTAAGGTGCTGGTGCTGCCTGCGCTGGTAGGCGCTGTGGCCTTGGGCGCAGAACTGCCCAGGGATGCAGTGCTAGTGCTGGTGCTGATGTCGGGTATGCCGAGCGCGTTCGCGGGACTGATTTTGGCCGAAGAGTACGATCTTGACCGAGAACTGGCAGCAGCCAGCATTGCTTTGTCTACAGGAGGCCTGCTGCTCACTATTCCGCTGTGGCTCCTAGTGTTTGGCTAGGAATACGGTGCCCTCCAAACTTCATAGGCTCCATTTTCCATAGGAGTTAAAGGCCAGTGGGGTGAGGTCTTAGTAATTTGGCTAAGGGGGAGCAAGAGTTTTCTGAAGTTGAGCCCTGCTTTTATCAAACTCTTAAGGTTTGCCCCTATTCTGGTGAAAAAACATTCCCTAGGGGTCGCTATGTCTAATCCCTTTCAGCAGCTTAAGGATAAGTTTAAGGCGATTGGCTCTGACCTCACTGCAGAGGGAGCAGCAACCGCTAAAGCGTCTCTACGGGAGTGGCTGGAGGCTAACGCCGACACCTTGCGGAGTCGGCGCAAGCAGGGAGAGTTTAACGGCACCATGATGCAGTACTTCCACTGGTACACTGCTGCCGATGGTAGCCACTGGAACCGGGTTAAGAAGGAGGCTGAGGCCTTGGCCAACGCCGGTATTACTGCCCTATGGCTGCCGCCTGCCTACAAAGGCATTGGCGGAAGCTACGATGTCGGCTATGGAGTCTACGACCTGTTTGACCTGGGAGAATTTGATCAACAGGGCACAGTGCGAACGAAATACGGCACTAAGGACGAGTATGTCGCAGCGGTCAAAGCCTGCCGCGATTTAGGCATTAACGTCTACGCCGATGTGGTGTTTAACCACAAAATGGCGGCTGATGGTGAGGAGGAATTTAACGCGACTCCGATGGATCCAAGTAATCGTCACCGTCCCCTGGGAGACATGCGTCAGATCAAGTCATGGACAGAATTCACCTTTCCTGGCCGGGGCGATAAATACTCAAGCATGAAGTGGCATTGGTACCACTTTGACGGCGTTGACTACAACAGCTATGAACCTAACTACAAAGCCGTCTGGCTGGTTGAGGGCAAGTCCTTTGAAGACAAAGTGAGTTTGGAACTGGGCAGCTTTGACTACCTGATGGGCTGTGATCTGGATATTGACCATCCTGAAGTGAGCGGCGAGCTGAAGTACTGGGGCGAGTGGATGCTCGACCACATTGGGGTAGACGGGTTTCGCTTAGACGCTATCAAACATATCTGTGGTGACTTCTTTGTGGATTGGCTGTCCCACTTGGAAAACTATGCCCAGCGCGATCTGTTTTGCGTGGGCGAATATTGGACCTACGACCTGGCAGCGCTAAGCTGGTATGCCGGCAACTCGGGCGGGCAGCTCGACCTATTTGACGCGCCGCTACACAACAATTTTTATCAAGCCAGTAGGGCGGGTAACAGCTATGACCTGCGCACCATTTTTGACAACACCGTGGTCAAAGAGATGCCGCTGCTGGCCGTTACTCTGGTCGAAAATCACGACACCCAGCCCTTGCAAGCCCTAGAGTCTGTGGTAGAAGCCTGGTTCAAGCCCCTTGCCTACGCGATGATTTTGCTGCGAGACGAAGGCTATCCCTGTATTTTTTACTGCGACTATTACGGTGCCCACTATGTGGATAAGGGGCGCGATGGCAACGAGTACGAGATCTGGATGGACTCCCATCGGGAGATTTTGGATCGGCTACTGATTGGCCGCAAGCACTTTGCCTACGGCCCCCAGTACGACTATTTTGATCATCCCAATGTGGTAGGCTGGACGCGCCTTGGCTCTGAGGGCCACCCCCGCGCCATGGCGGTGCTGCTCAGCAATGGGTCAGAGGGCACCAAGTGGATGGAGGTGGGTAAGCCCAACACTACGTTCTGCGACTTGACTGGGCATATTTCCCAAACTATCACTACCAATGGCGACGGCTGGGCTGAATTTCGCTGCAATGGTGGGTCGGTGTCGGTGTGGGTAGAGGAGCACCCTATGCTGGGCCCTCGCTAAGGACTGCCCTTCCTTCTCCGGCAAGCCAAAAAGATTGCTTTAACTTACTGACTATGCTCCTCCATCGCGGGATAGAATTTTATGCCGCGAAAAGTTAAGCTGTGTAACGCCCGCTCATTTTTTTAGAAGCAGCTGGGCGTTCGTCTCTATGGTTAAATTGGTACTTTCGTGCAAGTAGATCGTGCTCCGACTGGAGCTACAGACGCAGAATTTTCGGCCTACGTTCGCTCAGCCCAGGAGCTAGACTTTACCCTTCAAGATCTCAAGGCGGCGATTCCGGCCCGTTGTTTTCAGCCTTCCGTGCCTAAGTCGCTGGCCTACTTCTTTTTAGATTTAGGCATTATCGCAGCGCTGTACGCCGTTGCCCACGCAGTCAACTCTTGGCTGTTTTTCCCCATATTTTGGCTGGCCCAGGGCACGATGTTCTGGGCTCTTTTTGTGGTTGGCCACGACTGCGGGCACGGGTCGTTTTCCCGCTACAAGTGGCTTAACAACCTGGTTGGTCACCTGTCCCATACGCCCATTCTGGTGCCTTACCACGGCTGGCGGATCAGCCATCGCACCCATCACGCCAACACAGGCAACATCGACACTGACGAAAGCTGGTACCCAGTGGATGAGTCGACCTATCAGGCGATGCCCCGGGCGCAAAAGATGGTGCGATTCTACGGAGCGCTATTTGCCTATCCGTTCTATCTGTTCTTTCGGTCGTCGGGGCGCAGCGGCTCTCACTTCATGCCCAGCAGTGCGCTGTTTCGCCCCTCAGAGCGGCGTGACGTGCTGGTGAGCACGCTGTGCTGGTCGGCCATGGTCGTGTTTTTGGCCTGGATAGGGTTAACCCAGGGGCTGTTGTTTTTGGTGACCTACTATGTGGCACCCTACCTGGTGTTTATTGTCTGGCTTGATTTGGTGACGTTTTTGCACCACACCGAGCCCGATATTCCCTGGTATCGGGGGGACGAGTGGTACTTTCTCAAGGGGGCGCTGTCGACCATTGACCGCGACTACGGGTTGATCAACCCTATTCACCACAACATTGGCACCCACGTGGCCCACCACATTTTCTTGGGTATTCCCCACTACCACCTGAAGACGGCGACAGAGGCTATTAAGCCAATTTTGGGCGATTATTATCGTCGCTCTGAGGAGCCGGTGTGGAAAAGCTTTGCCCGATCATTTTGGGCCTGCCACTATGTGGCGGACCAAGGGGCGAAGGTCTACTACCAACCCCACCCTAACTACCGCCAGTAACCGGTTGGTGATGTCTGTCGCATCACAGACGGGGGGCTTCGGTAGTCTATAGACTGAAATGGGCAGTTTAGAATCAGCCCGGTTCTAGGCTGCCCATTGTGGTGTTTGGACAGGGCGGAGAGATTGGCCTAGCAGCCCTACGGCAATACTGTTGGTGATGACTCAGCCCCTGATTTCAGCCATTATTTGTACCCATAACCGGGCTCGCTACCTAGGGGCAGCGATCGCCAGCTTGCTGGCGCAAACCTACGCCGTTTACGAAATCATTGTGGTCGACAACGCCTCGACGGATGACACCAGGGCCGTGGTAGAAACCTACTTGCCCCATCCACAATTAACCTACGTGTACGAGAGCACCCTGGGGCTGTCGGCGGCGCGCAATCGGGGTGCGGCGATCGCCCGTGGCACCATTCTTGCCTACCTCGACGACGATGCCGAAGCCTCTCCCCACTGGCTGGTCGCCCTGGCGGTGGCCTTTGAACAATACCCCAAGGCGGCGATCGCGGGCGGCTATGTCAGCCTGATCTGGCCGCAGGATATGACCCCGCCTCGCTGGCTGTCGTCCACGCTTTCTGAGAGCCTGGGGGCCTACGATTTGGGGGCAACGACGCGACTCATCACTAACCCAGGTCAAACCCCCCGAGGGCTCAACTACGGCGTCAAAAAAAGCTTTCTCGATGCTGTAGGTGGCTTTGACCCGCAGCTCGGTCGAGTGGGCAAAAACCTGCTCTCAAACGAAGAACTGCACCTGACTCAGCTGGCCCTAGCCGCTGGCCATGAGGTTTTGTTTGTGCCTCAGGCTCAGGTGGCCCACAACGTGGCTCCCGAGCGGCTGCGTTGGGGCTGGTTTTTGCGCCGCAGCTGGTGGCAGGGCATTAGCGAATGCTACCGCGAGCAGTTGAGCCACACCCTAACCTTAGAGCGGGTGCGGGTGCGGGGCCTTTGTCTGCTGCGGGGGGTAGTTAAGGCCGGGCGCTACTGGTCTGACCCAGCACTACGGTTTGAAAATTTGGTTTACGCCTACGGGCAGTTGGGCTACGTGGTGAGTGGTCTGCGCCACCTATTGCCTCGCCCTAGGGCGAAGGTCTGCCCTTGAGCACTGCCTGGCGTTTGTTGACTCAACCCCTCGTGTAATGGAATTCACCATGGCTAAGACGACTCCTATCCCCATCTCTGTGCTAATTCCGGCCAAGGATGAGGAGCAAAATCTGCCCGCCTGCCTGGCCAGCCTAGAGCGGGCGGCGGAGATTTTTGTAGTGGATTCGCAGAGCAGCGATCGCAGCGTCGCGATCGCTACCGCTGCTGGGGCCAAAGTGGTGCAGTTTGACTTCAATGGCCACTGGCCCAAAAAGAAAAACTGGGCCTTAGACAACCTCCCCTTTAGCCACGAGTGGGTACTGATTGTCGACTGCGATGAGCGCATTACCCCAGAACTGTGGGACGAGATTGCGATCGCCATTCAGCGCCATGAGTTTGACGGCTATTACCTGAACCGCCGCGTGTTTTTCTTGGGCACCTGGATTCGCCACGGCGGCAAATACCCCGACTGGAACCTGCGCCTGTTTCGCCACCAAAAGGGCCGCTACGAAAATCTGCAAACCGCCGATATTCCCAACACCGGCGACAACGAAGTGCACGAGCACGTCATGATCGACGGGGCCATAGGCTACCTGAAGCAGGACATGCTCCACGAAGACTTTCGCGACCTGTACCACTGGCTCGCCCGCCACAACCGCTATTCCAACTGGGAGGCCCAGGTCTACTACAACCTGCTCACCGGCATGGGCGACGGCGGCACCATCGGCGCAAATCTGTTTGGCGATGCGGTGCAGCGCAAGCGATTTCTCAAGAAAATTTGGGTGCGGCTACCCTTTAAACCGCTGCTGCGGTTTGTGCTGTTTTATGTGCTGCGGCTCGGCTTTTTAGACGGGCGGGCGGGCTATATCTATGGGCGGCTGCTGAGTCAGTATGAGTACCAAATTGGGGTGAAACTGTTCGAGCTGCGGCAGTTTGGTGGGCAGCTCAATGTCACTCCTAGAGAAAACGCGACCCTGCCACAGCCAGCGGTTCAGCCCTCGATTATTTCGATAGAATCAGCCCCTTAAGACTTCTTGATGGCGGTTGCCCATGACGGTTCCCCCTGATTTTAATCCTAGCCCTTTGGATAGCGGCGGCGGTTCGCGCAGCGATCCCTGCACGAATCGCCCCTGGGTGCAGCTCGATGCCTATGACCAGTCGTGGTACAAACCGGGGCGAGCGAAGGTCATTATTCTACTGTGGTGGCTGCTGCAAGCGGTGATATTTCCCCTCACGCCCCACGCCTCCCACGGGCCGAGGTGCTGGCTGCTGCGTCGGTTTGGAGCCACCGTTGGCCGAGGCGTGGTGATTCGCCCCACCGCCCGGTTCACCTACCCGTGGAATGTGAGTATCGGCGACTACAGCTGGATTGGGGACGACGTAGTGCTCTATAGCCTGGCCCCGATCACCATTGGTCAACACTGCGTCATTTCACAAAAAAGCTACCTCTGCACCGGCAGCCACGACATTCACGACCCGCGCTTTGGCTTGATGGTTGCGCCAGTGACCGTTGAGAACGGCGCTTGGGTGGCGACCGACTGCTTTGTGGCCCCTGGGGTGACGGTGGGGGCCAATAGCGTGGTGGGAGCACGCAGCAGCGTGCTAAAGTCGCTGCCGTCGGGGCAGATCTGCTATGGCAACCCCTGCCGCGCTGTAGCGCCGCGTCAGATGGTGAATAGCTAGGGCTGAATGCGAGCGCTCGATAAGTTCAGCCTTGATAAGCACGCTCCCGCAGGATCTCGGTTCGATAGCTTCACCAACTTACTCTGAGATGTGCTTGAGCACTCGCTTGTCGGTGGCAGACAGTACGTCCTCCCCAGACTCTTCTGCTTGACGGGCGCGATCGCTCAGTTCCTTCATTTTTTGGCTAGCGGCGTCTCGACCACGCTCAATAGCTTGGTTGCGGGGTTCAGTCTTACCGATAATCTCCTTAGTAGTGTCAAGCCCGCCGTAGACATCCTTTGAGAGATCCTCTGCTTGGTTGGCGGCCTGTTCGAGCTGAATGGGCGCTGGCTCAGCCACGACACCCTTAGCCTGGCTGGCTGGGGATAGGGCCGTGCTCCATAATATTAAGCCGATGGCGATGGTAACTATACCAGCGCCGATTGCAGAACTCAGTATAAATATCCGCTTGCGAACGCCCATAGTATCTCCCGTGCAATGCATTCAGCTTAGGTACGCAACCCGGCTTTGCCATCTTTCTGCGGGGAGACACCTGGGTGGCGATCGCATTAGTCCCCTACAAAGGGGGCTAATGCAACCTCCTTCTTAGGGTTCAGCGGCGGCCTCTGGGGTCGGCTGGTCGGCGGCTGTGCCCACCAGGATGGCGACTGGAAATGTGGCCAACAGGTCTGACAGGGCAGCATCTTCGGTGGTGGTAGTAACCGATTCGCCTGTGATCCAATTTTGCCAGTGCTGAGCGCCGCTGGGCAGGGCCAGGGTGGTGTCGCCCCAGATTTTGCCAATGGGGTATTCGCCCGGTGCAATGCGGCTGGTGAGAAATCGGGGGGCGATCGCCACTACCCACTGATTGCCCCACTGGCGGGCAAAGGCCAAGATGTTGTCTTCCGCTTCACCGCGCGCAAACAGCGGCTGGTAGTCACCCTGCTCAAACAACTCGGGGTAGGCCTGCCGCACCGACAGCCCGCAGTGAGTCACCCACAGTTTAATGCGGCCGTCTTGGCGGTACTCCAGCAGGTTTTTGAGCAAAGCAGCGCGGTCGTCGCCCCCCTGCTGCAACTCCTGGAGCCAGTGACGGCGCAGATTGTAGTCAACGGGGCGGCGGTTGTCGGGGTCAACCAAGCTAAAATCCCACAGTTCCTGGCCTTGGTAGAGGTCGGGCACCCCTGGCAGCATTAGTTTGAGCACCACCTGAGAGAGCGAGTTATAGATGCCGTAGTCGGCAATGCGCTGCTGAAACTTGCGAAACTCTGGCAGAAAATTGTTCTTTTCGCCGGGGGTCAAAATGGCGCGGGCAAACGCTACATAGCCGTCTTCGTAGTCGGCGTCGGGGCGCAGCCAGGCGGTGTGTACCTTGGCCTCGCGCACCGCTTTGACCACGTAGTCGGCAACGCGATCGCTAAAGCTAGCCAGCTCGCTATCCTCAAACGGAAACGCCCCGACCAGGGTTTGGTAGAGAAAATATTCGTCGTTGGCGTCGGGCACCACCTGGTCGCGCACCACCGTTTTGTGGCTGCCGTTGAGGCTGCGCCAGAGGTTGACTGCCGTTTCCCATTCGCTGGGCATTTCAGATAGCACATTGAGCCGGGCGCGCACGTCTTCGCTGCGCTTGGTGTCGTGGGTCGAGCTGGCGTTCATGGCGTGGGGCCACTGCTGCTGCCGCTGCTGCTGCCGCTGGTGAAACTGCCGCACGGAAAGGCCAAAGTGTCCCGGCGTGCCGCCCACCTCATTCAGGCTGATAAAGCGGTTATAGCCATAGAACAGGGTGTCTTCTAGGCCTTTGGCCATCAGCGGGCCGGTAAACTGCTGCAGGCGCATGACGAAGTGCAGCCACTGGGCCTTTTCTTCCTCCGGCAGCGAGCCTTCAAAGTTGAGCGACAGGAATCGCTCGATTAAATTTAGCTCGTTGATCAGCTGGGGAATGCGCTTGCGGGCGGCCTCGATCGCCTCCTGCACGTAGGCCAGATCGCGCTCGGAGATCTTCTCCTGGTTGACGTAGGTGCAGTAGATCGGAAAGGCAATCAGCACCTCTTCGATAGCGGTGCGGAGGCCATAGAGGGTGAGGTCGCGCCCGTAGCGATACTGCTGGCAGACGCGCTTGAGAAACCGCGCCAGGTTGTTGATGTCGCCGACCAGATTGGTCTCGGCGATCAGCCGTTTTTTGGCGGCCACCAGCTCGGGGTATGGGGTGTTTTCGCCGGTTAGCTGTTGATAGATGTGGGTAAGGGCGTCTTGGTTGTCTTGCTGGCAAAAAACGCCGTTGAGCTGAATTAGCGAGTCGTAGCCTGAGGTGCCCTGAATCGGCCATTCACTGGGCAGGGTTTCTTCATCTTCAAGAATTTTTTCGATGACGATGTAGGTGTCGCCCAAGCGATCGCGCAGCCGCTCTAGATAGCGAGTGGGGTCGTAGAGCCCGTCGATGTGGTCAATTCTAACGCCGTTGAACTGGCCGGCTTTGACCAGCTTGCAGATCAAATCGTGGGTTTGCTCGAAGACGTCTTCGTTGTCGATTTTGAGGCAGATCAGCTCGTTGACGGTAAAGAAGCGGCGGTAGTTGAGTTCCTCGGCCCCCACCTTCCAAAACGACAGGCGGTAAAACTGCTCTGAGAGCATCTCGTCGAGCAGGTCAAAGCTGCTGGGCTGATCGGGAGTGCCGTTGAAGATCACCAGGTTTTGGTCGATAAACTCGCGAACGGCGTCGCTTTCCTGGTAGACATCCCACAGCAGCCCTTTGGCAAACTGGGCCTGGTCGCGATATTCACGGCCTTTGAGATCGACGATCGCATTTTTGACTAGGTAGAGAATGCCTGAAATCTTGACGAAGGTGCGATCGCTGGTGTCGAGCTGCTGTGCCAGCCGCCCCGATTGATAGCTCAAAAACCGCCCGTAGGACTCGATGCGCACCGGAAACCGCAGGCCGTAGTAGTTGACGCTCAGCCCGGTCTCGTCATAGCTGAGCTGAATCTCGCCCCGCTCTAGGCAGCGATCGTAAAAATCTCCCAGCATGGGGGCCAAAACTCGGCCGCCCAGTTCCTCCGGCCCTTCCCACTCAATATCGAAGAAGTTGAAATATTCTGACTCGGGGCCGTACTCCATGATGTCCATGAGGTACGGGTTTTGGCCGTCGTAGGCCATGTGGTTGGGCACAATGTCTTGCAGCCAGCCCAAACCATGGTGGTGCACCGTGTCAATCAGCGGCTGAAACGCCGCTTCGCCCCCCAGCTCAGGGTTGAGCTGGGTAGGGTCAACCACATCGTAGCCGTGGGTACTGCCCTTTCGCGCTTTGAAAATCGGCGAGGCGTAGATATCTGAAACCCCAAGGTTTTTGAGATATTCCACAATATCTTGGGCCGCAGCAAACCCAAAGGCTGGGTTGAACTGAAGCCGGTAGGTCGCGGTAGGGATACGCATGGCGAACTCAGAAAGGATGAACGATGAAATAATCTCTGCCAGGCCGGAATTGCTGCTAAGGCCATTGCTCTCAAACTGGCCTTGGTATAACCCAGAGCGTCTAGAGAGTCAACCGTCCCTACATCGTTGTATAGAGAGCAAACCCCAGGGCGGGCACTTCTATGGACTGGGCCTCGGTGATTTTTTCGGGGAGAGATGAGCCTGGCCCGGCCCAATCGGTGCTGGCTGAGTCAAAGGTCAGCACCCAGGGCTGCTGGGGCGGTGCCAGGTCGATGACGCTGACGCCCTGGTTGAAGTTCATCAGGCACAGCAGTTGCCCACCGGCGATTGCCCGGCGATAGATGATCACCTTCGTGTCTTCGTCGCTGCTAATCTCCATATCCTTAGAATAGGACGGCGCATTGAGCCTGAGCTGTCGCCGCAGCTCTAGCAGGCGCTGGTAGTAATTCAGCAGCGTTTTGTGTTTGCCTTCGCCGCGCAGATGCCAGTTCAGCTTAGACGCTTCATAGGTCGCAACCTCGTGGGCGGGGGCGGGTTCACCAAAGCCGTGGGCCTCTTTAAATTCGCGTTTGCGCCCTTCGAAGACGGCCTCAATTAAATCGGGATCGCTGTGGTCAATGAAGTAGTTAAAGGGAGCTTCTTCACCGTATTCTTCGCCCATAAAAATTAGGGGAATGTAGGGTGAGGTCAACAGCACCCCCGCCGTCAGCTTGAGGGCATCAAAGGGCACGAGTTTAGAGAGGCGATCGCAGCCTTTGGCGTTACCAATTTGGTCGTGGTTTTGAGCACAGACAATGAACTGATCGGAGGGCAAATCGGTGGCTGAGTTGCCGTGCCGCCGATGCCGAAAAGGTGAATAGGTGCCGCTATAGACAAAGCGATCGCGAATTGCTGTGGCCAAGGCTTCGCAGGTGCCAAAGTCTTGGTAATAGCCGTAGCGTTCGCCGGTAATCATGGTGTGCAGCGCGTGGTGAAAATCGTCGCTCCACTGGGCACGCAAAGCAAAGCCCCCCTGCTCGACGGGGCGAATAATGCGGGTGTCGTTGAGGTCGCTTTCGGCGGTGATATACAGCGGTTTGCCGACCTGGTTAGACAGCTCTACCACGGCCTCGGCCATCTCGGCCAGCAGGTGCTTGGCGCTGAAATCGTAGATGGCGTGAATGGCGTCAAGCCGCAGCCCGTCGATATGAAACTCGCGCAGCCAGTAGAGCACATTTTGAATGCAGTAGTGCCGCACCCCGTCGCACCAAGTGTCATCAAAGTTGATGGCATTGCCCCAGGGCGTGTTGTATTTGTCGGTGGTGTAGGGGCCGTAGCTGCCGGTATAGTTGCCCTCTGGCCCCAGGTGGTTGTAGACCACGTCTAAAATCACCGCCAGCCCTTCGCGGTGGCAGGCATTGACTAGGCGCTTGAGCCCGTTGGGGCCGCCGTAGGAGTTTTGGGTGGCAAAGGGAAACACGCCGTCGTAGCCCCAGTTGCGCTCGCCAGGGAACTGCGCCACCGGCAAAATTTCGACGGCGGTGATGCCCAAAGCTTTGAGGTCGGCGAGCTGAGCGATCGCCGAGTCAAACGTGCCCTCAGACGTAAACGTGCCGATGTGCAATTCGTAGATAACGTAGTCTGACCAGGGGATATTTTTCCAAGCTTCGTCGCCCCATTTGTAAGTATTGAGGTCGACCACTGCCGAGGGGCCATGTACCCCTTCTGGCTGATAAAAAGAAGCTGGATCGGGCCGCACATCGGCCTCGTTTAGGCAGTATTGATACTGGTTGCCTTCGGCTACGTCATCAACCGAAATTGTCCAATAGCCTTCCTCACTTTTCTGCATGGGAAAAGAAGCTTTTTTAGGCGAGAGCAGCCGCAGCTCGACGGAGTCTAGCTCAGGCCCCCAAAGTGTAAAATGGCACTGTCCATTGTCTTGGAGAATGGCTCCAACTTTGAGGTCTGATCTCATGGGAAATAATATTTAGTGGCTGAAGTAGGGGGCAATGCTTAAGCAAAGCATCACGCTCCGTTACCTTATCAGGGCTAAATTGATTGCTAATCTCCTCTTAGATAGATCTTGCTCTTCACTTAGGCAGAAATCATGGTGCTAAGGGGAAGCCCTATAGTCAGAAGTATTCGAGACTTTTCTGACCGTGTTTGACTCACTCTTTCATTCGCTCGACGTTTTTTTGGGCGGGGTGCCGCTGGCCGATCTAGAGGCGGCTGACTACTATTACCAGGGCTACTGCCCCCGCACGAGGCAGCACTACCGACTACCCCGCACGGCAACAGCTCGGGCGATCGCCCAAGCACTGATGGCCCAGCTCGGCGACACCTACCCAACCGAGGGCAAAATGTTTGGGGTGCTAGTGGTGCAATCGCTAGCCGGGGAGCTTGGGGTGCTCAAGGCGTTTTCGGGGCTGTGGCAGGGGCAAG
>JANPIO010000084.1:0-4190 GCA_031425055.1 Phormidium sp. VAR_61_metabat_6
GGACATGGTAATTCTCTACCTGCTGCACAGCACTCTAGGGCTACCCCTTACCCGCAGCAAAATTGGGGCGGCTGAAGTCGCGATTATCAACAACTTTATTTGGAATGACGCCTGGACTTTTGCCGATGTCAGCATGCTGCAACAGGGCTGGTCGGCCCGGCTGAAGCGATTTCTCAAGTTCAACCTGGTGTGCCTGGCGGGCTTGGTGCTGAATGTGCTGGTGCTGAATGTGATCTACAACTGGGTGTTTGGCCAGCGCTGGCCCTACCTGGCAAATTTGGTGGCGATCGCGATCGTCACCTTTTGGAATTTCTGGCTCAACCTCAAGCTCAGTTGGCGGGTGACACAGGTGAAATAAAGGGTTTAGGGTTTGGCGGTATTGCCATCATATCGCCCCCGGTTGAGGTCACTGCCGCTGAGAATGAATCTCTGCGATCGCCCAATCATCGCCCGATCGCAGAGATAAACCCTGTCTTTGCACCATTAAGCCTGGCAGCGAAGGGGCTAGCAGGTGACCAGACAGCATAATCAGCGGCAGTTTTTGAGCAAAAAAGCCGTAATCTGGCCCAAAATGTACCTTTAGCAACTTAAAAAATCCGCCGCAAGAGTGTTTATAATGCTCAATGCTGAAAAACACTCTTTCAATAGGTAGTTTTGCCATGGCTTTTTCTCGTCTACCCGGTGCTAAATTGTCGGCCTTTGCCTGGGGTCGCCTGGGCGCAGCGGCAGCACTCTGCCTTGTGGGTGCCGTAGGCTGCACCACCCCCGTGGAAGTTCTGGATCCTAACGAAGAAGCTCCCACTACCGAAGAGCCTATGACCGAAGGGACTGGAGCCACAATTGATGTATTTTTCGGCGATGTCGAGAGCCCAGAGGGCGGCATGGTGAAACAGCTCCGCCTGCCCGGCCCTGAGATCGGGGTGATGGTGGCCTGTGACCAAGAAGGCTTTGTCCCCTTTGCCTACAGCGACATGGGTATGGATTGGGTCGGTTGCCAGGTGCCTAACCCCGGCGACGCTGTCGGCCCCGAGTCGGCGCTGACCGAGCCTGAGCTATCTGATGTGCCTAGCCCCGTCGGCGGCACCGTCTCTATGGTGACTATCCCTGGCCCCCAGAGCGCTATTTCTGTGCTCTGCGAGACCGGTTCCCCCTTCGTTTACGAAGATCAGGGCACCTGGGTTGGCTGCCAGGGTAGCTAGTCCTTCAATCCGTAAAAGTGCTTGAATCAAATAGCCCCCAGACTCTTGCAACGGGAAAAGTCTGGGGGCTATTGTTTGAGGTTGAGCCCTGCCCCAACCAGGTGGGTCTGTAGGGGCGAACGGTGTTCGCCCTGATTGGGCAAGAACCCTGCTGGGCAAACCGTTTGCCCCTACAGTGGCGGGATGAAACTTGCGATTACGCTCCCACCGCTTCCTTAGCGGCGTACAGCACCTCGGCAGTGATGCTAGCAACCCCCTGCTCACGAGCATACTTTTCGGTGTTGCGCTTCACCTTGCCGCGCACAAAGCCGGGGATCTTTTGCAGCTCGGCCAGGCCGTCGGCGCTCCAGCCCAGGCCCGCCTCGACAGCGGCATTGGCGCTCATGGTCTTGGTGAGAATTTCCTTGGTGTCGTGGCCGCCAAAGAACTCTAGCAGGTGGTCTTCCATGCCCAGGGTGAAGGAGTTGTAGACCAGGTCTACGATCTGGTTGGCCCCTTCGTAGCCCATGAAGGGCCGATAGCCCACCGGGAAGTTTTGAATGTGAATGGGAGCCGCAATCACGCCGCAGGGGATGTCGAGCCGCTTGCCGACGTGGCGCTCCATCTGTGTGCCGAAGATGGCGGCGGGTTCGAGTTGGGCAATGCGATCGCCAATTTCGCCATTATCCTCACTAACCAAAATCTCGTCGCAGTACTCGCCCACTTCGGCGGCAAACCACTCAGCGTCGTACTTGCAGTAGGTACCCGCTAGCACAACGTGAATGCCCATTTCACGAGCGAGAATTTTGACCATAGCGGCGGCGTGGGTGCTGTCGCCAAATACTACGGCCTTTTTGCCGGTCAGATTCTGACAGTCGATCGATCGCGAGAACCAGGCCGCTTGCGACACAAACCGAGTCTGCTCGTCGATGAAGGCGTCGTAGTTAACCTCGGCCCCTTGCTCGTTCAGCACCGTTTGAATGGCGCGAATGCAGCGGGCGGTTTCGACAATGCCCATGGGGGTGATATCCACGTAGGGCATCCCCAGCTCTTCCTGGAGATACTCTGCCGTCAGCGGCCCCACTTCGCGGTAGGGCACCAGGTTAAACCAGGCCCGGCCCATGTCTTTAATTTGGGTCACCAGCGCGCCCTCGGGCATCACCAGGTTCACCTCAATGCCGAGCTGGGCCATTAGGGTGCGCAGCTCGCGGCAGTCATGGTTGTTGTGGAAGCCGAGGGTAGTCATGCCAATGATATTTACCGAAGGCTTCTCGGTTTTGCCCTCGGGAAGGGTGCCCTGCTTGCGGGCTTTGGCCAGGTAAAACTGCACGATCTGCTGGAGGGTGCGATCGGCGGCTTGCAGCTCGTTGACCCGGTAGTGGTTGACATCGGCCAGCAGCACATCACCCTGGGAATCAAGGCTGGCGCGCTGCACAAAGTTGGCCAGATCCTCTTGCAAAATGCTGGAGGTGCAGGTGGGAGTGAGCACGATCAGGTCGGGGTGCTCTTCTCTGTCTTTGCGGACGATATTATCGACCACCTTTTCTTGAGAGCCGCGCGCGAGGACGTTGCGATCGACGATGCTGGCGGTGACGGGGGTAAAGTCGCGCTCCCGCTCTAGCATCGATCGCATAACGTTGAAATAGTCATCCCCCAGCGGCGCGTGCATAATTGCGTGCACGTTCTTAAACGAGCTCGCAATGCGCAGGGTGCCAATGTGCGCCGGGCCGGCATACATCCAGTAGGCCAGTTTCATCGGGTGAGTCTCCTTGGTGGCGGTGGTCAGCGTGAGTTTGCCGAAACACCCTGAGCCGCGCAGCCCTGGTAGACCCAATGGTTCTGATTGTCGCGAAGATGTCGCGCTGGCGGGGGCCTCTGAGAGAATTCTTTACCTGACCGCTCACATGGCGCTACATCACTACAGGCCTGCAAGCGATTAACCTAAGTCAGCGATCGCTCAACAGGCTCCCCTCTCGAAAAGTGAGTTCCTGGCAACAGACTGTCGCTTTCAGTAGTTCAGCCACTTGCACAGCAGGACTAGGATCCAAGCGCGGATAATCCGTTTGCAGATAGTCAATCACCGCATCGGCGGGCCACGGCCCCAGCGAGGTTTTATAGTCCAAAAATTCTGCCTGAACCTCGTGCCACGACCCATACGGCTGCTTAGACAGCAGCATCTTGGTCTCGGTGTAAATGATGTAAAAATCCATCTACAGCACCGTTTTTAGGGCTTGGGCAAAGGCCTCTGGAGCATCGAGCATGAGCCAGTGGCTGGTATTGGGAATGGTCGTCGTCGGCAGCGCTGGCCGCAGCACGTGCAGACTCAGGGGCATCGCATTGGATGGAGCCAAAATGGCGTGGGCCTGAGCACCGGGCGAAGCCAGATAGCGATCCAGGGCGGCTGTGGCCTCAAAGGTAAACAGCTCACGCCCGGTACCAATTAGAGCTGCCTTTGGAGTGCGATTCAGACGCGCCAGGATATTGGCCTGGGTTTCAGAGGTGCCACCGGTCAGGGCGTTGCGAAAGGATTGTTCCAACACCGATCGCCAGTCTTCCCCCAGCATGGCCTGCTGCATCGGCACCATCTGCGCCTCGTAGACCTCCGGTGGGCACTGGGTAGAGTCAATCGGCGGATCCACCAAGATCAGCTTGGCAATGCGGCGGGGTTGGGCGGCGGCGGCAGCGAGGGCAACGCAGGTGCCGTAGCTGTGGCCAACCAAAAGGATGCTGTCTAGCTGCAACGCATCCAGCACCGCAAACAGAGCATTCGCACAGGCGGCAGGGGAATAGTCATGGTCGGCTGGCGGGGTGGATGCACCGTGACCCGGTAGAGACATGGCGATCGCAGTTCTCTGCTGCGCCGTCTGCTCAAGCTGTGCTTGCCACAGATCGGCAGCGCAGGCCATACCGTGAATAAACACCGCTGGCAGGGCTGGAGCATCGGTAGCGGCGTCGGCGACCAACGCCTCAATGCTGCCGGTAGCACTGGCAATGGTGATAGAGCGCATTCCT
>JANPIO010000085.1:0-19650 GCA_031425055.1 Phormidium sp. VAR_61_metabat_6
TTCCGCCACCTGGTAATAGTCGTGCAAAAAGGTCAGCACGTCGGTGTAGCGGTTGAGGCTGCGCTGTAGCGCCGTGGATAGATTCTCGATCTGCTGCTGAAACTGAGCCTGTCGCCGCGAGGCCTCCCACTGGCTGACCAACCAAGCCGCTCCCACCGATAACCCGATGCCCAGGCCCAAGGTGAGTCCCATAATCACTGGGTAACGCAGTGAGGAATTAGGAAAAACGTCTTTCAAAGGCGCATTCAACCGCAGGGTAATGCCCCATTATCCCTGGCTGAGCCTCCCTAGTCCTGCTATGACGGCTACGCCCAAGCCAGTCCACAGCAGGAAGGCACGACGGGTGAAGGCGAGGGCCGCGAGGATGCGATCGCCCGTAATCGGCACCACCGCATCCCCCAGCAGCGGTTTTTCCTTCACCTGTCCTCGATAGACGTTCCGTCCGCCCAGCTGCACCCCCAGGGCGGCGGCGTAGGCACCCTCGCTCCACCCCGCGTTGGGGCTGGGGTCAGCGGGCGCATCGCGGCGACACAATTGCCATACATGGCGAGGTCGGCCCGAGAGCAGGGCGATGGTGAACACCGTCAGGCGGCAGGGCAGCCAGGTCAAAGCGTCCTCAAAGCGGGCACTAAACCAGCCCAGGTGGGTGTAGGGCGCTGCTCGGTAGCCAATCATCGAGTCGAGGGTGCTGGCGGCTTTGTAGGCCAGGGCCACCGGCACACTGCCCACGGGCAGCAGGGCACCCAGCAGAGCATAAAACAGCGGGGCCATCACCCCATCCGTGGCGTTCTCGCTCACGGTTTCAAGCACGGCTCGCAATATTTCAGGTTTGTCCAGGTTCTCAGTGTCGCGGCCTACGTAGAGGGCCAGTTGCTGCCGCGCCAGGGGAAGATCGCCCGCCTCCAGCGGGGCCAGCACATCTGCCGCCGCCCGCCTGAGGCTGCGCCCGGCAAAGCAGCTGGCCAAGAGCACCACTTCGCAGCCTAGCCCGACCGCAGGGTGAACCATCCCAGCCAGGCACACCATGCCCCACCCGACGGCTCCACTGCCGAGAATGACGCTCAGCCCCAGGATGATGCCCAGCGATCGCTCCCCCCCAGGCGGCAGCTTGTGGCGCAAAATGCTCTGGGACCCCCAGGTAATGATTTGGCCGATCGCCTGCACTGGATGGGGCCAGCCCCAGGGGTCTCCGACGATGCGATCGAGTCCGGCTGCCAGCCCCACTACCGCTGCCCGCTCAGCCCAGCTAAACCACAAAACTGACATCATCCCCCTGAGCTGCCTGCCAACTGCGGGCATCAAAATACAAGTCTTCTAGGGAAATACTATAGAGGGCTTCTTTGAGTTTTTGCGAGAGCCGGTTCCATACGGCAAAGGTAACCCAGTCTTCGGCCTGGTCGGCCTGGGGGCTGTGGCGAGGCAAAGGGTCAACCTGTTCGCCAACCGCCGCTAAGATTTGGCCCAAAAAAATCTGGTCAGCGGGCTTAGCCAATCGATAGCCACCCTGGGGGCCGCGCACCGACTCCACAATGCCCGCTCGCCGCAGCTCAATTAATAGCTTTTCTAAGTAGGGTGGCGGCAGTCCCTGACGCGCCGCAATGGTGTGCACCGAGACCGGCTGACGGGAGGGATGCAGCGTCAGGTCGAGCAGTGCTTTAACACTGTAATGTCCGCGAGTTGTTAGTTTCATTGGGTTTAAATCATCCCGTCGGTTGTCACTATTCTACGATGTTCATGGAGGACAAAAAGAGAGCCTTTTTGTGCCTTGCTGTTACACAATTAGGGGGTCAAAAAAAGAGAGTGCAAAAAACTATTTCGCTGTAGTATCATTTTGCGTGTTGTCATTCAAGTAGAGCCAGGTAGAACAGTTTTGCTGTTTCTGCCTCAAGTGTCTGGAGCAAACCGTTGTGAACGAGAATAGAGTTAATGGCTAACGCAACTCAGGTAGAACAACTAGTCGGTCAAGAGCTACTGCAGAAGATCAAAAATCTTGACGAACTCAGCAAAGAAGAGAAGGCTAAAGCCTGCGGTTATTACACATTGACAAAGGCGGGCAACCCCCGAGTCAATATGATGAAATTTCTCAACGCCTTGATTGAGGCGGAGGGGATTCAGCTTGACAGCACCCAGAATGGCAACGGGCGCGGTGGTCGAAGCGCCAGTTTTCGTATCACGGTGCAATCTAACGGCAATCTGCTAATTGGCTCAACTTATACCAAACAAATGGGGCTCAGGCCCGGCGATGAGTTTGAAATTACCTTGGGGCGCAAGCATATTCGCCTCAAGCAGTTGGGAGAAAATGGCGCTTTGCTGGACGACGAAGACGAATAAAAGCGCTGGTGGTAAGTACTCGTCTCGATTTTAAAACAATTGTGATCCGTTTTTAGGTCGCTTGAGTACAATGGGCGAACCAAGTCTATGATGGGTTGGTTCGCTATTTTTTTAGTGCTCTCTAGCCACCGACCGGTTTACTATTTGCGCTCCTTTGCAGAGTTTAAATAGCCTGGGCGGCTATTTTTTGCTGTTGAGGCCTAGGACGTGGGTAGATTGCCAACATTGGGTAGGGTGAGGTTCGAAAATGCAGAATTGCACAGTTAGTCTATGAACTTTCCTATAGTTTTAGATATTGCCCTAGGGCTAGTCTTTATCTTTTTTGTGCTGAGCCTGCTGGCCAGCGAGGCTCAAGAAATTATTGGCACGCTTTTGCAGTGGCGGGCTGAGCATCTAAAGCAGTCAATTGAGGTGCTGCTAGCGGGTAATGACAGAGATCGAGAAGCGTCGTCCCAGGCCTTGGCTGATGCCCTCTACGAGAGCCCTTGGATTCGCAGCTTAGACCAGGAGGCCAAGGGGTCGATCGCGCGATCGTTTCGGCGCATTTCGCATTTTCTTGGTCGTGTCTACCGCACCCTGACGGGCCAGCGCAATGTGTTTGGGGTGGGCAAAACTAGCGGTCCTAGCTACATTCCGCCTGAGGCTTTTGCCAACAGTCTGCTAGAGCGCATGCAGCTGGGCAACCTGTGGCAGGTGCTAGCCAACGATCGCATCCACAGTTTTGCCCGCGATCGCGTCCTCGGCCCCGTCACCAATATTCTCAGCGACCTCAAGGCCAGCACCGGCAACGAGTTTCTGCTCAACGCCGAGCTTCAGCAACTAGAGCAGGGCATTCACACCATTATCGATGACTTTCAGGCGGGCATTGTCTCGCTGCCCGAAAGCCTCGATCGCGTCGTCAACCGCCTCGACGAATTTGGGCTGATGGCGGCGGATGTGCTACCCGACGGCCATCCCCTCACCGAGACCTTTTTACGCCGTCTGGAGTACATTAAGCGCGGGCTGGCTAGCACCCCCACCGAGCGGGCGGCAATGCTTAGCAAGCTGCGGCCCAATGTGGCCCAGCTGCTGGATATTTTTGACAACAACAGCCCCGCCTACAGCGAGCTGAGACGATTAGCCCAGGGCGGCAACCTCGATGCCCAGGCGCTGATCGATCGTTTAGGCCAAGCCCCCATTACCCCAGCGTTGCGCAGCAGTTTGGCGGCGATCGCCCGCAAGGTTGAAGTCACCGCCGACACCACCCGCGATGATGTCAAACTGTTTGGCCTCGAACTCGAAAAGTGGTTCGATCGCGGCATGGAGCGAGCCACCGGCGTCTATAAGCGCAACGCTAAGGCAGTCGCGCTGCTGATTGGCATTGCCACAGCGGTTTCTATCAACGCCGACTCGTTTCACATTGCCACTCGCCTGGCCGTAGACCCGATTCTGCGCAACTCGATTACCCAAACCGCCGACCAACTGGTCGCTGAATCGACCGGTGATTTTAATCAAGATATTGAGCAGGTGCAGACCGCTGTCAACCGTGCCCTCGACGAGATTCCCTTCCCGCTGGGCTACAACGAGGTGGTGGTGAAGCAGCAGCAGGAGGCTGAACAGTCGTGGCCGGTTCCCTTTGTGCCGCGCCGTCTGCTGGGCTGGCTGGTCAGCGGGTTCGCCATTTCTATGGGGTCAACGTTTTGGTTTAACGTGCTGAAGAAGGTGGTGAATGTGCGGAATACGGGGGATAAACCGGAGTAGGTGCGGGGGTGGGGAAGATTAGGGAGGGTGAGGAGATGGGGAAGGTGAGGAGATGGGGGAGTGATGGGGTGATGGGGTTGTAAACGTGGAGCGGCTTCCCGTAGGGTAGGGGTGATGGAGCGGACAGTGGAAGAATTTTGGGGACAGGAATATGTTTGTGGTCGGGCGCTGAACCTTTACAAGACGGCAGAGTTAGAGGGGTTGGTGACTCAGGCTGCGTTGGGGATGCATTTGCGGCTGGGGCAAGCATCCTCCAATGCCTATGCGGTGATCCTGTGCGAAGACGACTATCCCGGCTGGATTAGCGCCGCTGATTGGGAGGTGCTCAAACCTGCCGAACAGCCCTACCAGCCCGTTTCGCTCGATCGCAGCGCCATTGAGTCTCGCCTGCCGGAGGCGATCGCCTTTACGCAGCGGGCGATGGCCACACCTAACACCTACCTCTGGGGCGGCACCGTTGGCCCCAACTACGACTGCTCGGGGCTGATGCAGGCGGCCTTTGCCTCGGTGGGCATTCGGCTGCCTCGCGATTCCTACCAGCAGGAGGCCTTTACCCAGCCCATCGGTTGGGATGAGCTAATGCCGGGCGATTTGGTTTTTTTTGGCACTCCAGAGCGCACCAAGCATGTAGCCCTTTACCTAAGTCACGGCGACTATATTCATAGCTCAGGGGTTGACCAGGGCCGCAACGGCATTGGCATTGACTCGTTAACTAATTTGGCGCATCCCGTAAGCGCAGCTTATCACCAGCAGCTGCGCCGGGCGGGGCGGGTGATGACCAGCTACTGCCCAGGGGGCGCGGTATAGTCCAAGCAGCGTTTGCCTGTTTGAGGGTTGCCCTTGTCGTTTTTGAATGCTGCCTGGCTCAAGCGCCTAAAGCCCCTGGCCCGCTGGGTGGTGGTCGGTGCGGCGATCGCCTTCTTACTCCACACCCTGGTGCGCCACTGGGCCGACATCAGTGCCCTACGCCTTAGCGCCCAGGGCTGGAGCCTGCTGATGGTTGCCCTCGGAGTGACACTGCTTGCCCACGTCTGGGCAGGCTGGGTGTGGAGCTGGGCACTACAAGCTCTGCAACAGCCCATCACCGGCAGCTGGAGTGCCCCCGTTTACCTGCAAACCAACCTGCTGAAATACCTGCCCGGCAACGTCTGGCACTTTTTTGGCCGAGTGCGCGCCCTGCGCACTGTCGGGGTCGACAACGGCTCTGCCATCATCGGCGTCGCCCTAGAACCCCTACTCATGGCTGCCGCCGCCCTGCTCGTCGGCATCGCCACCCCCACCCGCTACTGGCCCTTGCAGCTCCTGAGCCTAAGCGTTGTCCTCGCCACCCTTTTCCCCCGCTGGCTCAACCCCCTAGTCAATCGCCTCAGCCGCTCCAAAACCACCCCACCCTCCTCACCTCCCTCACCTTCCTCACCTCCCCCACCCCCTCACTCCCCCACCCCCGGCCTCTGCCACTACCCCCTCAAACCCCTGCTCGGCCAGCTCGGTTACATAGCCCTGCGCGGCGTCGGCTTTTGCCTAGTGCTCAGCGCCGTAACCCCTCTGGCGGCGGGCGACTGGTCTAGCACCATCAGCGCTTTTAGCCTGGCCTGGCTGGGGGGGCTAGTGGTGCCGGGGGCACCGGGCGGGCTAGGCGTGTTTGAGGCGATCGCCCTCAGTCTGCTACAGGGCCAGTTCTCTGCCGCCGTGGTGCTCAGCGCAGTGGTGCTTTATCGGGTGGTCAGCACCCTGGCCGAGGCTCTCGGTGCGGCATTGGTCACGCTCGATCAAGGCCTTTCCAGTACACTCAAATAAATTGTTGTCTGCCTAGGCGGCATAGATTATCGCCTCTGCCGGTTTTACCCGTTGTGCCGAAGCTGCCATGACCTCTACCCATTCCTCCTCGGTTTCTGCACTGCCCGCCCTCACCGCCCCCATCGATATTTCGGTGGTGGTGCCGGTGTACAACGAGTATGAGAGCCTGCCCGCCCTGATCGCTGCGATCGCCGGGGCACTCGATGGGCTGGGCTACAGCTACGAAATTTTGGGGGTAGACGATGGCTCTACGGACGGATCGAGCGATCGCCTGCGCGAGCTGGCTCAGCAATATCCCCCGCTGCGAGCCGTGATCTTGCGCCGCAACTACGGCCAAACCGCCGCCATGGCCGCCGGGTTTGACCATTCCCGTGGCCAAATCGTCATCACCATGGATGGCGATCTGCAAAACGACCCCGCCGACATTCCCCGCCTGCTCGATCGCCTTAACGAGGGCTACGACCTAGTCAGCGGCTGGCGCAAAAACCGCCAAGACAACACCCTCACCCGGCTGATTCCCTCAAAAGTTGCCAACTGGCTGATTGCCGGGGTCACAGGGGTTGAGCTGCACGACTACGGCTGCTCCCTCAAGGCCTACCGGGCCGAGGTGATCCGCGACCTCAACCTCTACGGCGAGCTGCACCGCTTTTTGCCAGCCCTGGCCTTTATCGAAGGGGCGCGCATTACCGAAATGCCCGTCACCCACCACCCCCGCCGCTTTGGCACCAGCAAGTATGGCCTGGGCCGCACCCTGCGCGTGGTGATGGATATGCTCACCGTCTACTTTATGAAGAAGTTTCTCACTCGGCCCATGCATGTCTTTGGCAGCCTGGGTCTGGCGTCGATGGCGGCGGGCTTTGCCCTGGGGGTTTATCTCACCTTAGTCAAAATTTTAGCCGATCAAGATATTGGCGATCGCCCTCTGCTAGTTCTCGCCGTCGTACTTCTCCTCGCGGGCATCCAACTCTTCAGCTTTGGCCTGCTGGCCGAGCTGCTCATGCGCACCTACCACGAATCGCAGCAGCGCCCGATCTACCGGGTGCGTGAGGTGGTGAGCAACGCTTCATCCCAGGATTAGTCCGCCCTCAGCATCCGGCGGCCCGTGAGCATTTGCGGATTGTTGATTCTGGGCAAATGTGCTAGATTCGCACTCAACTCAATAGTTACGCTGCCTAATTCAGCGCTCGTTAAGCGTGAACTGAAGCGGAGGAACCAACTTTTGGGGCTTATCTCAGGGCGAAACGCATCGCCAGAGAAGGGGATCTCTCACCCCTCGCCCGTCAGCTAACTCCGTCGGCCTTGGGAGAGAACGTACTGGAAGCTTTTTCTAACGCTCTCCGTAGTTCTCCTACGACAGTTAACTCCTCGATGGCATTCGTTATCAAAGGGTTTTGTTTAGCACCATAAGAAGGAGACAGGCTATGGAAACCTGGTCTGGGATCACTGCGTCGGTAATCTTTGTTGGGGTTTTGGCCCTGATTGCCACCGAGCGCATGCACCTTACTGTTGCGGCCTTTTTGGGTGCAATGCTGCTGATATTTTTTCATGTGCTAACCCTTGATCAAGCCATTGGCTACATCGGCAACAGCCACGCTACCCTGGCGCTGTTCTTTGGGGTGATGGTGATGGTGCGCGCCTTTGAACCCACCAAAATTTTTGAATATCTAGCCACCCAGATGGTAATTATGGCACGGGGCGAAGGTAAGCGGCTGCTGTTGGGCATTGTGGCCATTACCACCCCGGTCTGTGCCATGCTGCCCAACGCCACCACGGTCATGCTGCTGGCCCCGCTGATTCCACCCATGGCGGCAGAACTCAACATCAACTTTGTGCCCCTGCTGATTTTGATGGTGTTTGTGGCCAACAGCGCTGGCCTGCTGACTATTGTGGGCGATCCGGCCACCTTCATTGTGGGTGACGCGATCAACATGAGCTTTTTGGAGTATCTCACCAAACTCAGTCTGGGAGGTGTGGTGGCGATCGCCACCATTGTCGTCATGCTGCCCATCCTTTTCTCCAGCACCTGGAACAAAAAGCTGGCTGACCTCGACCACCTGCCCCACCCGGTGGTCAATCATCCCCGCATGCTGGCCCTGGGCGGACTGATTGTGGCCCTAGTGCTGGTGTTGTTTGTGGTGGGCGACACGTTGCCGGTGCCGATTTCTCCAGCGGCGATCGCCCTGCTGGGGGCCGCCCTCTGCCTGTTGCTCACCCACCACAGCGGCATCGACACCGTGCACAACATTTTGCGCGATGTCGACTGGAGCACGCTGATCTTCTTTATGAGCGTGTTTGTGCTGATTGGTGGTCTGCAAGAAACCGGAGTAATTAGCTCGGCCTCTGGTCTGTTAGGGGTCGTGATTGGCCAAAACATTGCCCTGGGCTCGATGCTGCTGCTGTTTATTACCGGCATTCTCTCCAGCCTGATTCCCAACATTCCCCTGGTGGTGGCGATGGTGCCCCTGCTAAAGGAATATTTGGTCAACGTAAATTTAGCGGGGCCGGAGCTGCTGTCGCCCGACTTTGCTGGGCAGATTCCCCCCGAGATTTTGCCCCTGTTTGCGGCCATGATGTTTGGGGCCACCCTAGGCGGCAACGGCACCCTGGTCGGCGCGTCGTCAAACATTGTGGCGGCGGGGATCGCCGAACAGCACGGCAAGCCAATTTCGTTCCGACAGTTTTTAAGCTACGGCCTGCCAATCATGGCGCTACAGCTAATCACCATCAGCGCCTATGTAGGCATTCGATTCCTGCTGTAAATGGCGACCAAAACGATCTCGGCTCAGTTGCAATCCCTGCCAATAGCTAGATCCAGTTAGGGCAATTTTCTACAAGCCATCAACGATACTAAGGGTGCGTCCACTCCGCTGGGTAACGCACCCTTCTTTAATTTGGGAGCTTTAGGCAGTATCAAAGGACGGATTTCTGCTCAGAAAAGCTTGCCTGCTCAGCCGCAGGGGAACCTGAATAACCCCACCGGACGAACATAATGCAAAGGCACTGTCGGGCGATAGATATAGCAATCCTATTTGATTCGTGAAATAGATATCCTTGTCAGATAAGGCTTTCAGCCCTCTTTCTCTTCAGTAATCATGTCGGATCGCTATATTTTTTGGGGCGATCGCAGAGGCCCAAATTGACCATCATTATTTTTTGGCAAACAAGCAATTTTATTTTGGTTTTTAGCCTAAATGTAGATCTACAAAATTCGGGGGATCATCTCCTCCCTACGGACGACTTCACTTTAGAAAATTATCCTTAAGTTGTATCGAGAGCTTGTGAAGCTTAGAGTTTGATTTTTCACGTTTTTGATCCGGTCTTCTAACGCTCAAACCTTTTTAGCCTAAGGAAAACCACCAAAAAACGAGAAGCACGGATTCCTGGGTCACAAGCCAAGATTCTCTATTTTGGCAAAAAGCCATCGCGAATCTTGTACAAGATCCAATTTTGAGGTTCGAAATGAAACGACTATCTTTAGGAACAATTTCAGCACTTTTTCTAGCAGGCGCAATTGCACCTGCTGCCTTTGCCGATACCCACGGGACTTTGCAATCTCAAACCCCCAGCCAGAATCAAACTCCTGGGCAGATGCAAACCCCTAACCAATCGCCTGAGCGAGTACCTGGGCAAAACCCAGAGTCCTATCCTAACGAAACCCCGGGCAACGAAATCCCCAGACAACCCGACAATTCTGGGCAGATGCAAACCCCTCGCCAAGGACAGACTCCTGGGCAGATGCAAACCCCCGGCATGGATCGGACTCCCAGCCAGGCTCCTAACCAATCGCCTGAGCGAGTACCTGGGCAAAATCCAGAGTCCTATCCTAACCAAACCCCGGGCAACCAAGTTCCCCGTTCCCAAGATTCTGGGCAGATGCGCACCCCTGGTCAAAGCGCTGAGTTTAACAGTATGGGTATGGGTGCATCGCTTGCCAGTGACACCGTGAGCCCATTCCAGCTGGCCTACATGGCTGTCAGGGGTGAGCTAAACGAAGGCAGCGAGGGCGGTTATTCGGCTTACAAAGCGCGCCATGGTAATGCCGAGGGTCGCAATATTGTTGAAGCTGCCATTAACCAGGGCTATATCAGCAGCAGCTTAAGGGAAGACCAGGGCTACATCAACAGCGTTAACCAAATTCTGCGAATGCAGTCTGAAACCTGGAGAAGCTAACGCATTGCAGTGAGCTTGGCTTTAGGGCCATTTGCCACCCATAGGTTTCCCCTGCCGGTTCGATCGCGATCGAGCCGGTGGGGGAAACCCATTTTTAAGGAGGCCAGAAGTCGCCCGGCAGAAATTTAGTCTAGAAGCAGCGGCTGTGTCACCGATCGCTCAAAAAGTTTAGGGCTAAGTCGTAGCGATTCCGACTTTGTGCCGGTAGAATAGTTAGAACCGATACATTTGCCGGGTCTTATCCAGAGCTGGAGCGCCTTGCGGTGACCATCCGCTGGAAACTGGCCTACCGTCGATCTAACACCCTCTATTGTCTACTCCGTGGGAGTCACCATGAGCAACCCGCCCAGCCCCGATCGCATTCTCATCTTCGATACCACCCTGCGAGATGGCGAGCAGTCTCCTGGGGCCACCCTCAATGTCGAAGAGAAGCTAGTGATCGCAAAGCAGCTGGCCCGACTGGGGGTTGACATTATCGAGGCCGGATTCCCGTTTGCCAGCCCCGGTGACTTTGAAGCGGTGCAGAAAATCGCCCGAGAAGTCGGCACCGAAAATGGCCCGACCATCTGCGGCCTGGCCCGCGCCACCAAGGGCGACATTGAGCGAGCGGGGGAAGCCATTAAACCCGCCGCTAAAGGGCGTATTCACACGTTCCTCGCCACCTCCGATATCCACATGCAGTACAAGCTGCGTAAAAGCCGCGAGGAGGTGCTGGCGATCGCGCCGGAGATGGTGGCCTACGCCAAGACCTTTACCGACGATATCGAGTTTTCGCCCGAAGATGCGGGCCGCTCTGACCCCGAGTTTTTGTATCAGGTGCTGGCGGCGGCGATCGCCGCTGGGGCCACCACCGTCAATATTCCCGACACCGTGGGCTACCTGACGCCGAGCGAGTTTGGCGACTTGATTCGCGGCATCAAAGCCAACGTGCCCAACATCGACCAGGCCGTGATCTCCGTCCATGGTCACAACGACCTGGGCCTGGCGGTGGCCAACTTTCTCGAAGCGGTGAAGGCTGGGGCGCGCCAGCTCGAATGCACCATCAACGGCATCGGCGAGCGGGCGGGCAACGCCGCCCTCGAAGAACTGGTGATGGCCATGCACGTGCGCCGTGCCTTCTACAATCCCTTTTTGGGTCGCCCTGCTGAGTCGGAGGAACCCCTTACCAGCATTGACACCCGGCAGATCTACAAGACCTCGCGCCTAGTGTCGAACCTGACCGGCATGTTTGTGCAGCCCAACAAGGCGATCGTCGGGGCCAACGCCTTTGCCCATGAATCGGGCATCCATCAAGATGGCGTGCTCAAAAACAAGCTTACCTACGAAATTATGGACGCCCAGTCCATTGGTCTGACCGACAACCAGATTGTGCTGGGCAAGCACTCGGGCCGCAACGCCTTTCGCACCCGCCTGCAAGAGCTGGGCTATGAGCTAGATGACCAGGCTCTCAACCGTGCCTTTTTGCGGTTCAAAGAGCTAGCTGACAAGAAAAAAGAAATTACCGACTGGGATATTCAATCCCTTGCCAACGACGAGACCCAGCAGGCCCCCGAGCACTTTCACCTCGGCCTGGTGCAGGTTTCCTGCGGCGACAGCGCTAAGCCCACCGCCACCGTCACCATCCGCACCCCCGACGGCCAGGAGCTGATGGATGCGGCGATCGGCACGGGGCCAGTGGATGCGGTCTACAAGGCGATCAACCGGGTGGTGGATATCCCCAACCAGCTGATTGAGTTTTCGGTGCAGTCGGTGACTGAGGGCATTGATGCCCTCGGCGAAGTCACTATTCGTATTCGTTACGAAGACCGAGTATTCTCGGGCCACGCGGCAAATACCGACATTGTGGTGGCCTCGGCCCACGCCTATCTGCACGCCCTCAACCGGCTGCATACGGCGTTGCAGACCGGGAAAGCCATCCATCCCCAGCGAGAAACGGTGACGGTTTCGCTGTAGAAACCATGATGGGGAGCTGATTCGCTGTTGGGGGAGATTCCTAATGGCACTGTTTCAGCTTTCCACACCCTACCTTTCACTGGTTCTTACGACACAACTGCCATTGCTGCGATGCTACCCCTTTTCTTGTACTAGCGTCCAAATTGTTTTCAGCAGTGTTTCTGGCCTGGTTGACTGACAAAAGTTAATTTTTAGAGCCGGAGAGCCTTGCTGCGTGGTCGTTGTGGAGATTGAAGAGACCAAGGGGGAGCCAGCGTTCTAAGCTTAGATACCACTCAAAACCATGAACGCTGTGAAAAAAACTCCCCCCTCTACAATGCCTTGAACGCTTGGCTGGGTCAATCGGTGCCCTGGGCACATCAGGGCCATCTGACGACCTGTCTTTGGATGGTAGTGGCGTTGCTCCAGCGCGGGGAAGTCAGTCTGTCGCGGTGGCTGCCCTATGTCCCGTGTCGAGGGATACAGGCACAAAGCAAGCAACGCCGCTTGAGCCGCTGGTTGCACAACAGTCGTCTGAACGTTCACCGCTTGTATAAGCCATTGATTCGGGCAGCGTTAGCGGATTGGGATGAGGACTGTCTGTACCTGAGCTTGGACACTTCACTGTTTTGGGATGAGTATTGCTTGATCCGCCTCGCCGTTGTGCACCGAGGCCGAGCGTTACCGGTAGTCTGGCGGGTGCTCAAGCATCGCAGTGCCTCAGTCGCCTTCAGCGAGTATGAGGAGATGCTCCAGCAAGCTGCCAACCGATTGCCCCAGGGGGTGAAGGTAGTCGTGCTCGCCGACCGAGGCTTTATTCACACCGATGCCATGACCGCTATGACGACTCAGTTAGGCTGGCACTACCGGATTCGGGTGAAGCGAAACACTTGGATTTGGCGGGTCGGTCACGGGTGGTGCCAATTGAAGGACATTCATCTTCAGCGTGGGGAGGCTCTCTGTTGGCATACCGTTAAGCTCCACAAAGGCGAGTGGTATGGCCCAGTCCATGTCGCCTTTGGTTGTAACAGTGTCAATGCGGAGTTTTGGGCCATCGTCAGCGATGAACCCACCAGCCTGCATACCTTCGAGGAATACGGCTTACGGTTTGATATCGAGGAGGCCTTCCTTGACGACCAATCGAACGGTTGGAATCTCCAGAAATCCCAGATTCGCTCCGTCTGCGCCCTCTCCCGGCTCGGGTTCCTCTTAGCAGTCGCCACTTTGTATGTCACCGCTCAAGGGGTCGAGGTGGTCGCTGCTGGCAAACGTCGCTGGGTTGACCCCCATTGGTTTCGCGGCAATAGCTACTTTCGCATTGGTTGGGATTGGGTGAAAGCGGCCTTAGAGAATGGTTGGCAACTCATCCGTCATGTCCAATTCACCCACAACCGCGATCCTGAACCCGCTATGGCATCTCGGAAACAGCATGACCAACGCACCTATCGAATCGAATTCAAAATACACACGTACTGCTATGTGGCCGATTAGTTTTGTCAGTCAACCAGGTTTCTGGCTCAATCGGTTTAGTGATGTGCTGCTGAAATCCGGCTGCTAAGACTTTCTGCTGGTTACTTTCTCCCGCATAGGCGGTGATAGCGATCGCCAAAATGTCTCTGTTCTGAACGGGCGATCGCTCCCTGATATGGCGAATCAATCCGTAACCCAATGGGATGGCCGACGTTCCCTGAGGTTAGAGGCGCAGCGATCGCCCAGCAGTTGCCCAGCCCAGGGCGTGATATTTATCCAAAAGGGTTCTGGGGAGGCTGGCGATCGCCTGCTGAGTGTTTACGGGCGCATTGCTCCTTTGAAAGGTAAGGGTTAGGTATTGATGCAAAATGAAGCCCTTTATTAATCAGAGCGCAATAAAAAGACACAGAAATTTTAGCCGAAATCTATCTTAGAGCATAATTCCTAATCCTTCTTTTTTCTTACAACAGAGTGGGGCTTAACTCATGCAGGTGTGAATGATTGTAGATGAACCGACTCAGGTGCACATCGAGGAGGATGTTTTCGTCTTTCCCGCCTCGTTTGCTCAGCAGCGTTTGTGGTTTATTGACCAACTACTGCCGGGAGATACTCTCTATACGAGTCCTCTGGTGTTTCGGCTTAGCGGTCGTTTAGAGCGATCGCACCTCCAGCGCAGCATGCAGGCGATCGCGCAGCGGCACGAGATTTTACGCACCGCATTTGATGTCGTTGATGGTCAGTTAATGCAGGTCGTTGCCGCTCAGGTGGATGTGCCACTGCCGTTGATAGATTTGCGATCGCACCCTGCCCCCAAGCGCGAAGTCATAGCGTTGCAAGACATCTGGCAAACCCTTCAACACCCGTTACCCCTCAATCAACGACCACTCTTTCGGGTGCAACTGTGGCAATTGCAGGATGACGAACATCTGATGCTAGTTGCGTTGCACCACATTATTTTTGATGAATGGTCGAGTGGTGTGTTGATTCGAGAATTGGGTGCAGGATACGCCGCCTCAGTCGAGAACAAATCTGCCGCGCTATCCGAATTGCCGATTCAATATGCAGATTTTGCTCACTGGCAACGGCAATGGTTGCAGGGTGAAGTGCTAAACAATCAGTTGAGCTATTGGAAACAGCAGTTAAAAGACATCCCAGTTTTGCAATTGCCGGGAGCGTCGTTGCACCCATCGGCTCAACTATTGTCCCAGGGGTCTCAGGGCGCAAGTCAACTGCTGGAGCTGCCTCAGCGATTGTTGGAGGCGTTAGAAAACCTGAGCCAACAGGCAGAAGTGACGCTATTTATGACCCTGTTAGCGGCCTTTCAAACCCTGCTGCACCGCTACACCGGACAAACCGACCTAGCGATCGGCACTCCCATTGCCAATCGGCATCAGAGTGAATTGGAGGAGCTAATTGGCTTTTTTGTGAATAGTTTGGTTCTGCGGACTAACCTAGAGGGCGATCCGACGTTTTTGGAATTGATAGCGCGAGTCCGAGATGTTGCTCTAGCTGCCTATGATCATCAAGATTTGCCGTTTGAAAAGCTGGTCGAGGAACTGCAACCCGTTCGTAATCTCGGTCAAAATCCCTTATTTCAAGTAGTGTTTGCCCTGCAAAATACACCTATGACGCAACTAGAGTTGCCGGGCTTAATTCTCAGTCCGGTAGACCTGGAAACCAAAACATCTCGCTTTGACCTGGAATTTTACGTTTGGATCTGCGGCGATAACTTTAGAAATTTGTGGGGTAAGGGTTGGCAACACGCCGACGGGCTACGGGGCATGGTGGTTTACAACACTGAATTGTTTGAGGCCAGCGCGATCGCATCACTGCTCAAGCACTTTCAAACGTTGCTAGAGGGAATTGTCGCCAATCCAAACACGCCTCTTTCTGCCCTGCCATTGCTTACAACTGAAGACCAGCGAGAATTGCTCCACCGTTGGAGCCGCCATCAATGCAGCAATTCTAGCAACGAGTGTATTCATCACCGGTTTGAAGCACAGGTGAGAGAACGACCCGATGCGATCGCCCTGCAATTTGGCAACCAACAATTCACTTATCAGCAGTTGAACCAGGGCAGCAATCAACTGGCGCGATACTTGCAGCGGTTGGGCATTGGTACAGAGATGCCCGTCGGCATCTGCTTGGAACGGGGGATAGAAGCGATCGCGGCCATGGTGGCCATCCTCAAAGCGGGAGGGGTTTACGTCCCGCTCGACCCCAGCTATCCGGCAGAACGGTTGCGCTTTATGGTGGAGGATGCGGGCATTACCGTTGTTCTCTCAGAAGCAAACTGGGTAGGCGAATTGCAAACGGCGGCGACTACCGTGATTTGTTTGCAGCAGGCGTGGGACGCGATCGCCCAGGAATCAGATCAGAACCTATCCACTCTCTGTACCGCCGATCGGCTGGCCTACGTCATCTACACCTCTGGCTCTACAGGCACCCCAAAAGGCGTGATGGTGCCCCATCGAGCGGTCAATCGGCTGGTGTGCAACACCGACTATGTGCAGATTACGGCTGGCGATCGCCTGGCGCAGGTGGCAAACCTCGCCTTTGATGCCGCTACCTTTGAAGTGTGGGGGGCGTTGCTAAACGGCGCACACCTGATCGGTATCGAGCGAGAAATCACGCTGTCTCCCGCTGATTTTTCTGATATATTGCAGCAGCAGAATATTAGTATTCTGTTTCTCACCACTGCTTTGCTGAATCAAACCGTCAGTCACATTCCCGATGCTTTTCGATCGCTCAAATATCTGCTGTTCGGCGGTGAAACGGCAAATGTCGATCGGGTGCGATCGCTGGTGAAGCAGGGCAAGCCCCAACACTTGCTCCATGTTTATGGCCCTACAGAAAACACAACCTTTTCTACTTGGTATGAGATCCAAGAAATTCTAGAAACCGCTGCCACAATCCCCATTGGCAGGGCGATCGCTAATACTCAGGTGTACGTCTTGGATGCCCATCAGAACCCTGTGCCCGCCGGAGTAATTGGTGAAATATATTTAGGTGGAAATGGGTTAGCAAAAGGATATTTGAATCGCCCGAAATTGACAGCTGAAAAATTTATAGATTGCTCATCTGGCAATTGGGAACGGGGAATAAAAAATGGGTTTTTATATAGAACAGGCGATCGCGCGCTTTATTACCCCAACGGCAATTTAGAATTTTTAGGACGGATAGATAATCAGATTAAAATCCGAGGATTTCGAGTCGAGTTGAGTGAAATTGAACAGGCGATCGCGCAACACTCATCGGTGCAAACCGTGGTTGTGGTTGTGCGCGAGATCGACCAAGATCGACAGTTGGTTGCCTACATTGTTTCCAGGGCAGCGGCAGCCCCAAGTGAACGAGAACTGCGATCGCTGCTCAAAAAACGGCTTCCTGCCTACATGATTCCGGCAGCGTTTGTGGTGCTGGATGCGCTTCCCTTGACGGCCAACGGCAAAGTAGACCAAAAGGTACTACCCCCACCAGCGCTGCACAGGGCAGATTTTAGTGCAACGACGGCTCCTAAAACGTCTTTAGAAGCAGCTTTGGTAGAAATTTGGGTGCAACTGCTGGGGCAACAAGTGGGCATTCACGACAACTTTTTTGAACTGGGAGGACATTCTCTGTTGGCCACTCAGTTCGTTTCACGGGTGCGCGATCGCTTACACATCGAGCTGCCCCTGCGAAGTATTTTTGAAACTCCGACTATTGCTGAACTAGCGCAGCAGATCAACACCTTTCAAGCAACGTTTCAACCCGAATTCACCGCATCAATCAACGCTCAGAGCGGAGCCAATTCTCAACGACGTGAGGAAATAGACCTATGACCAATCGGGCGATCGCCGACTTCATTTCTCACCTCCACCGCCTAGACATCAAGCTCTCCCTCAAACCCGATCCCGCCGTTTTTCCTCACCATTTTCGGCTCCGCTGCAACGCCCCCGAAGGCACCCTCACCCCTACCCTCCGCCAAGAATTAACCGACCGCAAAGCCGAACTCATCACCTACTTACAGACGCACCCAGATAGCAGAAAACCGCAGTTAAACGGTAGCCTCCCACCCATCCACGCGCCTACCCATCCACCCTCCCACCCATTCACTCCCCTCTCCTTCGCCCAGCAGCGGCTGTGGTTCCTTTACCAGCTTGCCCCTCACAATCCCTTCTACAACGTACCTGCCGCCATTCGTCTAACGGGAACCCTCGATCGCTCGGCACTAGAGCGATCGCTCCAGGAAATTGTGCGTCGTCATGCGGCCCTGCGTACCCGATTTGCAACTGTGGATGGGCAACCCGTCCAAGTGGTTGAACCCAATGCCAATGTCGAACTTGCCGTAGTGAATTTAGAGGCGGTTCCAATCAGTGAACGCGATCGCATTCGGCAACAATTGGCGACAGCCGAAGCCCAACGCTCATTCAACCTGACGACCGACTCTCTGTTGCGCGTGACACTACTGCATTTTGACGCAGCGGAATCAGTGTTGTTGCTGACGATGCATCACATTGTTGCCGATGGGTGGTCTTTAGGAATATTGATTCGAGAATTGGGATATTTTTACACGGCATTTGTGGAGAAGCGCTTGGCGACCCTGCCTTCCTTGCCAATTCAATACGCTGACTTTGCGCGTTGGCAGCGCAACCGGTTACAGGGAGAGATTTTAGAGAACCAACTGAGCTATTGGCGGCAACAATTACAAGATTTGCCTGTGCTGGAATTGCCCAGCGATCGCCCCCATCTTGCCGTTCAAACCTATCGGGGCGCGACCTATCCCTTACACATTTCTCCTGCACTTTCCCAGGCATTAGAGACGTTTAGCCAGCAGTCTGGAGCGTCTCTGTTTATGACCCTGCTGGCAGCGTTTCAAACTTTGCTTTACCGATATACAGGGCAAGAAGATATCGCGATCGGGTCGCCCATTGCCAATCGCCATCGCAGCGAGGTGGAGGGATTAATCGGCTTTTTTGTGAACAGTTTGGTAATGCGATCGGATTTGTCGGGCAATCCCACCTTTCGTGAATTGCTGGAGCAGGTTCGCCAGGTTGCCCTGGGGGCCTATGAGCATCAAGACTTACCCTTTGAAAGACTGGTTGAAGAATTAGACCCCGATCGTGACCTCAGCCGCAATCCCTTGTTTCAGGTGGCCTTTGCCCTGCAAAACGCCCCCATGCAACCTCTGGAGCTACCCAACCTGATGCTAGAACCTGCTCCCTTGGAGTCTGCCAGCACCCGCTTTGATCTGGAGGTTCACCTATGGGAACCTGCCCATGGGTTGAAGAGTTTGTGGCGATCGCAAGACGGCTTGAGCGGGTTTATTTCCTACAGCACTGATCTGTTCGATCGCGACAGAATTGCGCATTTGGTTGGTCACTTTCAAACGCTTTTAGCAGGAATTGTTGCCAATCCAGATGCCCGACTGTCAGACTTGCCGTTGCTCACATCCGAGGAACGGCAACAGATTCTGCATGACTGGAGCGGATGTTCCTTCGATAGCTCCCCCTTAGCCCTCTTTGACAATGGGGAGATCGGAAGTGTAGCCGAACCTCCTCATCAGGGGCAACCCGGCATGGAAACTTCCCTGACTAAGGAGCCAGTCTACTTTCATCACATTGTTGAAGCCCATGTAAAACAAGCTCCAAACGCGATTGCCCTTGTTACCGAATCTCAAACTCTCACCTACCAAGAACTTGATCGACAGGCCGATCAGTTAGCAGAAATCCTGAGAAAAATGGGAGTTCAGCCCAATTCACTGGTGGGGTTGTGTGTCGATCGCTCTGCCGATATGGTGATTGGCATTCTCGGCATTCTCAAAGCGGGAGCAGCCTACGTACCGCTTGATCCAACTTATCCGAGCGATCGCCTCCAATTCATTCTCAGCGACACGCAAGTTTCCATTCTGCTAACGCAATCCTGGTTAGCAAAATCTTTGCCTGCATCCCAGGCGCAAATTGTTTGTTTAGATCAACAGCGTCCTCATTCTTCCATCAGAAAAGAAGATCAGCCAGAAAACAGGGCTAGTGGGGCGCATTTAGAGATTGGGGGACTACCGACCAAAGTTAGCGATCCCCCTAAATCTCCCTTTTCAAGGGGGACTTTGAAGCGGACTCAGACCCCCCTTTTTAAGGGGGACAGGGGGGATCCCTCAACCGTTGCATGTACCAGAGCTAGTGAGGGTTCTCCCGAGCTCGCCTACGTTATTTATACCTCTGGTTCCACGGGCAC